>NZ_CP108568.1:7325000-7625000 GCF_036010485.1 Streptomyces sp. NBC_01198
TCCGGGAGTAGTGGCGAGCGAAACCGGATGAGGCTAAACCGTATGCGTGTGATACCCGGCAGGGGTTGCGTATACGGGGTCGTGGGAGTTTCCTTGATCGGTCTGCCGGCCGGTCGGAGAGTCAGAAACCGTTTGTGTAGGCGAAGGACATGCGAAAGGTCCGGCGTAGAGGGTAAGACCCCCGTAGCTGAAACATGAGCGGCTCTCTTGGAGATCACCCAAGTAGCACAGGGCCCGAGAAATCCTGTGTGAATCTGGCGGGACCACCCGTTAAGCCTAAATATTCCCTGGTGACCGATAGCGGATAGTACCGTGAGGGAATGGTGAAAAGTACCGCGGGAGCGGAGTGAAATAGTACCTGAAACCGTGTGCCTACAAGCCGTGGGAGCGTCGCATCAAGTGCTTGCATTTGGTGTCGTGACTGCGTGCCTTTTGAAGAATGAGCCTGCGAGTTTGCGGTGTGTTGCGAGGTTAACCCGTGTGGGGTAGCCGTAGCGAAAGCGAGTCCGAATAGGGCGGTTGAGTAGCACGCTCAAGACCCGAAGCGGAGTGATCTAGCCATGGGCAGGTTGAAGCGGCTGTAAGAGGTCGTGGAGGACCGAACCCACCAGGGTTGAAAACCTGGGGGATGACCTGTGGTTAGGGGTGAAAGGCCAATCAAACTCCGTGATAGCTGGTTCTCCCCGAAATGCATTTAGGTGCAGCGTCGTGTGTTTCTTGCCGGAGGTAGAGCACTGGATAGGCGATGGGCCCTGCCGGGTTACTGACCTTAGCCAAACTCCGAATGCCGGTAAGTGAGAGCGCGGCAGTGAGACTGTGGGGGATAAGCTCCATGGTCGAGAGGGAAACAGCCCAGAGCATCGACTAAGGCCCCTAAGCGTACGCTAAGTGGGAAAGGATGTGGAGTCGCAGAGACAACCAGGAGGTTGGCTTAGAAGCAGCCATCCTTGAAAGAGTGCGTAATAGCTCACTGGTCAAGTGATTCCGCGCCGACAATGTAGCGGGGCTCAAGCGTACCGCCGAAGTCGTGTCATTCGTACATATAGGGCCAACGCCTGTACGGATGGGTAGGGGAGCGTCGTGTGCCGGGTGAAGCCGCGCCGGAAGGCAGTGGTGGACGGTTCACGAGTGAGAATGCAGGCATGAGTAGCGATACAAGAGTGGGAAACTCTTGCGCCGATTGACTAAGGGTTCCTGGGTCAAGCTGATCTGCCCAGGGTAAGTCGGGACCTAAGGCGAGGCCGACAGGCGTAGTCGATGGACAACCGGTTGATATTCCGGTACCCGCTGTAAAGCGCCCAGTGCTGAACCAGGCGATGCTAAGTCCGTGAAGCCGCCTCTGATCTCTTCGGAGTGAGGGGGAGTGGTGGAGCCGACGGACCAGACTTGTAGTAGGTAAGTGATGGGGTGACGCAGGAAGGTAGTCCAGCCCGGGCGGTGGTTGTCCCGGGGTAAGGGTGTAGGACGTCATCCAGGTAAATCCGGGTGGCAATAGTCTGAGACCTGATGCCGAGCCGATTGTGGTGAAGTGGATGATCCTATGCTGTCGAGAAAAGCCTCTAGCGAGTTTTATGGCGGCCCGTACCCTAAACCGACTCAGGTGGTCAGGTAGAGAATACCGAGGCGTTCGGGTGAACTATGGTTAAGGAACTCGGCAAAATGCCCCCGTAACTTCGGGAGAAGGGGGGCCATGTCTGGTGATCCGATTTACTCGGTGAGCTGGGTGTGGCCGCAGAGACCAGCGAGAAGCGACTGTTTACTAAAAACACAGGTCCGTGCGAAGCCGTAAGGCGATGTATACGGACTGACGCCTGCCCGGTGCTGGAACGTTAAGGGGACCGGTTAGTCACATTTTGGTGTGGCGAAGCTGAGAACTTAAGCGCCAGTAAACGGCGGTGGTAACTATAACCATCCTAAGGTAGCGAAATTCCTTGTCGGGTAAGTTCCGACCTGCACGAATGGCGTAACGACTTCTCGACTGTCTCAACCATAGGCCCGGTGAAATTGCACTACGAGTAAAGATGCTCGTTTCGCGCAGCAGGACGGAAAGACCCCGGGACCTTTACTATAGCTTGATATTGGTGTTCGGTTCGGCTTGTGTAGGATAGGTGGGAGACTGTGAACTCCAAGCGCCAGCTTGGGGGGAGTCGTCGTTGAAATACCACTCTGGTCGTGCTGGATGTCTAACCTCGGTCCGTGATCCGGATCAGGGACAGTGTCTGGTGGGTAGTTTAACTGGGGCGGTTGCCTCCTAAAGGGTAACGGAGGCGCCCAAAGGTTCCCTCAGCCTGGTTGGCAATCAGGTGTTGAGTGTAAGTGCACAAGGGAGCTTGACTGTGAGACTGACGGGTCGAGCAGGTACGAAAGTAGGGACTAGTGATCCGGCGGTGGCTTGTGGAAGCGCCGTCGCTCAACGGATAAAAGGTACCCCGGGGATAACAGGCTGATCTTCCCCAAGAGTCCATATCGACGGGATGGTTTGGCACCTCGATGTCGGCTCGTCGCATCCTGGGGCTGGAGTCGGTCCCAAGGGTTGGGCTGTTCGCCCATTAAAGCGGTACGCGAGCTGGGTTTAGAACGTCGTGAGACAGTTCGGTCCCTATCCGCTGCGCGCGTAGGAGTCTTGAGAAGGGCTGTCCCTAGTACGAGAGGACCGGGACGGACGAACCTCTGGTGTGCCAGTTGTCCTGCCAAGGGCATGGCTGGTTGGCTACGTTCGGGAGGGATAACCGCTGAAAGCATCTAAGCGGGAAGCCTGCTTCGAGATGAGGGCTCCCACCCACTTGATGGGGTAAGGCTCCCAGTAGACGACTGGGTTGATAGGCCGGATGTGGAAGCCCTGTAAGGGGTGGAGCTGACCGGTACTAATAGGCCGAGGGCTTGTCCTCAGTTGCTCGCGTCCACTGTGTGGTTCTGAAACAACCAGCCACCACACACCCATACCCCCTATGGCGGGGTGGTTGGGTGGTGTGGTGTGTGTTTCATGGTGTTTCGGTGGTCATAGCGTTAGGGAAACGCCCGGTTACATTCCGAACCCGGAAGCTAAGCCTTTCAGCGCCGATGGTACTGCAGGGGGGACCCTGTGGGAGAGTAGGACACCGCCGAACAATTATTAGAGGCCTGGCCTCGGATCCTTGATCCGGGGCCAGGCCTTTTTTGTGCCTGGGGTAGAGTCGGCCCGCAACGTACGCACGTAGATACAGCAGGAGGGGACCCGGTGGAGGTCCAGGAGACACGGGTGCAAACGGATCGGATCTTCACGGTCCCGAACATCCTGAGTATGGCCCGCCTCGTCGGTGTGCCGGTGTTCCTGTGGCTGATTCTGTGGCCCGAGTTCGGCGGCCCGAAGGCCGACGGGTGGGCGCTGCTGGTGCTGGCGTTCAGCGGGGTGAGCGACTACCTGGACGGCAAGCTGGCCCGCCGCTGGAATCAGATCAGCAACCTCGGCCGGCTGCTGGATCCCGCCGCTGACCGGCTGTATGTGCTGACCACGCTGGTCGGACTGACCTGGCGGGGGATCCTGCCTCTGTGGGTCACCCTGCTGCTCCTCGCCCGTGAGGCGATGATGGCGGTGATGCTCCTGATTCTCCGGAGACACCGCTACGGCCCACCCCAGGTGAACTTCATCGGGAAAGCGGCTACCTTCAACCTCATGTACGCCTTTCCGCTGCTGCTGCTGAGCGACGGCAGCGGGTGGCTTGCGACACTGGCGGCTGTTTTCGGCTGGGCGTTCACAGGTTGGGGTACAACCCTGTACTGGTGGGCAGGGATCCTCTACGTGGTGCAGGTCCGCCGACTTGTGAGCGCGGACACCACGGCTGGCTGAGTCACGAGGAGGATGTTTCCGACATGAAAGCGGTTGTTATGGCCGGCGGCGAAGGTACCCGCCTTCGCCCAATGACCTCAAGCATGCCCAAACCTCTGCTCCCAGTGGTGAATCGGCCGATCATGCAGCACGTTCTGACGCTGCTCAAGAGGCACGGGCTCACTGAGACGGTCGTCACAGTCCAGTTTCTCGCATCCCTGGTGAAGAATTATTTCGGGGACGGCGAGGAATTCGGAATGGAGCTGACCTACGCGAACGAGGAGAAGCCGCTCGGTACCGCGGGCAGCGTCAAGAACGCCGAGGACGCCCTTAAGGACGATTCGTTCCTGGTGATCTCAGGCGACGCGCTCACGGATTTCGACCTCACTGAGCTGATCGAGTTCCACAAGCAGAAGGGCGGACTCGTCACCGTCTGCCTGACCCGCGTGCCCAATCCGCTGGAGTTCGGCATCACGATCGTCGACGACGAGGGCCGGGTCGAGCGCTTCCTGGAGAAGCCGACCTGGGGCCAGGTGTTCTCCGACACGGTGAACACCGGTATTTACGTGATGGAGCCCGAGGTCTTCAACTACGTCGAGGCCGACGTGCCGGTCGACTGGTCCGGTGATGTCTTCCCGCAGCTGATGAAGGAAGGCAAGCCCATCTACGGCTTCATCGCCGAGGGCTACTGGGAGGACGTCGGCACCCACGAGAGCTACGTGAAGGCGCAGGCGGACGTCCTCGAAGGCAAGGTCGACGTCGACATCGACGGCTTCGAGATCGCGCCCGGCGTGTGGGTGGCCGAGGGCGCGGAGGTCCATCCGGACGCGGTGCTGCGCGGACCGCTGTTCATCGGTGACTACGCCAAGGTCGAGGCCGGCGCGGAGATCCGCGAGCACAGCGTCATCGGATCCAACGTCGTGGTGAAGACAGGCGCGTTCCTGCACAAGGCCGTGATCCACGACAACGTCTACATCGGCCCGCAGACCAACCTGCGCGGCTGTGTGATCGGCAAGAACACCGACGTGATGCGGGCCGCCAGGATCGATGACGGCGCGGTGATCGGCGACGAGTGCCTGATCGGCGAGGAGTCGATCATCGCGGGCACGGTGCGGGTCTACCCGTTCAAGACGGTGGAGGCCGGCGCCTTCGTCAACACCTCGGTCATCTGGGAGTCGCGCGGTCAGGCGCACCTGTTCGGCGCCCGCGGGGTCTCCGGCATCCTGAACGTCGAGATCACCCCCGAGCTGGCCGTACGGCTGGCGGGGGCGTACGCGACGACGCTCAAGAAGGGCGCCACCGTCACCACCGCACGTGACCACTCCCGTGGTGCGCGTGCGCTCAAGCGGGCGGTGATCTCGGCGCTGCAGACCAGCGCGATCGAGGTGCGCGACCTGGAGAATGTCCCGATGCCGGTTGCGCGCCAGCAGACCGCCCGCGGCAGCGCGGGCGGCATCATGATCCGTACCTCGCCGGGCCGGCCCGACTCGCTCGACATCATGTTCTTCGACGAGCGGGGCGCCGACCTGTCCGCGGCCGGCCAGCGCAAACTCGACCGGGTCTTCTCCCGGCAGGAGTACCGCAGGGCCTTCCCCGGCGAGATCGGCGACCTGCGGTTCCCCTCGACGGTCTTCGACTCGTACACCGGTGCGCTGCTGCGTGCGGTGGACATCTCGGGTATCGCGGAGTCGGGCCTCAAGGTCGTGGTGGACGCCGCCAACGGCAGCGCGGGGCTCGTGCTGCCGTCGCTGCTCGGCCGGCTCGGGGTCGACGCACTGATGGTCAACCCCGGCCTGGACGAGGCGCGCCCCACCGAGACCGAGGAGGGACGCAGGGCGGGGCTGGTACGGCTCGGCGAGATCGTGTCGTCGGCGCGGGCCGCCTTCGGTGTGCGTTTCGACCCGGTCGGCGAGCGGCTGTCGCTGGTGGACGAGCGCGGCAGGATCGTGGAGGACCACCGCGCGCTGCTGGTGCTGCTGGACCTGGTGGCTGCGGAGCGGCGCAGCGGGCGGGTGGCGCTGCCGGTGACCACGACCAGGATCGCCGAGCAGGTGGCCGCCTACCACGGTACCCAGGTCACCTGGACGACGACGTCGCCCGACGACCTGACCCGGGTCGGCCGTGAGGAGGGCACGATCTTCGGCGGTGACGCCCGCGGCGGCTTCATCGTGCCGGAGTTCAGCAGCGTCTTCGACGGTTCCGCGGCCTTCGTGCGGCTGATCGGCCTGGTGGCGCGCACCCAGCTCACCCTGAGCCAGATCGACGCCCGTATCCCGCAGGCCCACGTCCTCAAGCGGGACGTGCCGACCCCGTGGGCGGTCAAGGGCATGGTGATGCGCCGGGTGGTCGAGGAGGCCGGCGAGCGCTCGGTGGACACCACGGACGGCGTGCGGGTGGTGGAGTCGGACGGGCGCTGGATCATGGTGCTGCCCGACCCGGCGGAAGCGGTCACCCACCTGTGGGCGGAGGGCCCGGACGACGGCTCGGCGCAGGCGCTGCTCGACGAGTGGTCGCAGGTCGTGGAGGGCGCCGGGGAGTGACCCCGCGCTGAGCGGCGGGGCGGCTCCGGCGTGAACGCGCGCCCGGACGGCGGACCTTGAGGGGGCCGTTCGAGTGCGGTGGTCACGACGTGCGACGATGTGCGGCATGCCGCAGCCGCAACCCGATCGGAGCAGCCCCGCCAAGGGGGCTGCTCCGCGGCGGCCCGACGCGTCGATGTCCCTGCTCACTAACGTGATGGAGCACAGCCTCGACGACGGGTACGCCGAGGCGGCGGCCCGTCGTGGCCAGGTCGGCACGTCGCGGCTGCCCACCTCGCTCAGCGGCCGGCTCGGACTGGCCGGCGGCCTGCTGCTTGCGGCGGTCGTGGTCACCGTGGGGGCCGCCGAGGCCCACCGGGCGGCGCCCACCGAGGCCAAGGAGCGGCAGAAGCTGATCGACCGGGTCCAGTCGGAGACCAGGAGCGCGGACAGCCTGCAGAAGAACGTGGACGGCCTGCGTGACACCGTGTCTTCGGAGCAGCGTGCCGCGCTGCACGACCACGGCGGCGACGACAGCGCGCTGCTCGAACTGCTGGCGGGCGCGACGCCGGCCGGCGGCCGCGGGGTGAAGCTGGTCGTGGACGACGCCAAGGAGGCGTCCCAGGGCGACGCCGGCGGCCCGCGGGAGAGCAGCGGCTTCGCCGACACCGGACGTGTCCGCGACCGGGACATGCAGCGGGTGGTCAACGGCCTGTGGGCGTCCGGCGCGGAGGCGATCAGTGTCAACGGGCAGCGGTTGACGGCACTGTCGGCGATCCGGGCCGCGGGGGACGCCATACTGGTCGACAACAGACCGCTGGCGCCGCCGTATACGGTGCTGGCGATCGGTGACGGGGAAAAGCTGAGCACGGCTTTCCAGGACAGTGCGGACGGTCAGTATCTGCACGCGCTGGAGCAGAACTACGGGATCCGGGCGAGCGTCACCGTGGAGAAGGACGTCCGCCTGGCGGCCGCCCCGAGCCTGATCGTGCGGTACGCCCGGCCGGTCGCGGGCAGCAGCGGGCAGGCGGACACCGCCGCAACAGGGAAGGGTTCGTAGTGATCGCCGTACTGGGCCTCGTCGTGGGAGTCGTGGTCGGACTGGTGGTGCGCCCTGTCGTGCCCACCGGAGTCGAACCGTACCTCCCCATCGCCGTGGTCGCCGCGCTGGACGCCGTCTTCGGCGGGTTGCGCGCGATGCTCGACGGGATCTTCGACGACAAGGTCTTCGTGGTCTCCTTCCTGTCCAACGTCGTCGTGGCCGCGCTGATCGTCTTCCTCGGCGACAAGCTCGGGGTGGGCGCGCAGTTGTCGACCGGTGTGGTGGTCGTGCTCGGGATCCGGATCTTCTCCAACGCGGCGGCCATCCGCCGCCACGTCTTCCGGGCGTGACCGCGGTATGAGCGACGAGCGCAACGACGACCCGGGCCGCGGCGAGGCCGAGGAGCCGCCCGCCCCGCAGGAGGCAGCGGCGGACCGCACGACGGACGAGCCGGAGCAGCCGGCCGCGCCACAGCCCAGCGGCCGGCAGCGGCTGGTCGCTGGCCTGTGGCCGCCGCGGGCCTCCCGCGCCCAGCTGACGGTGGCGGTGCTGCTGTTCGTGCTGGGCCTGGGCCTGGCCATCCAGGTGAACACGACCAGCGACAACGGCGGCACCCTGCGCGGCGCCCGCCAGGAGGACCTGGTCCGCATCCTCACCGAGGTGGACAACCGCACCCAGCGCCTGGAGGACGAGAAGCGCGGCCTGGAGACCCAGCGCACCGAGCTCCAGTCCAGTTCCGACCAGGCCGCGGAGGCGCTCAAACAGACCCGCCAGAAGGAGCAGCAACTCGGTATCCTGGCGGGCACGGTCGGGGCCCAGGGGCCCGGCATCACGCTGACGATCACCGACCCGCACGGCGGTGTCGCCGCGGACTCGCTGCTGGACACCCTGCAGGAACTGCGGGCGGCCGGTGCCGAGGCGATCCAGATCAACAACGTGCGGGTGGTCGCGGACACGTACTTCACCGACGGTACGGACGGGGTGCGGATCGACGGCCATCAGGTGTCCCAGCCGTACGTCTTCAAGGTGATCGGCAATCCGCAGGATCTGGAGCCGGCGCTGAACATCCCGGGCGGGGTGGTGCAGACGCTGGAGAAGGAGCAGGCCACGGCAGATGTGGTGAGGTCGCAGAAGATCGTCGTGGACGCCTTGCGGCCGTCGAAGCAGCCTGACTACGCTCGGTCGTCATCCCGATGAGGCGGGGGGTCGGGGCGTCGGTGGACTGTGGTGTGGTGGAAACTGTGTGTAGTGAGGGTTCGTCCTGCCTTACGGGCGGGTCTGCGTCTTTCAAGGGGAATCGCCCGTGAAGTTGTTTGGGAAGTTGTTCGGCAAGAGTGCGCGGCAGTCGGGTGACCCGGCGACCGCACGGCACCGCGCGCCACGGAGCACGCCGGAGGACGAGCAGTCCGCCGACCGCCCGCTGTTCAGGAACGACGGGCAGGGCAGGAGCGGCGGATACTCCGGTGCGCCCGGCGTGGCGCCTGTTGACCCTGCGTCCTCCGCTCGCATAGGTTCCGGAGAACCATCGACCTCGACCACGGGTGGAGGGTTCGGTTTGCCGGTCTGCGGCAGGTGCGGTTTCACGAATGCGGCGGCCAGCCGCTTCTGCTCCAACTGCGGTGCCCCGCTGCGGCCGGGCGGTGCTCCGTCCGAGCGCGCGTCGGAGACCACGTCCACGATCTCGATCTCGGGTATCGAGGCGTACGAGGCGGAGGCCACCGGCCAGACCGTCATGCCGTCCCTGTCGCCCGAGGCGCAGGCCGCCGTCGACGCGCTGCCCCCGGGCTCCGCGCTGCTGGTGGTGCGCCGCGGCCCGAACTCGGGCAGCCGCTTCCTGCTGGACGGCGAGCTGACCACCGCGGGCCGGCATCCGCAGAGCGACATCTTCCTGGACGACGTCACCGTCTCCCGGCGGCATGTCGAGTTCCGCCGCGGCCCCGACGGCTACTTCACCGTCTCCGACGTGGGCAGCCTGAACGGCACCTACGTCAACCGGGAGCGGATCGACGCGGTGCTGCTTTCCAACGGCGACGAGGTGCAGATCGGCAAGTACCGGCTGGTCTTCTACTCGAGCCTGCGGGGCATCTGACTCCTCCCGGGCCGTCCGGGGGGATCCCACCCTCCAGAGAGGTGCTCATGCCGCGAACGCCGGGCGGTGCCGGGGACGGCACCGCCACCACGGACGGCGCACTGCTGAGCATCGGCGCGGTGCTGGGGCAGCTGCGGGACGAGTTCCCCGAGGTCACCATCTCCAAGATCCGCTTCCTGGAGGCGGAGGGCCTGGTCGAACCGCAGCGCACCCCCTCGGGGTATCGGAAATTCGCTCCTGAGGACGTGCGGCGGCTCGCCTACGTCCTGCGGGTGCAGCGGGACCACTATCTGCCGCTGCGGGTGATCAAGGAGCATCTGGCCGGGCTGGACCGGGGCGAGCAGCCGGTACTGCCCGGCCGGGCCGGTGACGAGGTGGACGGGCAGCCGCACGACGGCGCGCGGCCGCAGGATGGCCCCGAGGAGGCCCTGCGTGGCCCCCAGGAGCTCCGGCTGGGCAGGGAGGCGCTTCTGGCGGCGACCGGGGCCGGCGCGGCCGAGCTGGACCAGTGGGAGTCCTACGGGCTGGTCGAGGCGGGCGGCGACGGCGGCTACGACGCCGACACGGTGGTGATCGGCCGGCTCATCGCCGATCTGGGCCGCCGCGGCCTGGAACCGCGGCATCTGCGGGCGGTGAAGGCCGCCGCGGACCGGGAGGCCGGCCTGGTGGAGCAGCTGGTGGCGCCGCTGCGCAGGCACCGCAACCCGCAGACCCGCCGACACGCCGAGATCACCGCGGAAGAGCTGGCCGAGCTGTCGGTTCGGCTGCATGCGGCCATGGTGCGGTCAGCACTGCGATTGCGGCTGCGCTGACCGGGGAATTCCCGCTGCTCGGAGGACACCCGCAGGCGGCGCCCGGGGTGCCCGACTACCCAAACCCGGCGGGCACGTCCTAGGGTTGACGTGTGAACGAGCTCGATGTTGTGGGTGTCCGGGTGGAAATGCCCTCCAATCAACCGATCGTGCTCCTGCGTGAAGTGGGAGGCGACCGGTACCTGCCCATCTGGATCGGGCCGGGCGAGGCCACCGCCATCGCCTTCGCGCAGCAGGGAATGACACCTGCGCGACCGCTGACGCACGACCTCTTCAAGGATGTGCTCGAAGCTGTGGGGCAGACGCTCACCGAGGTCCGCATCACCGACCTGCGGGAAGGTGTCTTCTACGCCGAGCTGGTCTTCGCCAGCGGCGTGGAGGTCAGCGCCCGCCCGTCGGACGCCATAGCGCTCGCGTTGCGCACCGGTACGCCGATCTACGGCAGTGACGGTGTGCTGGACGACGCGGGGATCGCGATCCCGGACGAGCAGGAGGACGAAGTGGAGAAATTCCGCGAATTCCTCGATCAGATCTCGCCGGAGGATTTCGGCACCAGCAACCAGTGATCCGGCGCGGGCCCGGCTGTGCGCCGGGCCGGCCCGGCGGGCCGACCGATCGGCACGGCCGGCTGGGCAAGCTTGCCCTGTGAGGCCATTCGGGGAGCCGTTCCCGGTGCCGATCACATCAAACCACTCGTGGGGTCAATTTCACTCGGCGTGCCGAGTGTGGCGATCGTTGACGCACCCCGAGTGACTGCCTACCGTCGAAGTGGAAAGTCCCGTGGCACGTGCACGCGGTGTTCGGGACGTGAGGGACGGAGGGCGGCGTGAGAAGCACCGGCGACGGTTCGGCGGTCGGCGGCCCCTATCCGCCCTTGGGGGCACTGGCCCGCGCCGCGGAACCGGGGACGGCGGGACCGGCACCCGTCGGCGACCCCGAGCCGGAGCAGGTCGGCTATCGCGGCCCCACGGCCTGCGCGGCCACCGGCATCACCTACCGCCAGCTCGACTACTGGGCGCGGACGGGCCTGGTCGAGCCCAGCGTCCGCCCGGCGTACGGCTCGGGCACCCAGCGGCTCTACAGCTTCCGCGACGTGGTCGTGCTCAAGATCGTCAAGCGGCTGCTCGACACCGGTGTGGCCCTGCAGAACATCCGGACGGCGGTACGCCACCTGCGCTCGGTGGGCCCGGCCGAACTGGCCAGGATGACCCTGATGAGCGACGGCGCCACCGTGTACGAGTGCACCTCGCCCGCGGAGGTGGTCGACCTGCTCCAGGGCGGCCAGGGGGTCTTCGGGATCGCCGTCGGCGTGGTCTGGCGGGACGTGGAGAGCTCGCTGTCCGAGCTGCACGGCGAGCGGGTGGACACCGGCGAGACGCTGGTCGGCCACAATCCGGCGGACGAGCTGGCCAGGCGGCGCAACCGGGCGGTCTGAGCCGCCCGCGGCGGGACGCCGACGTGCGCGGCGGCCGGTGACGTGGCCGCGCCGGTGGCCGCTGCCGGGGGCTCCGGCGGACGCCGTGCCGTACAGGTGTACGGCGATTGTCGGCGGTGTGCGGCACGATCGGTGGTGTGAGAAGTACGCCGACCATCCTCCATCTGGACATGGACGCGTTCTTCGCCGCGGTCGAGCAGGCGTCCAAGCCGAGCCTGCGGGGCAAGCCGGTGGTGGTCGGCGGGCTCGGACCCCGCGGCGTGGTGGCGACCGCGTCCTACGAGGCGCGCGTGCACGGCGTGCACTCGGCGATGGCCATGGCGCACGCCCGGCGGCTGTGCCCCAACGCCGCCTATCTCCTGCCGCGCTTCGGCGTCTACCGGCGGATCAGCGACACCGTGATGGCCCTGCTCTGCGAGGTGTCGCCGCTGATAGAGCCGCTGAGCCTGGACGAGGCCTTCGTCGACCTGGAGGCCGGCGACCTGGCCGGCGACCCGCGGGCGGTCGCCGAGCGGCTGCGGGCCGACATCATGGCCGCGACCGGGCTGACCGCCTCGGTCGGCCTGGCCGGCTCCAAACTGCTCGCCAAGATCGCCTCCGAGCAGGCCAAGCCGGACGGCCTGGTGGTGGTCGAGCCGGGCACCGAGCGCGCGCTGCTCGACCCGCTTCCGGTACGCACCCTGTGGGGCGTCGGCCCGGCGACCGCCGAGCACCTGCGGCGGGCCGGCATCCTCACCGTCGCCGAGATCGCGCAGGCCGGTGAGCCCGAGCTGGTCCGGCTGCTCGGCAAGGCGCACGGCAGCTCGCTGCACGCGATGGCCGCAGGCCTCGACAACCGACCGGTGGTCGCCGACCGGGACGTGAAGTCCATCTCCGTCGAGGACACCTTCGACACCGACCTGACCGACCGGGCCCGGGTGCGGTACGAGATCGACCGGCTCGCCGACCGCTGCGCCCAGCGGCTGCGCGGTGCAGGCCGCTCCGGGCGGACGGTGGTGGTGAAGATCCGGCGGTACGACTTCTCGACCCTCACCCGCTCCGAGACGCTGCGGGCGCCCACCGACGACCCGGCCGTGGTCAAGGAGACCGCCCGCAGGCTCGCCGAGGCCGTGGACACCACCGGCGGGGTGCGGCTGCTCGGCGTCGGCGTGTCCGGACTGGCCGACTTCACCCAGGAGGACCTCTTCGCCCAGGCCGCCCAGACCCGCCGCGAATCCGGCCCCGGCGCCGAGCCCGACAAGGACGCCCCTCCGGAGCTCCCGGTCACCCCGCCGCCGGAACCGGAGCAGGCCCACCGCTGGCTGCCGGGCCAGGACGTCGAACACGCCGAACACGGTCCCGGCTGGGTCCAGGGCAGCGGGGTCGGCCGGGTGACCATCCGTTTCGAGGTGCCCTCGGACGCGGTGCCCGGCCGGGTGCGGACCTTCCCGGTCGACGACCCCGCATTGTCCAGGTCCGAGCCGATCCCGCTGACCGGCCGCCCGACCCCGGCCGGCCATGCCGGCTGAGCGGCCCCGCGCCCGATCCGGGCTGCCGCGCTAGGTGCTGTCGCCCGGCCGCGGGTCGCCGCCGGCCAACTCGCCGAAGTCGCGCGGCGGTCCGTCGCCTGCCTCCGCGACCGGCACCTGCATGCCGTAGTGGTGGTAGAGCTGCAGCTCCTGCTCCGGCGACAGGTGCCGCCCCACGCCGAAGTCCGGTGCGTCCCTGATCAGCGACTTCTCGTACGGCACCCGCAGACCGTCGTCCACCACCTCGCTCGGCTCCAGCGGCACGAACGCGTCGCGGCTGAAGAAACCGGTCCGCACCGCCGCCCACTCCGGCGTACCGGTCGCGTCGTCCAGATACACCTCGTCCACCGTGCCGATCTTCGCGCCGTCGCGGTCGAAGGCGCGGCGGCCGATGAGGCTTCGCGGATCGATGTCGGTCTGCACGGTCCCTCCAACCAAAGACGACAGCTGTTGGTACCACCAAAAGCCACATCAGGGGTGATGTCGACCGGAATGTCGGACCGGCGGCCCCCCGGAAGGCGCTGGTAGGCTGGACAACGGCTGCAGACCCCGTGCGGGAGAGTCCTTCGAGAGCGTGCCGCAGTGGCATCTCGGAGGCGCCGAAGGAGCAAATCCTCCCCGGAATCTCTCAGGCATCCGTACCGCAGGGGCGAGGTCACTCTGGAAAGCAGGACCCGCCCCGTGAGCACCGTTCGTGGGACAGGTCTTCACCGAAGGTGAAAGCCGTCCCGTGCAGGGGCGGTGAAGCTCTCAGGTACTGATGACAGAGGGGGAGGCCGTACGGGTGCCCGCGCCGGGTACCCCCGAAGGTCGTCGCTGACCAGGAGGCCTCCGCAGATGACTGATCCGACCCCCCGCCGCACCCCGCTCGCCGACCTCGAAGCGGGCCTGCCCTTCGCGCGCCGCCACATCGGCCCGGACGCCGCGGACCAGGCCAAGATGCTCGCCCAGGTGGGTTACGGCTCGCTCGACGAGCTCACCGACGCGGCCGTACCGGACACCATCAAGAGCGCCGCCGCCCTCGCGCTGCCCGCCGCCCGCACCGAGGCGGAGGTGCTGGCCGAACTGCGTGCGCTGGCCGACCGCAACCAGGTGCTCGCCCCGATGATCGGCCTGGGGTACTACGGCACCTTCACCCCGCCGGTGATCCTGCGCAACGTCCTGGAGAATCCGGCCTGGTACACGGCCTACACGCCCTACCAGCCGGAGATCTCGCAGGGCCGGCTCGAAGCCCTGATCAACTTCCAGACCGTCGTCGCCGACCTCACCGGCCTGCCCACCTCCGGCGCCTCCCTGCTGGACGAGAGCACCGCCGCGGCCGAGGCGATGGCGCTGTCCCGGCGGGTCGGCAAGGTGAAGGACGGCGTCTTCCTGGTCGACGCCGACACCTTCCCGCAGACCACCGCCGTGATCGGGACGCGGGCCGAGCCGGCCGGCGTCGAGGTCGTGGTGGCCGACCTGACCCACGGCATCCCCGCCGAGGTCGCCGAGCGCGGCGTCTTCGGCGTGCTGCTGCAGTACCCCGGTGCCTCCGGAGCCGTACGCGACCTAAGGCCGGTCATCGAGCGGGCGCACGAGCTGGGCGCGGTCGTCACGGTGGCCGCGGACCTGCTGGCGCTGACCCTGCTCACCTCGCCCGGCGCGCTCGGCGCGGACATCGCGGTCGGCACCACCCAGCGCTTCGGCGTCCCCATGGGCTTCGGCGGGCCGCACGCGGGATACATGGCGGTGCGCGAGGCCTACGCCCGCAACCTGCCCGGACGCCTCGTCGGGGTCTCGGTCGACGCCGACGGCGACACCGCCTACCGGCTGGCGCTGCAGACCCGCGAGCAGCACATCCGCCGGGAGAAGGCCACCAGCAACATCTGCACCGCACAGGTGCTGCTCGCCGTGATGGCCGGGATGTACGCGGTCTACCACGGCCCCGAGGGCCTGGCGCAGATCGCCCGCCGTACC
Source organism: Streptomyces sp. NBC_01198 (assembly GCF_036010485.1). Taxonomy (NCBI): domain Bacteria; kingdom Bacillati; phylum Actinomycetota; class Actinomycetes; order Kitasatosporales; family Streptomycetaceae; genus Streptomyces; species Streptomyces sp. NBC_01198. The sequence continues at coordinate 7,340,167 of NZ_CP108568.1, forward strand.
CACCGCTACGCGGCCGTGCTGGCCGCGGGGCTGCGGGCGGCCGGTGTGGAGATCGTCCACGAGGGTTACTTCGACACGCTCACCGCCCGGGTGCCGGGCCGGGCCGCCGAGGTGGTCGCCGCGGCCCGCGCCGCCGGCGTGAACCTGCGGCAGACCGACGCCGACCTGGTCGGCATCGCCTGCGACGAGACCACGAACCGCGCCGCGCTGACCGCCGTGCTGGCCGCCTTCGGCGCCACCGGCGACATCGACGTCGACGCGCTCGACGAGGCGGCGCCGGACGCGCTGCCCACCGCCCTGGCGCGTACCGAGGCCTACCTGACCCACCCGGTCTTCCACCTGCACCGCAGCGAGACCGGGATGCTGCGGTATCTGCGCCGGCTCGCCGACCGCGACTACGCGCTGGACCGCGGTATGATCCCGCTCGGCTCCTGCACCATGAAGCTCAACGCCACCACCGAGATGGAGCCGGTCACCTGGCCGGAGTTCGGCGCGCTGCACCCCTTCGCGCCCGCCGAGCAGGCCGAGGGCTACCTGACGCTGATCCGCGGCCTGGAGGACCAGCTCGCCGAGGTCACCGGCTACGACAGGGTCAGCCTGCAGCCGAACGCCGGATCGCAGGGCGAGCTCGCGGGCCTGCTCGCGGTGCGCGCCTACCACCGGGCGAACGGCGACACCGCCCGTACGGTCTGCCTGATCCCGTCCTCCGCGCACGGCACCAACGCGGCCAGCGCCGTGATGGCCGGCATGAAGGTCGTCGTGGTCAGGACCGGCCAGGACGGTGACGTGGACGTGGACGACCTGCACGCCAAGATCGAGCAGCACCGCGACCGGCTGGCCGTGCTGATGGTCACCTACCCCTCCACCCACGGCGTCTTCGAGGACAACATCACCGACATCTGTGCGACCGTGCACGACGCCGGCGGCCAGGTGTACGTCGACGGGGCCAACCTCAACGCGCTGGTCGGCCTCGCCCGCCCCGGCCGCTTCGGCGCCGACGTCTCGCACCTCAACCTGCACAAGACCTTCTGCATCCCGCACGGCGGCGGCGGCCCGGGCGTCGGCCCGGTCGCGGTACGCGCGCACCTGGCGCCGTATCTGCCCAACCACCCGCTCCAGCCCGCCGCGGGCCCCGCCACCGGCGTCGGCCCGGTCTCGGCGGCGCCCTGGGGCTCGGCGGGCATACTGCCGATCTCCTGGACGTACGTGCGGCTGATGGGAGCCGACGGCCTCAGGCAGGCCACCCAGCAGGCCGTGCTGAGCGCCAACTACGTCGCCAGGCGCCTGGAGCCGCACTTCCCGGTGCTCTACACCGGCCCCGGCGGGCTGGTCGCCCACGAGTGCATCATCGACCTGCGCCCGCTGGCCAAGGAGACCGGCGTCAGCGTCGACGACATCGCCAAGCGGCTGATCGACTACGGCTTCCACGCGCCGACCATGTCCTTCCCCGTCGCGGGCACCCTGATGATCGAGCCGACCGAGAGCGAGGACCTGGCCGAGCTCGACCGCTTCTGCGACGCGATGATCGCCATCCGCGGCGAGGTCGACCGGGTCGGGTCCGGCGAGTGGCCCGCCGACGACAACCCGCTGCGCAGCGCCCCGCACACCGCGGCGGCGCTGGGCGGTGAGTGGGAGCACCCGTACAGCCGGCAGGAGGCCGTCTTCCCGGCCGGGGTGTCGGCGGCCGACAAGTACTGGCCGCCGGTGCGGCGCATCGACGGCGCCTTCGGTGACCGCAACCTGGTCTGTTCCTGCCCGCCGCTGGACGCCTACGACCACTGACCGGCACGGTCGGCGCGGCAGCGGCCGCAGACATGGCGAAGCCGGTTCCCTGGCGGACGGGGAACCGGCTCGGTGTGCCGCGGCGCGACGGTGCCGGCGTCAGGCCGCGGTGGTGATGTGCTGGGTGCCGAGCGGCCGGTGCGGGGCGATGATCTGCCCGTCCGGCAGCAGCTCCCCGGTGTCCTCGAACAGCAGCACGCCGTTGCACAGCAGGCTCCAGCCCTGCTCCGGGTGATGGGCCACGGTGAATGCGGCCTCACGGTCGGGGCCTTCTGCGGTCGGGCACTTCGGCTCGTGCTGGCACATGGGTCGAGTCTCTCGCTGCGTGAGGTGAGTGGTGCTATGGGTCGCGCGGTCTGATTGATGCATCTGCGTCCCCCGATTGTGCGTGCGGCCGCTCCCAGTCTTGCCCTCCTGGCGTCAATCCGCAGGGATTTCCTCCAGGCGGTGCCCCATGAGGAAGGACGTGTCACCCACCCGGGCGGTTGCCGTCACCGTCCGTTCACGGCCGGCGGCGTGTTCACGCACATGACGGTGCCCCGCGGCCGTCCGCGGCCGCGGGGCACCCCTTCGGTGGTGCGCGGGTGTCAGGCGGGCGAGCCCATCAGCGGGGGCGGTGCGAGCCGCACGCTCAACGCCGACGCCAGTTCGGTCAGCCGGTGCACCCGGTGCGGGGCGATGCCGGGCGGTGCGGGCGCCAGCGGCACCAGCAGGTCGTCCGGGTCCGGCTGGGCGGTCGCGGCTTCGGCCCGCGCGTCGCAGTGCAGCCACAGCGCCAGCATGTAGAGCCCCGGAACCGACAGCAGATGGGGCTGGTACGTGGCCGGCAGCGTCTCCGCCTGATGCAGCGCCCGCTCGATCGACGCGAGGAACGGTCCCTCGGAGAACCGCGAGAACACCCAGCCGTCGGGAGTCACCACGGTCTCACCCGCAGCGGCCACCCGGGCACCCGCCCTGATATGGAACCGCCAGCCGGTCAGCCGCGCCTGGGGCAGTGCTCCCGGAACGGTCGCAGGCTCGAACACATGGACAGGCAGTGGGTGTTCGGCGGCCAGCGGCCCTTCCGCGGTCCGCAGCGCCGGCGTCCTGGCTTCCAGGACCGCGGTGGGCGAACTGAGCGCGGCAAGGACGCTCAGCAGGGCTGGGGCAGGTGCTGGGGAAACAAGCAGCGGCATGATGTCGCCTCTCACTGGGAGACACGTGGTGCGGGGAGAGCGGTGGGCGGACGGCACGGTCGCTTCGATGCTCTGTGGGAGACCTCTCAGGCACGTCCGGCGACGGCGGATGCTTAGCCTTGTGCGCGGAGTTTATACGACCTGTGTTCGCTCCGTGTTTCGTCTAGTCGCGACCAGTATTACGCGCAAGGCGATAATTCGCCTTCTTCCGCGGACGTGTCGACGGCATTCCCGCAGCGTATGGGGAGGGCGGCGCATATTTCTGCCCGCCACGGACGGCCTGATCCCGTCGGTCATTTCACCCGTACTCCGGCAGGGCCCATGGCATTGGAATGTGCCGCTGGAACGTGCGCGGATGGCTGCTACAGCAAGCCTAGCGTGCAGTCGTGGTGCAGTGTGGCGTTATCGATCATTTGGGTGGGCATCCTCCGATGGGTGGCCACGGGACGGCCGTACGAGAAGGGATGCGTCTATGGGGGAGAAGGTCGTCGCCAGCGGGTTCGACCCGGCTGACCGCGGGCGGTACCGGCACAAACTCCAGCAGTGCCTGCTGGGACTGGAGCGGCTGCTGGAGGCGAAGCGATTCGACCGGCCGCGCAATCTCATGGGCCTGGAGATCGAATTGAATCTCGCGGATTCCGCGGGACTGCCTCGCATGATGAACGAAGAAGTGCTCGAGCGCATCGCGAGCCACGATTTCCAGACCGAGCTCGCCCAGTTCAACATTGAAGTGAACATTGCGCCGCACCGGCTTTCCGGGCCCGTACTCGACCGGCTCGCCGAAGAACTGCGGACCGGGCTTGCATACGCCGACCGGAGGGCGGGCGAGGTCGGCGCGCACATCGTGATGGTCGGAATTCTGCCCACCCTGGAACCGCAGGACCTGGTGTCCACCAACCTGTCGCGCGCCGACCGCTACATGCTGCTCAACGACCGCATCCTGGCGATGCGCGGCGAGGACATCACGCTGGACATCCAGGGCGCGGAACACCTGGTCTACGCCTCGACGTCCATCGCGCCCGAGGCGGCCTGCACGTCCACCCAGATGCACCTGCAGGTCACCCCCGGCCGTTTCGCCGCGGTCTGGAACGCCGCCCAGGTGGTCTCCGGGCCGCAGGTCGCAGCCGGCGCCAACTCGCCGTTCCTCTTCGGCCGCGAGCTGTGGCGGGAGACCCGTCCGGTGCTCTTCCAGCAGGCCACCGACACCCGGCCGCAGGAGCTGCGTACCCAGGGCGTGCGCCCGCTGACCTGGTTCGGCGAACGGTGGATCGACTCGCCCATGGACCTGTTCGCCGAGAACGTCCGCTACTTCCCGGCGCTGCTGCCGATCTGCGACGACGAGGACCCCTTGCGGGTGCTGGACGACGGGGGAGTGCCTGCGCTGCGCGAGCTGACGCTGCACAACGGCACGATCTACCGCTGGAACCGCCCGGTCTACGCGGTCGTCGACGACGTCCCGCACCTGCGGGTGGAGAACCGGGTCCTGCCGGCCGGGCCCACCGTGGCCGACGTGCTGGCCAACGCCGCCTTCTACTACGGCCTGGTCAGGGCGCTGGCCGAGGCGCCACGCCCGGTCTGGCACCGGCTGCCCTTCGGGGCCGCGGCCGCCAACTTCGAGGCGGGCTGCCGGGACGGCATCGGCGCGGTCATGCACTGGCCGCGCGGCCGCGGCAGCCTGGTGGAGATCCCCGCCGCCGACCTGATCAGGGACGAGCTGCTGCCGCTGGCGGCGGCCGGGCTGGACGCCTGGGGCATCGAGCCCGCCGACCGCGACCTCTACCTCGGCATCATCGAGGAGCGCTGCCGGCTGCGCACCAACGGCGCCGAGTGGCAGTCGGCGACCTTCCACCGGCTGCTGGAGCGCACTCCCGACCGGCGGGCGGCGCTGGCCGCCATGACCCAGCGCTACGCCGAGCACATGCGGGAGGGCGAGCCGGTGCACCGGTGGCCCGTGCTGTGAAACCGGCGGCCCGACGGGGGGTGGCTCCGCGACCGGGGGCGGGATCTTCGTATCTTGTCCGGAGACACCCACGCCGTCGGAGGGCCCCGCATGATCACAGAGCCGCACCAGGTGGACGCGGGGCTGCCGAACCGGACGCTGCGCAACGAGACGCTGATCGTGCTGGCCATCTCGCTGGGCGCCAGCGGCGTGTCGGCGCTCATCAGCTTCATCGGCTCGGTCACCAGACCGGGCGCGCTGAAGAACCAGGCGGCGACGCTGGTCGGCTCCTTCGCGCCGAACCGGCCGTGGCTCGACCTGGCCTGGCAAGTCTTCTCCATCGCCAGCGCGCTGGTGCCGGTCGCCCTGGTCGCCCACCTGCTCGGCCGGGAGCGGGCCGGCATGCGCTCGATCGGCTTCGACCTGACCCGCCCGCGGCTGGACCTGGCCCGCGGGGCCGCGGTCGCCGCGGTGATCGGCGGTACGGGCCTGGCCTTCTACCTCGGCGCGCGGGCGGCCGGCTTCAACCTCACGGTGGTGCCCGAGTCGCTGCCGAACGTCTGGTGGAAGATCCCGGTGCTCGTCGCCTCCGCGGTGCAGAACGCGGTACTCGAAGAGGTGATCGTGGTGGGGTACCTGCTGCGCCGCCTCGACCGGCTCGGCTGGACACCGATGGCCGCGCTCGCCGCCAGCGCCGTGCTGCGCGGCTCCTACCACCTCTACCAGGGCATCGGCGGTTTCGTCGGCAACATGGCGATGGGCGTCGTCTTCGTGCTGCTCTACCGCCGCTGGGGCCGGGTCGGACCGCTGGTCGCCGCGCACTCCCTGATCGACACGGTCGCTTTCGTCGGCTACGCGCTGCTGGCGGGGAAGGTCGGCTGGCTGCCCACCGGCTGACCTTCCCCCGCCGCTAAGGAACCGCGTGCAGTTCGCCGTCGATCACGGTCACCGCGGACCCGGTCAGCAGCACCCGTGCGCCGTCCAGCCGGGTACGGACCAGGCCGCCGCGGGCGGAGGCCTGCAGACCGGTCAGCTCCGCCCGGCCGAGACGCTCCGACCAGAACGGCGCCAGCGCGGTGTGCGCGCTGCCGGTGACCGGATCCTCGTCGATGCCGACCGCGGGGAAGAAGCCGCGGGAGACGAAGTCGTAGCCGGCCGCGGGGTCGGCCGCGGCGGCGGTGGCGACCACCCCGCGCCGCGAGAGCCGGGCCAGCACGGCGAGATCGGGGGCCAGCGCCCGTACCGCCGCCTCGTCGGCGACCTCGACCAGCAGGTCACCGCAGTCGGGGCCGGTGTCGAGCACGGTCAGCGGGACCGCGCCCAGCGCCTCGGCGAGGCCGTCGGGCGCCGGCGTCGGCGTGAGCGGGGCGACCGGGAAGTCCAGGGTGATCGTGCCGTCGCCGTCCGCGTCGGCGGTCAGCACGCCCGCCCTGGTACGGAACGCGATCACCCCGTGTGCCGCGCCCGTCGTCCGCAGCACATGGGCGGTGGCCAGCGTGGCATGGCCGCACAGCCCCACCTCGGTGGTCGGGGTGAACCAGCGCAGCGCCCACCCGGCGTCCGGCGCACCCGTCAGCGGGTGGGCGAACGCCGTCTCGGACAGATTGACCTCGGCCGCGACCTGCTGCAGCCAGCGGTCGCCGGGAAAGCCGTCCGAGTCCAGCACCAGCACCCCGGCGGGATTCCCGGCGAAGGGACGGTCGGTGAACGCGTCGACGATACGGATACGCATGGCGTGAGCGTAGCGACCGCGAACCGTCGATACCCGCGTTGGCCCGCAAAGCCCCGGCAGCCCGACGCGGTGGACGGGTCAGGTGTGCTGGGGCACGTCGTCCTTGAGGCTGGAACGGATCTCCTCGCGCAGATCCGGGGTGTCGCTGTGCCCGTGCACCGAGACCGCGTGCTCGCTCGCGGCACGGACGACCTCGTCCTCTTCACCGGAGATCGTGAGGGTGCAGGTTGTGTCGCTCGGGACCTGCCTGCAGTCGGCGACCTTGCGCATGGCGCATCTCCTCCTTCTGCTCCCTCACGAGTCTAGTTCCGGACCCGGACCCGCTCCACGGCTCGGGAGTGCCGCTCGCGTCAGTGCTTGGCCTGGTTGAACCGCACCTCGTTGCCCGCCGGGTCGCGGAAGGCGCAGTCCCGTACGCCGTACGGCTGGTCGGTCGGCTCCTGGACGACGTCGGCGCCGGCCGCCTGGACCCGGTCGAAGGTCTGGTCGACGTCGTCGGTCCAGAACACGAGGCGCGCGTAGACGCCCTTGGCCATCAGGTCGGCCACCGTGCTGCGGTCCTCCGGCGACATGTTCGGATTGGCGGCCGGCGGTTCGAGGACGATGTCGACCTCCGGCTGGGAGGGCGCGCCGACGGTGACCCACCGCATGGTGCCGTAGCCGACCTCGTTGCGGACTTCGAGGCCGAGTACGTCGCGGTAGAACTCGACGGCCTTGTCGTGGTCGTCGACGGCGAGGAACGTGTGCGAAAGTTTGATGTCCATGCCGCTCACGCTACGACGGAACCACCTGCCGGCACTTCTTTGATCCTGACCGGTCGGGTGATCATCCTCGCCACGCAGGCCGGCAGCGCCGCCAGCTCGGCGTGGCTGCGCGCCCGATAGGCGCTCGGCGTCTCGCCGACCAGCTCGGTGAAGCGCGAGCTGAAGGACCCGAGCGACGAGCACCCGACGGCCATGCACACGTCGGTCACCGACAGGTCGCCCCGGCGCAGCAGGGCCTTCGCCCGCTCGATCCGCCGGGTCATGAGATACGCGTACGGGGTCTCGCCGAAGGCCGCCCGGAAACTGCGGGAGAAGTGTCCGGGCGACATCAGCGCCTCCCGCGCCAGCGCCGGCACATCGAGCGGCCGGGCGTGGTCGCGGTCCATCCGGTCGCGGGCGCGCCGCAGCCGTACAAGATCCGACCTGTCCATGCCCTCAGTATGCCCCGGCCCTCCGACAGGCCGGTCCGAGCCGCACGGTCACGTCGGACACTCCACCGACTCCAGGATGCGGCGAAGCGTCCGGTGCCCCATGCCGCTCAGGCCCGGATTGGTCTCGGCGTAGTACCAGACGAGACCCATCGCCTGCTCGAAGGCCCAGGCCTTGCCCCGCTCCCACTCCAGATCGTCACAGGCCAGGCTCCGCCTGAGCACTTCCCGCGGGCCCGGCCGCAGCAGGTGCCAGGCACTGACCAGGTCCAGCGCGGGGTCGGCCGGGCCGAAGCCGCCGGTGTCGAGTACGCCGCCGAGCCGGTCTCCCGCGACCAGGACGTTGCCGGGAATCAGGTCGCCATGGCTCATCACGTCGGCACCGGTGCGCGGCAGCTCCCGGAAGTGGCTCCACACCCGGCGCAGCCGGGGCACGTCGAGCAGCCCCTCGCTCTGCTCGAAGCATTTCGCCACCCAGTCGTCGTGGGTGGCCAGAACGCCGCCACGGCCCTCGCCGTTGAACGGCCGGCCCAGCGTCTCGGCCTTCCGGAGGGCCGCGATGAAGGCCGCGAGGTCCCCGGCGAAAGCCTCCGACCCGCTCGGGTCGGCAGCGGAGGCGACCGTTCCCGGCAGCCATGTCTGGACCGACCACGGCATGGGACAGCCGGCTCCGGGCTCGCCCAGGGCGACGGGCTCCGGCGCGGGGAAGCGCGACACCCGCGCCAGCTCCGCGCTCGCCCGGGCTTCCCGCTCCAGGACCGCCAGCGCCTCGGCAGCGCCGGCCGGGCGCAGCGGGAAACGCGCGGAGAGGTCGTCCCCGATGCGGAAGACGGCGTTGACCGTCCCGGTCAACGGCAGGAGTCGGATCGCCATACCGCTCCACTGCGGGAACTGTTCCTGGATCAAGGTCGCAACGGTTTCGGTGGTCACGTCCACCTGGTCTTCGTGCATGGTCACCCGCAGTCAGTATTCACAAGCCGGGGTCCGGATCAACCGAGATTCGCCGCCGCCGGGCGCTCGCGGGCAGGCACCGCGTCCGGCGTCCCCAGCCGGTCGGACCCCCGACCGGCCCGGGCGGGCGCGCCCTGACCTGGGTCCTTGCCATAAGAACAGTTCCGATATATCGTTGAGCCATCACGAACGCTCACGATAGGAGAACCGTTATGCACGGGCATTCACATGGACACGAGCACGGCCCCTTCGGTCCCGGCCGGCACGGCTGGGGCGAGAACGAGGGGCGCAGGGCCGCCTTCGGACCCTTCGGACCGCCCTTCGGCGGCGGACCGTTCGGACCCGGCGGCCGAGGGCGCGGCGGACCACGCGGCCGGGCCAGGCGGGGTGATGTGCGGGCGTCGATCCTGGCGCTCCTCAAGGACCGGCCGATGCACGGCTACGAGATGATCCAGGAGATCGCCGAGCGCAGCGGCGGCGCGTGGAAGCCGAGCCCCGGCTCGGTCTACCCGACGCTGCAGCTGCTGGAGGACGAGGGCCTGATCAGCAGCGCGAGCGAGGGCGGCAAGAAGCTGTTCACGCTCACCGGCACCGGCCGCGAAGAGGCCGAGGCCGGCCCCGACGCCCCCTGGGAGGACGCCGGCCGCGGCGTCGACTGGGACGCCATGAACGAGATAAGGAAGGCCGGCGGCGGCCTCATCGAGGCCTTCCGCCAGGTGTGGGCCACCGGCACCCCCGACCAGCGCGAGAAGGCGCTGGCGGTGGTGAACGAGGCCCGCAAGAGGCTCTACCTGATCCTCGCCGACGAGGACGTCGAGCGGGACTGAGCCGGACGCCGCGGCCGCCCGCCGGGAGACCGGCGGCGCGGCCGCACGGCGGCAGAGGATCGAGCCGGTCCGAGGTTCACACCCCGGACCGGCTCGATCCGCGTATCAGCAGCCGGGTGGGGATGATCCGCGGCTGCGCCGGCACGGCGTCCACCGGCGTCGAATCGATCAGCCCGCGCAGCGCCTCCACCGCGGCCTCACCGAGACCCCGCTGGTCCTGCGCGACGGTGCTCAGCGCCGGCCGCACCAGCGCCGCGGCGTCGATGTCGTCGAAACCGACCACCGCCAGGTCGCCGGGCACCGAAAGGCCCGCGTCCGCGGCCGCGTGCATCGCGCCGATCGCCATCTGGTCGCCCGCCGCGAAGATCGCGGTGGGCCGGTCGGGGATCGCGAGCAGCCGCCTGCCCGCCGCCTCCCCGCTGGCCAGGAAGAAGTCGCCCTCGGTCACGTACTCCGGCGGCACGCTCAGCCCCAGCCGGGTGCAGGCCCGCAGGTAGCCCGCGAGCCGCTCCGCGGCCGGCGGCAGGTGCAGCGGCCCGGTGACGGTGGCGATCCTGCGGTGGCCCAGCTCGTACAGATGCTGCACGGCCGCCTCCGCGCCCGCCGCGTTGTCCGAGCTGACCCGGACCGTACGCGGGCCGGTGAAGGCGGTGTCGATCCCCGCGCAGGGCACCGTCGAGTCGGCGAGCATCCGCAGGCATCGGTCGTCCGGCGGGGTGGTCAGCACGATCACCCCCTCCAGGTTGTGCCGCCGTACGGCCTGCAGGTGGGCGCCGTCCTGATCCTCGGGCCCCGGGGTGGTCAGCAGCATCAGGTGGTAGTCGGCGTCGGACAGCGCCGTGCGCACCGCGCTCAGCAGCCCGAGCAGAAAGGGGTTGTGCTGTCCCAGCGCCTCCTGCCCGCTGTCCCACACCAGCCCCACGGTGTCGGAGCGGCGGCGCACCAGCGTGCGTGCGGGCTCGTTGGGCGCGTATCCCAGCTCGCTCGCCAGCCGCCGGATCTTGGCCCGGGTGGCCTCGCTCACCTCCGCGCGGTCGTTCAGCGCGCGGGAGACGGTGGCGGTCGACACGCCGCTGCGGCGGGCGAGTTCACGGATGTTCACGGCATACCCGTTCTGCGCGAGTGGACATGAGGACGAGACGAGGACGAGACGACCACGGTATGAGAGTTGTCTGAGAAACCGGCAAAAAGCTTCCTGCACACAGTCTTGACGATCAGTCGGGGCAAGGACAGACTTCCCGCCGATCGGAAACGTTTACGGCAATCGGCCCCGGTCGTCCGCCGGGGACCCCCAACAGGAACGGGACGCCTGCGATGCCAACGAACGCTCGACGACTACGTATGAGAAGCCTCCTGACACTCGCCACCGCGGCCGCCTGTGTCGCCGCGGTGGCGTCGGTGCCGGCGCAGGCCGGCGACAACCCCAGCTACACCAATGCCAAGGCCCCCATCGACGTCCGGGTCAAGGACCTCCTCAAGCGGATGACGCTGGCGGAGAAGATCGGGCAGATGGACCAGATCTCGGTGGTGAACATGCAGGGCGACTGCCAGTGGAGCGGCGGTGCCTTCACCGAATCCTGCATGAAGTCGGTGCTGGTCGACAATGCCGCCGGCTCGGTGATCTCCGGCGGCGGCGCCGGCCCCGCGGTGAACAGCCCCGCCAACTGGGCGACGATGGTCAACACCGTGCAGAAGTACGCGATCGACAACTCGCGCCTGCACATCCCGATCATCTACGGCGTCGACGCCGTCCACGGCCACAACAACGTGCTGGGCGCCACGATCTTCCCGCAGGAGATCGGCATGGGTTCCACCTGGGACCCCGGGCTGGTCCAGGACGCCGGCGCGTCCACCGCCAAGGCGGTCGCCGCCACCGGCATCGACTGGAACTTCGCACCGGTCACCGACATCGCGCGCGACCAGCGCTGGGGCCGCTACTACGAGACCTTCGGCGAGGACCCGCTGCTGGCCGGCACGCTGGCGTCCGCCGCGGTCACCGGCATCCAGGGTGCCGACGGCGCCAAGGACGTCGCCGCCACCGTCAAGCACTTCGGCGGCTACGGCGAACCCGGCAACGGCCACGACCGGGTGCCGGGCGACGTCTCGCTGCGCTACCTCCAGGACACCCTGCTCCCCTCGTACAAGCAGGCGGTGGACGCCGGCGCCATGTCGGTGATGGTCAACTCCGGTGCCATCAACGGCATCCCGGCGACCTCGTCGCACTACCTGCTGACCGACGTGCTGCGCGACCGGTGGGGCTTCCAGGGCGTCGAGGTGAGCGACTGGCAGGACGTCCGCGCCCTCCAGACGGCTTACCACATCGCCGCCGACTACCCCGAGGCCATCGCGAAGGCCGTCAACGCCGGCCTGGACATGGCGATGGAGCCGTACGACGCGCAGGGCTGGAGCGACGGGCTGAAGACCGCCGTCCAGCGCGGCCTGGTCTCCGTCAAGCGCATCGACCAGTCGGTGAGCCGGATCCTGACCATGAAGTTCAAGCTCGGCCTGTTCGAACACCCCTACGTGGACGCCTCGAAGGCCGACTCCCGGGTGATCGGCGCCGATACCGCACTGGCCCGGCAGGCGGCGGACGAGTCGCAGGTGCTGCTGCGCAACGAGGGCAGCGTGCTGCCGATCCCGCCGTCCGCGAAGAAGATCGTGGTGGCCGGCTCCTACGCCGACGACATCAACGACCAGGTGGGCGGCTGGACCGTCGGGTGGCAGGGCGTGCCGGAAGGCGTGCGGCTTTCCGGCACCACTGTCCTCCAGGGCATCAAGGAGGCGGCCCCGTCCGGCACGTCCGTGGTGAGCACGACCACCGCGGCCGACGCCGTCGCGCAGGCCGAGGACGCCGACCTGACCGTCGTCGTGGTCGGCGAGAAGGCGGCGGCCGAGGGAGCGGCGGACGCCCCGCGGCCCGAACTGTCCGCCGACCAGCAGGCGCTGGTGAAGTCGCTCAAGGCGACCGGCAAGCCGGTGGTCACCGTGGTGGTCGCCGGACGCCCGCTGGTGCTGGGCGACGCCGCCGACACCCAGGGCCTGCTGATGGCCTGGCTGCCCGGCAGCGAGGGCGGCCACGCGGTCGCCGACGTGCTCTTCGGCAAGGTCAACCCCAGCGGCCGGCTCAGCGCCTCCTGGCCCAAGGACATCGGCAACGAGCCGCTGTACTACCAGCAGCTCCCCGGCACCAACGGCGGACCCGAGTCCTCCTACGACGCGGCCTACCGCTTCGGCGCCGGACTGTCCTACACCGGATTCGCGTTCAACTCGATCGCCGCGGGCTCCACGAACGCGCGCACCCGCGACACCATCAGCCTCAAGGTCGGTGTCGCCAACACCGGTGACCGGGCCGGCGACCTGGTGGTGCCGGTCTACGTCTCCCAGCCGTCGAGCGACGTGCTCGCCCCGCCCGCCAAGCTGGTCGCCTTCGCCAAGGTGCACCTCGCGGCCGGCCAGAGCTCGACGGTGACGCTCAAGGTGCCGCCGAGCCGGCTGGCCGTCACCCCGGGCGACATCGACGGCTCGGGCAAGCAGCAGGTGGCCCGGGGCGCCTACGTGTTCACCGCGGGCACCCAGACCGCCACGGTCACCGTGCACTGACCCGCACCGCCGGCCGCCCCACCGGCCGCGCACTGCCACGGCGGGCCGTGGCCGGGGACTCTCCTCGGCCACGGCCCGCCGCGTCGCGTGCGCCGCACGGCCGGACCGGCCAGGCTGGGGGGTGCTTGGCGTAGTGGGACACGCGGCCGTCGCGCCGCACAGCCGTGGGGAGGACCCGATGCAGCGCAGGGACGAGGACAGCGCGGGCGCACCCGGCGGGACCGCAGGCGGCAGCGCCGCCGCCGACCGGGCACTGCTCGCCCGGATCAGGGCCGCGCCGGTGCTGGCCGGGCCGCTGCCGCCCTTCGACCCGGACCGCGCACCGGAGACCCCCGGGCCGCTGTTCGCCGACTGGCTCGGCCTGGCCCTGGCCGACGACGTGCCGGAACCGCAGATCATGACGCTGAGCACCGCCGCTGCCGACGGCACGCCCAGCGCCCGGGTGCTGATGCTGCGCGGTGTCGACTCCGCGGACTGCGCGTTCGTCTTCGCCGGCGACAGCGGCAGCGGGAAGGGCCAGGACCTGGCCGTACGGCCCGTCGCCGCCCTGACCTGGTACTGGCCCGCGCACGGCCGGCAGATCCGGGTGGCCGGGCCGGTGGACGTCCTCGGTGAGGAGGTCACCCGGCGGGACTTCCTGGGCCGCTCACCCGCCTCCCGCGCCGCCGCCTTCACCGGCCGGATCAGCACCCCGCTGGCCGGGGCGGAGCAGTACGAGCGCGAGCAGCGCGCGGCCGAGGCGCTGGTGGCCGCCGAGCCCGAGCAGGTACCGGCCGGCCACACCGTCTACCGGCTGCGTGCCCGTACGGCGGAATTCTTCCAGGGCGACCCTTCCCGCTTCCACCTGCGGCTGCGCTATACGAGGGAGGGCGGCGGCTGGTCCCGCACGCTGCTGTGGCCGTGACCGCCGGCGCGCCCGCGTCCCGGTGGCCCCGGCCGCCGGGCCGTGGGCGTACCGCGCTCGGCCGGGGCACGACGGCGGTGGGATCCGCACCCGGCTGGTGTGCTGTCAGGGATCAAGGGGATGACGGTCCTGTCGCCTGCTGACATGATGACCTGATGCACGGATCAGGAGCCAGGAGCAGGGGACTTGGGCTCGCCCTGCTGTCGGCGTTCGCCTTCGGCGGCTCGGGAGTGGCGGCCAAGCCGCTCATCGACCTCGGTATCGACCCGCTCCAGGTGGTGTGGATGCGGGTGGCCGGTGCCGCCCTGATCCTGCTGCCCGTCGCGCTGCGCTCCCGGGCGCTGCTCCGGCAACGGCCCGGCCTGGTCGCCGGTTTCGGGCTGCTGGCCATCAGTGGCTGCCAGGCGCTGTACTTCGTGGCCATCGCCCGCATCCCGGTCGGCGTCGCCATCCTGGTCGAATTCCTCGGCCCCGCCCTGCTGCTTGGCTGGATCCGCTTCGTGCAGCGCCGCCCGGTCACCCGGGCCGCCGCCCTCGGCGTCGTCCTGGCCACCGCCGGTATGACGTGCGTCGTCGAAGTCTGGTCGGGGCTCGCCTTCGACGCCCTCGGGCTGCTCTACGCCTTCGGGGCCGCGTGCTGCCAGGTCGCCTACTTCGTCCTGGCCGACCACGGCACGGACGCGGCCGACGCGCCGGAGCCGGTGACCGTCATCGCGCACGGCCTCGTCATCGGCGCCGTCGTCCTCACGGCGGTCGCGCACCCCTGGACCATGGACTTCTCCGCGCTGGCCCACCAGGCCGCGCTCGGCGACCGCGACGTGCCCGCGGTGCTGCTCATCGGCTGGATCGTGCTGGTCTCCACCGTCGTCGCCTACCTCACCGGTGTGCTCGCGGTCCGCACGCTCAGTCCGCAGGTGGCCGGTGTCGTGGCCGGCCTCGAAGCGGTGGTGGCCACCGTGCTTGCCTGGGTCCTGCTCGCCGAACACCTCGGCCCGGCCCAGATCACCGGCGGCGCCCTCGTCCTGGCCGGCGCCCTGGTCGCCCAGACCGCGACGACCACCACCCCCACCGACACCCCCGCCCCCGTCCCGGAGCCGGTGCCCAGCGCCCCCTGACCACCGGCGTGGCGGGCCCGCAACACCTCGGCAGCCGGCCCTCACCCCGGCGTTGCCGGGAACGCCCGGCGACGACTCCCCCGGCACCCCCCTATCCTGACCGCATGCATTCCACCGTGCTTCCGCCTCCCGCCGCCTGACGCGGGCAGCGCAGCCGCCTCCGTACGAGACGACGGAGCCACCGGCACGCGCGCAGGCGTAGACGTCACCCGGGCACGGCCGCGCACGCCGCGGACGACCGGGGGCAGTCGGTGCTGCCCGTACACGCGACGAGCGATGAGCAGACCGACCATCCCCCTTCTCCACAGGAGAACTCCGTGTCATTCAGGCATGCCCCGGCCGCCCGGGGCCTGATCTACGTCGTCGTCGCGGCAACCGGGTGGGGCACCGCCGGTGCCGTGGCCGCGGCGCTGTACGGCCACAGCGGCCTCGGCCCGCTGGCCCTCACCTTCTGGCGCGCCGCGGGCGGCTTCGCGCTGCTGCTCGCCGTCCGGCTCTCGCGCCGCCGCCCCGCCCCGCGCGGGGCGGCGGCCCGGAGCGGACGGTGGGGGAGGGCCCTTCGCTACCGGGTGCTCGCGACGGGAGCCGGCCTGACCGTCTTCCAGACCGCGTACTTCTGCGCGGTGCGCTCCACCGGGCTCGCCGTGGCCACCGTCGTGACGCTCGGCTCAGGCCCGGTGCTGATCGCCCTGGCGGCCCGGCTCACGATGGGCGAACGGCTGGGCCGCGGCGGCGCCGTGGCGGTGACCGGCGCCCTCGGCGGCCTGGCCGTCCTGGTGCTGGGCGGCAGCCCGAACGGCGGCGGCACCGTCCACCCGGCCGGTGTCGCCCTGGCGTTGCTGTCGGCGGCGGGTTACGCGGCGATCACCCTGCTGACCCGCTGGTGGGGCCGGCAGGGCGTGGCCGGCGACCCGTTCGACGCCTCGATGTGGGCGTTCGGGATCTGCGCGGCCCTGCTGTTGCCGGCCGCCTGGGCGGAGGGACTGCTGCCGCACGCGGCCCGGCTGGGCCGCACCCTGCTGCTGCTCGGCTATCTGGCGTCGGTGCCCACCGCCCTGGCCTACGGCCTGTACTTCGCCGGCGCGGCGGTGCTGCGCTCGGCCACCGTGTCGGTGATCGCGCTGATCGAGCCGGTCTCGGCGACCCTGCTCGCCGTCACGCTGCTCGGTGAACGCCTCACCGCCGCCACCGTGCTGGGCACCGCATGCCTGCTGGGAGCCGTCGGCCTGCTGGTCGCCGACGAGGCCCGCGGCATGCGGCGCCTGCCGCGGCAGGCGGTGCTCACCGCTGCCGCGGCGGCAGCGGTGGCAGATACTCCGGCAGCGGCCCGTCCTGGCCCGGGAGTTCGGCGGGTTCGGGCGTACCGAAGGAGGTGACGACGGGGACCACGCCCGACCAGTACGGGAGCGCGAGATCCTCCGGCTCGTCGATGGGGCCGCCGGTGCGGAGCTTCGCCGACACCTCGTGCAGGTCCAGGCTCAGCACGGCGGTCGACGCGAGTTCCTTCGCGTTCGGCCGCCGCGCGTCGGCGGACCGGCCGGGGACCGCCTGCTCGACGATGGCGTCGAGTGCCGCCGCGCGCTCGACCGGGTCCACGACCTGGTGTGCGGTGCCGTGGACCACCACGGAGCGGTAGTTGAGGGAGTGATGGAAGGCGGACTTGGCGAGCACCAGGCCGTCCACGTGCGTCACCGTCAGGCAGACCGCAAGCCCGCCGTCCGCCGCTCCCCGCAGCGGTCGCGATCCGGTGGACCCGTGCACGTAGAGCCGCTCGCCGCTGCGGGCGTAGAGGGTGGGCAGCACCACGGGCGCACCGTCCCGGACGAAGCCGAGGTGGCAGACGTAGCCCTGGTCGAGGATCGCGTGCACGGTCTCGCGGTCGTAGGCGGCCCGCTCCTTGGAACGGGTGGGCGTGCTGCGGTCGGTGGCGGTGTAGCCGGCGGCAGGCGCGGCGGGCGCGGTGGACATGGCGCGCTCCTTTGAACTAGTGCACAATTCCCATTGTGCTAGGAGAGTATCGAATCGCCGGGCGTGGCGCATCGGGTATCGCCGCCGACATCGAGAGCGCGGTGGGCAGCGGTGCGCTGCAACCGGGTGCGCCGCTGCCGCCGCTGCGGCAGCTCGCCGCGGAACTGGACGTCAATCCGAACACCGTGGCCGCCGCCTACCGGCTGCTCCGCGACCGCGGGGTGATCGAGACGGCGGGCCGCCGCGGCAGCCGGGTCAGGGCGCGCCCGGCGACCGTGCCCCGCGCGCAGATCCGGATCGCCGTCCCGACCGGGGTGCGGGATATCTCCACCGGCAACCCCGATCCAGCCCTGCTGCCGCCGCTGGCCGACGCGCTCGCAGCCGCCGCCGCACGGAACGCCCGGACGCCCGCGCTCTACGGCGGGCCCCCGGTGGACGAGGAGTTGGGATGGCTGGCCCGGGCCGCGCTGGACGCGGACGGTGTGCCCGCGGGGCCCGTGGGCCTCACCTCGGGCTCGCTGGACGCCATGGACCGGGTGCTCACCGCGCACCTGCGGCCGGGCGACGCGGTGGCCGTCGAGGACCCGGGATGGGGGAGCCTGCTCGACCTCGTCCCCGCGCTGGGCCTGCGGGCGGTCCCGGTGGCGGTGGACGACGAGGGGCCGGTGACCGAGGAGGTGGCCCGCGCGCTGCGGTCCGGGGTCCGCGCCCTGGTGGTGACCGACCGGGGGCAGAATCCCACCGGCGCGGCACTGTCGGCGGCCCGGGCGGCCGAGCTGCGTGCCGTACTCGCCCGGCACCGGCAGGTGCTGGTGATCGACGACGACCATGTCAGCGGCAGCGTGGACCTGCCGCTGCACTGCCTGTCCGGCGCCACCGAGCACTGGGCGCTGGTGCGTTCGGTCGCGAAGGCCTACGGGCCCGATCTGCGGCTGGCGCTGTACACGGGCGACGCCACCACGGTGGACCGCGTCCGCGGCCGGCACCAGCTCGGCGCCGGGTGGGTGAGCCATCTGCTCCAGCACGCCCTGGTCCACCTCTGGCGCACCGGCGCGGTCGACCCGGCTGCGGTCGCCAGGTCGTACGGTGAACGGCGCGAGGCGCTGGTAGGGGCGCTGGCCGCCCGGGGGGTGGCGGCCCACGGGCGGAGCGGCATGAACGTCTGGGTACCCGTCAGCGACGAGACCGGCGCGGTCGCCGGGCTGCTCCAGCGCGGCTGGGCCGTCGCCCCGGGCGCCCGCTTCCGGCTGCGCTCGGCACCCGGTGTGCGGCTGACCGTCTCACCGCTCGGCCAGGGCGACATCGAGCCGCTGGCCGACGCGGTCGCCGAGGTGCTGCACGGTCCTGCCGCCGCTCACTACGGCTGAGCCTTCCCGGCGGCCGGCTGCTGCTTCGGGCGCCGCTGGGTGAGCGCGGCGCCGGCCAGGATCACGACCGCGCCGACGGGCTCGTTCCAGTGCAGCGTCTCACCGAGCAGCGTCACGCCCGCGGTGGTCGCCACGATGGGTATCAGATACGTGACCATCGCGCCGATCGTCGGGCCCTTCTCCGCGACCAGGCCGTACTGGATCAGGAACGCCACACCGGTGCCCAGCGCGCCCAGCGCCAGCACCGACAGCACGGACTTGGCCGGCCAGCTGTCCGGCATCGAGGTGAAGAACGGCGTGACGACCAGCAGTTGCACGGTGCCGAGCAGCAACTGGCTGGCCGAGACCGCCAGATGCGAACTGCCCGTCCCGGTCAGGGTGCGCCGGACGTACGCCCAGCCCACCGCATAGCTGAGGGCCGCGGTGAGCGCCATCAGCGTGCCCTTCGGGTCCTGACCGGAGAAGCCCTGCCAGGCGCCGAGAACGGTGAGCACGCCGATGAAGCCGAGGCCCACACCCGCGAACCGCTCCCGGGACGGCCGGTCCTCGGACAGCGCGACCAGCGAGACCAGCATCGAGAACAGCGGGGTGGCCGCGTTGCATATCCCGGCCAGCATCGAGGGGATGGTCTGCTCGGCGGTGGCGAACAGCGTGAACGGCACCGAGTTGAGCAGGAAGGCCGCGACCGCCAGATGCAGCCACGTCCGCGGACTGCGTGGCAGCCGCTCCCGCTTGACCGCGACGGCCGCGGCGAGCACCGCCGTGCCGAAGACCATCCGGCCCAGCGTCACCTGGAGCGGGGCGAAGGCCTCGTTGCCCACCTTCATGAAGAGAAAGCTGAAGCCCCAGACCAGGCCGAGCGCCGCGAAGCGGATCCGCCAGTCCACCGCCGGCCGGCGCGTACGCGCCGCGGCGCCGGGCACGGTGGCGGATCCGCCGGCCGGCACCGCGGCAGGCGGCATGGCGCCGGGTGCGGTCGGAGGAACGGCGGCGGGTCGGCTCTCGGCAGGTGCGGTCATGTGTTCACGATGACGGCTCGGACCTCGTAGAACAAGCGAGTTTTCGTTCACAGTCGTCGTAGTATTTCTTACATGTTGAGCCTGGAACGCCTGCGTATCCTGCACGCCATCGACACGTACGGCTCGGTGAGCGCCGCGGCGGACGTGCTCAGCGTGACCACGTCCGCCGTCTCGCAGCAGTTGGCCAAGCTGGAGCGGGAGACCGGCCAGGCCCTGCTGGCCAGGAGCGGCCGCGGGGTGCGGCTCACCGACGCCGGACGGCTGCTGTCCGGGCACGCCGAGCGGATACTCTCGCTGGTCGAACTCGCCCACACCGACCTGGAGGCGCACCGCGGGGCCGCGCTCGGCGACCTGATCGCCGGGGCCTTCCCCACCGCGGTACGCGGGCTGTTCCCCGCCGCACTCA
This sequence comes from Streptomyces sp. NBC_01198, assembly GCF_036010485.1. Lineage (NCBI taxonomy): Bacteria > Bacillati > Actinomycetota > Actinomycetes > Kitasatosporales > Streptomycetaceae > Streptomyces > Streptomyces sp. NBC_01198. Next base: position 7,360,144 of record NZ_CP108568.1, read on the forward strand.
CCGAACTGCGGCGCGAGCACCCGCAACTGCGGGCGATGGTGCACGAGCTGGAGCCGCACGACTCGCTGGCCCGCCTCACCCGCGGCGACCTCGACCTGGCGGTCGTCCTCGACTGGTACAACAAGCCGCTGTCACTGCCCGGCGGCCTGGCCAAGGCGCCGCTCTTCGACGACATCGTCGACGTGGCACTGCCGGCCGGCCACCGGCTCGCGGACCGCGCGGAGATCGACCTGGTCGAACTGGCGCAGGACGCCTGGATCGCCTGGCCGGACGGCGGCTTCTGCCACGAGTGGCTGCTGTTCACCCTCCGCGGCAAGGGCGTCGAGCCACGGGTCGCGCACCATGCCGAGGAGCACGCCACCGTGCTCGCCCTGGTCGCCGCGGGGCTCGGGGTCGCGGTCATTCCCCGGCTGGGCCGTGACCCGATGCCGGGCGGCGTGCGGGTGGTGCCGGTCCGCCACACCATGCGGCGCCACGTCTACGCGGTCTGGCGCGAGGACGCCGACCGCCGCCCGGCGATCCGGGCTGCGGTGGACGCCCTCGGCACGGCGGCGCGCCGCTACTCCTGACCGGTCACGCGGACCGCGGGCCGCCACTCCTGACCGGTCACGCGGATCCCCGGCCGCTGCGGCCGCGGGTGGCGCCGCGGACCCCGCACCGCCGGGCGCTCAGCCCAGGGTGACGCTGTCGCCGGAGACGCTGACCGGCTGGGCCGGCAGCGGTGCGGTGGCCGGGCCGTTCGCCACCGTGCCGTCCGCCGCGTGGAACTTGCTGCCGTGGCAGTGGCAGTTGATCGTGCCGCCGGAGACGTCGGCGACCACGCAGCCCATGTGGGTGCAGACCGCCGAGAAGCCCTTGAAGTCGCCGGCCGTCGGCTGGGTGACGACCACCTTCTGGTCGGCGAAGACCTTCCCGCCGCCGACCGGGATGTCCGCGGTCTTCCCCAGCGGCGTCCCGCCGCCGGAACCTGAGGAGGACGAGCCGGACGGCGCTCCGGCGTCCGAGGGGGCCGTGGACGGCGCGTCCGACCCGCTTGACGGGGCGCCGGCGGCCGACCCGGAGTCCGAGTCGGAGCCGCACGCGGTCAGTACCGCGGCGAGGCCGGCGCCGCCCGCGGCCGCGAAGACGGTACGGCGGGTCGGGGGCTGGGAGAATCCGGGCGTTTCGGCCATGAGCTGCATCCTGTCCGCTGGTGGGGCCGGGCGACCGCGTGCGACCGCCCGGCAGCGTGTGGCCACGCGTGTCCGTTCATACGGGCGATCACCGCGATCCGTTCAACGACGCGCGCGGGAATTCCCCCGGGCGTCGCAGCGGCCACTCGGCCACCACCGGTCCTGGCCCCGGCGCGACCCCGATAACCTGGCGCAATGCTGAGAGACGTGACGGGCATCCGCTATGTGACGCCGCTGCGCGAGGGCGGCTCGGTGCCCGGCGTGGTCGAGGCCGACGACCTGGGCACGTACGTGGTGAAGTTCAGCGGCGCCGCCCAGGGCCGCAAGGCGCTCGTGGCCGAGGTGATCGCCGGCGAACTCGGCCGCAGGCTGGGCCTGCGGGTGCCGGAACTGGTCCGCTTCGACTTCGACCCGGTGATCGGCCTCGGCGAGCCGGACGAGGAGATCCAGGACCTGCTGAAGGCGAGCGGCGGCCTGAACCTCGGGATGGACTTCCTGCCCGGCTCGCTCGGCTTCGACCCGCTGGTCTTCGGCGTCGAACCGGCCGAGGCGGGCCGCATCGTCTGGTTCGACGCGCTGATCGGCAACGTCGACCGGTCCTGGCGCAATCCCAACCTCCTGGTGTGGCACCGCAACGTATGGCTTATCGACCACGGCGCCTCGCTGATCTGGCACCACAACTGGAAGAGCGCGCGGACCGCCTCCGCGAAGGCCTACGACGCCTCCGACCACGCCCTGGCCCGCTTCTCGCCGCAGCCCGCCGCCGCGGCGGCCGAACTGGCGCCGCTGGTGACCGCGGACCTGCTCGCCGAGGTGACCGCGCTGGTCCCCGACGAGTGGCTGGCCGACGAACCCGGCTTCGCCGCGCCCGACGACGTACGCCGTGCATACGCCGACCTGCTGGCGGCCAGGGCGGCGGACATCCACGAACGGATCACGCTCGCGCCGCTGCGGCGCGAACGGCAGCCGCCGCCGGAGTGGCTGCGTACCTGGGTCGAGGGGAAGAACGCCTGATGAGCCGGCGCGAGGTGTTCGAGTACGCGCTGGTGCGCGTGGTGCCGCGGATCGAGCGCGGCGAGATGATCAACGCCGGGGTGCTGGTCTACTGCCGGGCCAGGAGCTTCGTCGGCGCGCGGGTGCACCTGGACGAGAACCGGCTGCGCTGCCTCGACCCCGAGGTGGACGTGGCGGGCGTGCGAGCGGCGCTGCGCGGCTACCAGGAGATCTGCGCGGGCGGCGAGGAGGCGGGCCAGGCCGGCGACGACGACCCCGGGCGCCGCTTCCGCTGGCTGACCGCGCCCCGCAGCACCGTCGTGCAACCGGGGCCGATCCACACCGGGCTGACCGCCGACCCGGTGGCCGAGGTGGACCGGCTGCTGGCGCTGCTGGTCCACTGAGCGCCACGCGCTCTCGCGCCCGTGGTGGCGTTGACACTGGGTCACTGTCCTCCTACGGTTTCGGCAACGGGACGTACTAAGCGGTCGCTCATGCGTCGAGACGCCGGCCGGCCGCACCAAAGGGTTGAGGAGAACAGATGTCCAGCACCGAGCAGCGCGTCGCGATCGTCACCGGCGCCGCCCGCGGAATCGGCGCCGCCACCGCGGTGCGGCTGGCCGAGCAGGGCCGCGCCGTCGCCGTACTCGACCTCGACGAGAGCGCCTGCAAGGACACCGTCGAGGCCATCACCTCAGCCGGCGGCCGGGCCGTCGCGGTGGGCGCCGACGTCTCGGACGAGGCGCAGGTCGAGGCCGCAGTCGCCCGGGTCGCCGCCGAACTGGGGGCACCGACCGTCCTGGTGAACAACGCGGGAGTGCTCCGCGACAATCTGCTGTTCAAGATGAGCGCCGTCGACTGGGACACCGTCCTGGGCGTCCACCTGCGCGGCGCCTTCCTGATGACGCGCGCCGTGCAGAGCCACATGGTGGACGCGCACTTCGGCCGGGTGGTCAACCTCTCCTCGTCCTCCGCGCTGGGCAACCGCGGCCAGGTCAATTACTCCGCCGCCAAGGCCGGCCTGCAGGGCTTCACCAAGACCCTCGCCATCGAGCTGGGCAAGTTCGGCGTCACCGCCAACGCCGTGGCCCCCGGCTTCATCGTCACCGACATGACCGCCGCGACCGCCGCCAGGGTCGGCATGGACTTCGAGGAGTTCCAGACCGCCGCCGCCACCCAGATCCCGGTCCAGCGGGTCGGCAGGCCCGAGGACGTCGCGGGCGCCATCGCCTTCTTCACCGGCGACGACGCCGGCTTCGTCTCCGGCCAGGTGCTCTACGTGGCCGGCGGCCCGCTCAACTGACAGGCCGGAGGCCCGACATCATGACCCAGCTCCCCCCCACCACCCCCGCCAAGGACACCGGCAAAGCAGCGCTGGTCACCGGTGCGAGCCGCGGCATCGGCTACGGCATCGCGCAGGCGCTGGTCGCCCGCGGCGACCGGGTGTGCATCACCGGGCGCAACGAGGACGCGCTCAAGCAGGCGGTCGAGCGGCTCGGCCCCGACCGGGTGATCGGCGTCGCGGGCAAGGCCCACGACGAGGCGCACCAGGCCATCGCCGTCGAACGCACCATGGAGGCCTTCGGCCGGGTGGACTACCTCGCCAACAACGCGGGCACCAACCCCGTCTACGGCCTGCTCGCCGACCTCGACCTCGGCGTGGCCCGCAAGGTCTACGAGACCAACGTGATCTCCGCGCTCGGCTTCGCCCAGCAGACGTGGAAGGCCTGGCAGAAGGACAACGGCGGCGCGATCCTCAACATCGCCTCGATCGCCGGGCTCGCCCCGTCCCCCTTCATCGGCGCCTACGGCATCAGCAAGGCCGCGATGGTGAACCTGACCGTGCAGCTAGCCGCCGAGATGGCGCCGGGCGTGCGGGTCAACTCCATCGCCCCCGCGGTGGTCAAGACGAAGTTCGCCGCGGCTCTCTACGAGGGGCGCGAGGAGGAGGCCGCGGCCGGCTACCCGCTCCAGCGGCTCGGGGTGCCCGACGACATCGGCGGCGCCGCGGCCTTCCTGCTCGGCGACCAGGCCGGCTGGATCACCGGACAGAACCTGGTGATGGACGGCGGCCTGTTCCTGCGCGCGGGCGTCGCCTGACGGCTGGGACCCCCGCGAAGACCGAGGCCAGGGTCGGGCGGCGGCCGGGGCGAGGGCACTGTCAGTGCCTGCCGGTAGTTTCTGACGCAGTAACGGATCGCGTACCGGAGGTTCTGACGTGCCCAGCATGCTGCCCGACTCCTGGCAGAGCGTCCTCGGCGAGGAGTTGGACAAGCCCTACTTCCAGCAGCTCACCGACTTCGTCGAGGCCGAACGCAAGGAGCATCGCGTCTTCCCGCCGCGCGACGAGGTCTTCGCGGCGCTGGAGGCGACTCCCTTCGACCGGGTCAAGGTGCTGATCCTGGGCCAGGACCCCTACCACGGGGAGGGCCAGGGCCACGGTCTGTGCTTCTCGGTGCGCCCGGGCGTGAAGACCCCGCCCTCGCTGCGCAACATCTTCAAGGAGATGCACGACGAGCTGGGCCACCCGGTGCCGGACAACGGCTATCTGCTGCCCTGGGCGGAGCAGGGCGTGCTGCTGCTCAACGCGGTGCTGACGGTCCGCGAGGCGGAGGCGAACTCGCACAAGGGCAAGGGCTGGGAGAAGTTCACCGACGCGGTGATCCGGGCGGTGGCCGGCCGGACCGATCCCGCGGTCTTCGTGCTGTGGGGCAACTACGCCAAGAAGAAGCTGCCGCTGATCGACACCTCCCGGCACACCGTGATCCAGGGTGCCCACCCCTCGCCGCTGTCGCAGAAGCTCTTCTTCGGCAGCCGTCCCTTCACCCAGATCGACACGGCGGTCCGGGCGCAGGGGCACGAGCCGATCGACTGGCGCATCCCCGATCTCGGCGGGCGCGCCGGTTAGCGTCATCGGATGCGAGGACATCAGGAGGCGCCGATGGGCGACCCGGCGGCCGCGGACGACGCCATGACGGGCAGGATCGGGCAAGTGGTGATGCTGCTGCACGCCGGGGACCGGGAGGAGGCGCGCAACCGCCTCACCGCCCTGTGGGCGGAGCTCGGCGAGCAGGGCGACCCCCTGCACCGGTGCACCGTCGCGCACTACCTGGCGGACACCCAGGACGACCCGGAGGACGAGCTGGCCTGGGACCTGCGGGCGCTGCGGGCCGCCGACACGGTGGCCGCCGAGCAGGGCGCAGACGAGCGCAGGGCCGGTCAGGTACGCGGCTTCTACCCCTCGCTGCACCTCAACCTGGCCGCGGCCTACGCCCGGGTGGGCGAGGACCGCCTGGCCCGCAGCCACCTCGGACTCGCCCGCAAGGCCTGCGGCGCGCTGGCCGAGGACGCGTACGGCGACGGGGTGCGGGCCGCGGTGGGCCGGCTGGAACTGCGGCTGACCGGTTCGGGTCAGCTGCCGTAGGTCCGGGCGCAGATGGTGGAGGCGGCGCTGCCCGCCGCCCAGCCGCCGTAGGTACGCCCCAGCGCGCAGACCCCGCCGCTCCCGCTGCCCGCGGGCGTCCGCCCGACCCGTGGCGCCCTGGCCCGCGGCGTCCGGCGCCCCGCCGGCCGTGGCCGGTGCGGCGCGGCCGCGGCGGGCCGGTGCCGGGGCGCCGGCCCGGTGCTGCCCGGCGTCGCGGCGTCGGCGGCGTCCTCTCCGGCGCCCGGCCGTACGGTCGCCAGCAACGGCCGGGCGGGCGGCGGGGTCAGCGGCACGACCTCGGGAGCCGGCCGGGCCGGCGCAGGGTAGTGGACGGCGGGTGACGGGGGAGCGGAGACCGTGGTGCATCCGGCCGCGGCACAGGCCGCCAGCAGGATCACCACGACGGGCAGCAGGCGCACACCGCCAACAGTGCCCGCACCGCACGCCGCCCGACAGTCCCCGCAAGGGTGAAAGACCGGCCACGCCCACCCGCTGCTCACCCGTACGAGTGGGCGACGACCTCCGTCACCCCGCCCGGGAGCCGGCGGAAAACCGGCCCGTATGCTGCGGTGACACCGCTCCCACCTGGGGAAGCGCGGGACCGGCACGAGGAGTACGGCATGGCATCGGGCAGCGCCCCACTGAAGATCGGCGTCATCGGCCTCGGTGACATCGCCCAGAAGGCGTATCTGCCGGTGCTGACCGCCCAGCAGGGCGTGGAGATCCATCTGCAGACCCGCACCCCCGCGACCCTGGACCGGGTCGGCGACGCCTACCGGCTGCCGCACCGGCACGCCTCCCTCGACGCGCTGCTCGACCAGGGACTGGACGCCGCCTTCGTGCACGCGCCGACCGAGAGCCACGTCGAGATCGCCGCCCGGGTCGTCGAGGCGGGCGTCCCGGTCTACGTGGACAAGCCGCTGGCCCGCGACGCCGAGGGCGCCCACCGCCTCGTCTCGCTCGCCGAGGAGCGCGGGGTGCCTCTGATGGCCGGCTTCAACCGCCGTTACGCTCCCGGCTACCTGCAGTGCCTGGACCACCCGCGGGATCTGATCATCCTGCAGAAGAACCGCATCGGCCTGGCGGAGGACCCCCGCGAGGTCGTCTTCGACGACTTCATCCACGTCGTGGACACCCTGCGCTTCCTCGTGCCCGGCACCGTCGAGCAGGTCCGGGTCTCGGCGAAGGTCACCGGCGGCCTGCTGCACCACGTCGTCCTGCACCTGTCCGGCGAGGGTTTCACCGCGATCGGGTCGATGAACCGGATGAGCGGCTCGGTCGAGGAGAGCCTCGACGTCAGCGGCGCCGACACCCGGCGCCAGGTGTTCAACCTCGCCGAGGTCATCGACCACCGGGGCCAGCCGACGGTACGCCGCCGCGGCGACTGGGTGCCGGTCGCCCGGCAGCGCGGCATCGAGCAGATCACCCTGGCCTTCCTCGACGCCGTCCGCACCGGTGCCAAGCTCGACGGGCGCGACGCGCTGCTCACCCACGAGCTGTGCGAACGGATCGTCACCGAGGTACGGGAACAGGCCGCCTGACCGCCCGCGTCAGCTCGTAGGCCGCCGCGGCGAGCACCAGCAGCAGCGCCAGGTGCGGCGCCCAGTCGCCGAACCGCACGTACGGACTGCGGCCGGCCGCCAGCGGCACCTCGTAGACCGCCGACGTGCTGGCGCCGGTGCCGATCCTGCGGCCGACCCGCCGGCCGTCGGCGTCGTAGACGGCGCTGGTCCCGGTCAGCGTCGCGTGCACCATCGGGCGCCAGCTCTCGGCAGCCCGCAGCGCGGCGAGCGAGGCGTGCTGCGCCGGCGCCCAGCTGTGCTGGAAGGACGACGTGGAGGACTGGGCGACCAGCAGCTGGGCCCCGTCGCCGGCGAGATGGCGGCTCATGTCGGGGAAGGCGGTCTCGAAGCACACCAGCGGCCCGAACCGCAGCCGCCCGGCGGCCATCACCACCTGCCTGCTGCCCGGCTGCCGGTCCTCGCCCGCGGCCTTCCCCACCGAGGTGGCCCAGCCCAGCACCGACCGCAGCGGGATGTACTCGCCGAACGGCACCAGCCGCATCTTGTCGTACGTCGGCCCGGTCACCCCGCCCGGGCCGACCAGCACCGTCGTCTTGGAGATACCGCCGCCGTCGGCTCGCTCGGCGTCCACGTTGACCAGCAGATCCGCCCCGACCTGCCGGGACAGCGCGGCCAGCCGGCGTGCCACGTCGGGCCGCGAGGTCAGGTCCACGCCGATGCTGCTCTCGCCCCAGACCACCAGGTCCGGGTGACTGCCCGCCAGTTGCCCGGTCAGCCGCGCCTCCCGGTCCAGCCGGGCGCCACCGGTGGCGATCACCCCCGGCTGCACCACCGCGATCCTGGTGCTGCCCGCCGGGTGCGGCTGCGGCGTCCACAGCCAGACCGCGGCGGTCAGCACCGCGGTGCCAAGCAGCGCCCCGGCGGCCGGCCCGCGCAGCGCGGGGACCGTGATCAGCGCGACCACCACGGTGTTCACCAGCACCACCAGCAGGCTGACCAGCCACACCCCGCCGACCGACACCAGCCGCAGCGCCGGCGCCACCTGCCACTGGCTGGCCCCCAGCAATCCCCAGGGGCCGCCGAGATACTGCCAGGAGCGCACCAGCTCCACCATCAGCCACCCGCAGGGCAGCAGCACCAGCGCGGGCAGCAGCCGCGGCGGTCCCTCCGCGCCGGCCCCGAGCAACCGGCGCACCAGCCAGCCCCAGGGCGCCCACAGCGCCCCGAGCAGCAGCGCGAGCACCACGAGGAAGACGTTCAGGCTCGCGAGCAGCCAGTGGTGCACGGCCAGCATGAAGCCGGCGCCGCCCAGCCACCCGTCGAGGATCGCCCGCCGCGGGCTGCCGGCCGAGCGGGCCAGCAGCATCCAGGGCACCAGCGCGACATAGGCCAGCCACCACAGCGACGGCGCGGGAAAGGCGAGTGCGGGCAGGGCGCCGGCGAGGGCCGCGGCGGCGCCGCGGATCCAGGGCGACGCGAGCCGCTGCCGCTGTTCCTCGGCCGTCACCGTCATACGCGCTCCCTCGCCTGTCGCCGCACACGTCCCCCGACGCGGACGGGGAGGTGGAGCGACCAGTGTCCTCGGTCCGGCACACGCCGGGCGGTCGGCGCCATGCGGAGCGCCCGGCGTGTCGGGAGCGGATCCGGTGGCCGGCGCAAGGCCGGTCAGGCGCCGACCGACGACCGGTCAGGCGGCCGCGCACGGACGGTGGGTGGTCGCGGTGCGGCCGGTCGGGCGACGGTGTGCGGCTCAGGGCATCCGGTTCCACGCGGTCAGCACCGAGCGGCCGTGCTCGGTACCCAGCGCGCCGACCGTACCGGTGGCGAGTTGGAACAGCGCCCCGTCGACGGCAGGCAGCCCGAGCCTGCGGGCGGTCAGCACGCGCAGGAAGTGGGCGTGCGCGACCAGCACCACATCGCCGTCAACGCCGGCGGCGAGGATCGCGTCGACCCGGGCAAGGACCCGGTCGGCGCGCTCGCCGATCTGCTGCGCGGTCTCACCCGGATGGCCCTCGGGTCCGGGGATCACGCCGTCGGTCCACAGGTCCCAGCGGGGCCGTTCGCGATGGATGTCCACGGTGGTGACGCCCTCGTAGCCGCCGTAGTCCCATTCGTGCAGGCCGGGGTCGACGGTGGCATGGCCGACGCCGGCCAGTTTCGCGGTGTCGCGGGCGCGGTGCAGGGGGCTGGTCAGGACGGCGGAGATGTCGCGGGCCGCGAGCAGCGGCGCGAGGGAGCGGGCCTGCGCCTCGCCGTTCTCGGTGAGCGGCAGATCGGTGTAACTTGTGTGCCGACCCGTCAGGCTCCACTCGGTCTCACCGTGCCTGATCAGCACGAGTTCACCCATCGCTGCACCTCCTGCGACGCCGCTCGGCGCCCCGCAGTGATCATACGTCGCAGGTGTCGCGGGCGGCCGGGCCGCACGGCCCGCCACCGACCTGCCGGCCGCCCGCAAGCTGCCGGTCGGGCGTCCGCAAGACGCCGTCCACCTGCGCATCGGCGCGCATGACACGCGGGTGGCGGGAAAGACTCCCCGTCACCGGTCGTCAGTACGATGACCGCGCGTCCCTCGGTTGCGGCATCAGCGTGACGCCGGTGTGATCGAAGGGACGTGCCGCGGGTGGTGGTGGTGCGCCCCCGCCCGGTCCGCCCCGCCGTCCGCCGCCAGCAACAGGAGCTGCCATGAACGACACCCCCCGCACCTACGACGTGATCGTCATCGGTGCAGGCCCGGTGGGTGAGAACCTGGCGGATCGCACGCAGGCCGCCGGCCTGAGCACGGTGATCGTGGAGAGCGAACTGGTCGGCGGCGAGTGCTCGTACTGGGCGTGCATGCCGAGCAAGGCGCTGCTGCGCCCGGTGCTCGCCCAGGCCGACGCCCGCCGGCTGCCCGGTCTGAGCCACGCCGTGCAGGGACCGCTGGACGCGGCCGCGGTGCTCGCCAGGCGGGACGAGTTCACCTCGCACTGGAAGGACGACGGGCAGGCCGGCTGGCTCCAGTCGGTGCAGGTGGATCTGGTACGCGGCCACGGCCGGCTCGACGGCCCGCGCCAGGTCGCCGTGACCACTCCGGACGGCGACACCGTCCACCTGACCGCCCGGCACGCGGTGGCGGTCTGCACGGGTACGACCGCGGCGCTGCCGCCGATGCCGGGGATCCACGACGTCAACCCGTGGATCAGCAGGGACGCGACCAGCGCCAAGAAGGTGCCGGGGCGGCTGGTGGTGGTGGGCGGCGGTGTCGTCGCCGTCGAGATGGCCACCGCGTGGCAGGGGCTCGGCTCGCAGGTCACGCTGCTGGTGCGGGGCGAGAGCCTGCTGGGCAAGATGGAGCCCTTCGTGGGCGAGATGGTCACCGACGCCCTGCGGGGGGCCGGGGTCGACGTGCGGTTCGGGGCGGTCGTCTCGGTGGTGGAGCGGGACGGCGCCCACGGCGAGGTCAGGGTCAGCGTCGAGGGGGGTGCCCGGGTCAGCGCCGACGAGGTGCTCTTCGCCATCGGCCGGGAGCCGCACACCGGCGACATCGGCCTGGAGACCGTCGGACTCAAGCCGGGCGGCTGGCTGCCGGTCGACGACACCTGCCAGGTCACCGGCGTGGACGGCGGCTGGCTCTACGCGGCGGGCGACGTCAACCACCGGGCGCTGCTCACCCATCAGGGCAAATACCAGGGCAGGATCGCCGGTGCGGTGATCGGCGCCCGCGCCAAGGGCGAGCCGGTGGACGACGCGCCCTGGGGCGCGCACGTCGCCACCGCCGACCACGCGGCGGTGCCGCAGGTGGTCTTCACCGACCCGGAGGTCGCCGCGGTGGGCCTGTCGGCCGCCGAGGCTGAGCAGGCCGGGCGGCGGACGAAGGTCGTGGACTACGACCTCGCCCAGGTCGCCGGCGCCAGCCTGTACGGCGACGACTACCACGGCAGGGCCAGGATGGTCGTGGACCTGGACCGCGGCCTCTTGCTGGGTGTCACCTTCGTCGGCCCCGGGGTCGGCGAGTTGCTGTACTCGGCGACGGTGGCGGTCGCGGGCGAGGTGCCGGTGGACCGGCTGTGGCACGCCGTCCCCGCCTACCCGACGATCAGCGAGATCTGGCTGCGCCTGCTGGAGACCTTCCGCGGCTGAGTCCGCGGGCTCCCCGGCCGGTACCGATCCCGCCGCGCCCCGGCCGCGCCCGCGCTTCCCGGTGCGCCCGGGGGGCGGCCGGAAACCGCCCCCGGGCGCCGCCGCGGGCCGTCCGCCGGGCAACTGCGGCGTCCACGATGCGGTCAGCTGTTTGACCGCCCTCGGCTGCGCCGGTTACGTTGCGCGGCATGCAGCGCACCACACACCTGACGACGCGGGGTCATGTCGACCTCAAGCGTGTGTGCTCCGCCGCGTGTCACCAGGTCTGACAGCACAGCTCCGCGAGGAGCGCCAACGGGGGTGCCCGCCCCGCCGGTTCACCGCCGGCGCGGCCCTACGGGTACGCCCGCCGCCGTCGACCACCTGGAAGGCCACCGTGGTAGTCCTGCCGCCGCCCGACCGACGTGGCACCGCCCCGCTGCCCCCGACCCCGCTGCGCCGCGCCGACGTCCCACCTGCGGCGGGCCCGCCCCGCCGTCCCGCGGCGGCCGGCGCCGTGCTCGGCGCGATCCTCGACCACGGCCCGGTGGCCCGCAGCACCGTGGCCCGGCTGACCGGCCTGTCGCCCGCCGCGGTGAGCGGCCACTGCGCGCAGTTCCTGGCCCGCGGGCTCATACGCGAGCGCCCGGAGACCGCGGGGCCGCGCGGGCTGGGCCGGCCGCACATCCCGCTGGAGATCGACACCGGCCGCTACCTGGTGGCGGGCGCGCACATCGCCGTCGCCCACTCCACCCTGGCGCTGATGGACCTGCGCGGCCGGATCGTCGCCAGCGACCGCAGGCCGCACAGCGGCACCGACCCGCAGCGGGTGCTCGGCGGGCTGGCCGCGCGGCTGCCGCGGATGGTCGCGGCCCACGCCGACGGCCGGAAGGTCCTGGCCATGGGGCTGGCCACCGGGCAGTGGGTGGATCCCGACGCCGGGGTGATCGTGGACCACCCGCGGCTGGGCTGGCGCCATGTGCCGGCCCGTGAGTTCCTGGCGGCAGCCACCGGGTTGCCCGTGCACATCGACAGCCACTCCCGGGCGCTGGCCCGCGCCGAGCAGTTGCTGGGCGCCGTCGCCACCCGGGACAGCGCGGTGCTGCTCTTCGTGGGCGCCGTCGTGGACGCCGCCTTCGCTACCGTCGACGGCGTCCACCGCGGCCCCCGTTCGGCGGCCGGCAGCGTGGCGCATCTGCCGGTCGGACCCGGCACGGCGTCCGAGGAGCCGTGTACCTGCGGCACCCCCGGCTGCCTGCAGTCCGAGGTGTCGGAGCCCGCGCTGGTACGGCAGGCCGCCGCCGGCGGACTGACCGTCACCGACTTCCGTGCGCTGCTCGACCTGGCGCTGGCCGGCGAGCCGCGTGCGGTGGACCTCTTCCGGCGGAGGGCGCTGCTGGTGGGCCGGGCGGTCGCGCTGCTGCTCGACATGTTCGACCCCGAGGTGGTGGTGGTCGTCGAGCCGGGCGCCGGGCGACTGCCGGAGTGTCTGGGCGTGCTGCGCGCCGAGGTCGCGGCCCGCTCCTGGGTCTGCGACGACCCGGAGCGTGCGGTGGTGCCGAGCAGCTTCACCGGCTCGGTCCTGCCGGTCGCCGGCGCGGCGGTGGCGCTCGGCGCCCTCTACGCCGACCCGCTCGGCCCGTGGCCGGTGCTGCCCGCCGTGTGCTGAACCGGCGTCACGTCCGGCCGGCTGCCGCACTTCCGGACTTCCGGACTTAATTCAGGCAGTTGCATTGTTGACCCGAGCACGACGGGGACGCGAGAATGGAATCATGAACGGTAAGCAGCGGAATCCGGAGCAGGCGCCCGACGCGGCGCGTTCCTTCGGTATGCCCGCCTTGCCGGCCCGCGACACCGCCCGACGTGCGTGTTGTTGTCGCCGTCACTCCGCCGGTGCGTGTAGTCCGCGCCGTTCGTGTCGGGGTGCCCGCCGCACCGCGTAATCAGCGCGGCGCCCGCAGCGGCATTCTCCGTTCCACCGAATCTCCACTGCTTTCCGCCATGTGATCAGCCGCGCCCGCAGAGCGCCGCACAATGCCGTGCGGCCCGTCGACGCGGTGCTTTCCGCTGCGCGCATTCCGCCCACCTCCATGTGAACCGGGGGAGACGTTGACCATCACCGTGCCGTCGCTTCCCGCAACGGGCATCGACCCTGAGCGGTTCAAACAGATCTTCCGCAACCACCCCGCCGGCGTGGTCGTCGTCACCGTGGACGCCGGCAGCGGTCCGGCCGGCTTCACGGCGACCTCGCTCACCTCGCTGTCGCTCGCACCCCCGCTGGTCTCCTTCGGCATCGGCGCAGGCGCGTCGTCCTGGCCCCATGTCGAGCAGGCCCGCAGCGCGGTCGTCAACTTCCTGGGCGCCGACCAGGAGCAGCTCGCCAGGACCTTCGCCACCAGCGGGATCGACCGCTTCGCCGAACCCACCCGCTGGCGCAGGCTGCCGGGTGGCGACCCGGTGCTCCACGGGGTGACCGGCTGGCTGCGGATCGACCTCGAACACATCGTGCCGGCCGGCGACCACCGCGTGGTGATCGGCCACGTACAGGAGTCCTGGACCGGCGGCGCGAGCGGGCCGCTGCTCTTCCACAACGGCGGTTACCACACCCTCTGACCGGCCGTCACGACGCCATCTCCCCGACCAGCGACCGGATGACGATTCCGGCCTCTCCCCAGGAATTCACCATGACCAGCACCCCAGCCGCCCGACCCCTGCCCCGCCGGTCCTTTCTCGCCCTAGCGGGAGGCGCGGCGTTCCTAGCCGCCTGCTCCCGTAATTCCAGCGCGTCGATCGACACCGTCCCGACCCGCGCTCTCCCCTCGGGGTCGCCGCCGCCGGGAACGAAACTCGCGATATCCATTCACACGTCGCAGTTGCAGCTTGCCGATTCCGGCCTGGCCAAGCAATTGCCTTTCACCGTCTCCAGCTGGCCGAACCTGACCGCGGGGCCCGATGTGATCCAGGGATTCCGCGCCCATTCCATCGACCTCGCGAGCAACGCCGGAATTCCGCCGATACAGGCCGAGGCCATCAAGGTCGGCGCCCGGATCGTCGCCGTCCAGAGCCGCGACCACCCCATCTACAGCTTCGCGACCGCGCCGGGGACCGGGGACGCCATCGCCTCGGCGAAGGACTTCCGCGGCAAGAAGATCGGCTTCTCGCAGGGACAGGCCCAGGGCGTGGTGGTGCTGCGAGCCATCAAGGAGGCAGGGCTGAAGAACTCCGACGTCACGCTGATCCCGCTGCCCAGCACGCAGTTCCTGACCGCGCTGCAGTCCAAGCAGGTCGATGTGGCGCCGCTGGCCGAGCCGTCGTTGACCAAATACCTCTCGCAGTACGGCAAGGACGGCGCCAGGGCGGTCAGCACCGACGTGGTGGACCTGCTGGCCATCCTGTGGGCGCCCACCGAGGTCCTCAACGACCAGGCGAAGGTCGCCGCCATCCGCAGCTTCATCCCGCTGTGGGCCAAGGGCGTGGTGTGGGCCTGGGAGAACACCGACGCGTGGATCCAGAGCTATTACGTCAAGGACCAGGGCGTGACCGCCGCGGACGGCAGGCGCATCGTCTCCTCGCTCTCCCAGCCGCAGTTCCCGCGCAGTTGGGACAAGGCCATCGCCTGGGAGCAGGAGACGGCCGACCTGATGGCCGAGGGCGGCTTCGTGCCGAAGGTCAAGGCCGAGGCGCTCTTCGACCGCCGCTTCGAGGGGCTGGCGGCGCAGGCCGTCCCGGCGAAATACCAGGTGGCGTCATGACCGACATCCTGCCCCAGGCGCGCACGGCCGGGCCCTCGGCCAAGGACCGCACCGGGCCCCCGGCCAAGGACCGCACCGAGCCTCCGGCCAAGGACCGCGCCCGCCCCGCGCCCGCCGAGCGTGAGCAGCGGACGCGGGAACCGGAGCGGACGCGGCGGACGGGCCGCACCACGACCACCACGACAGGCACCAGGCGGCGGCTCGGCCCCGGCAAGGCCATCCCCTTCGCGCGGCTGGCCGGACCGGTGCTCGTGGTGCTGATCTGGTGGGCCGCCGCCGCCTCCGGCTACCTCGACCCGCGCATCCTGTCGGGTCCCGGCACCGTCGCCTCGACGGCGGTCGACCTGATCAGGAGCGGCCGGCTGCAGAGCAATGTGGCGGTCTCGCTGCAACGCGCCGGCCTCGGGCTGCTGTTCGGGGTGCTCGCCGGTGTGCTGCTCGCGGTGGCCGCCGGTCTCAGCCGGACCGGCGAGTACCTGCTGGACGGCACTCTCCAGGTCAAGCGGGCCATCCCGTCGCTGGCCCTGCTGCCGCTGATGATCCTGTGGCTGGGCATCGGCGAGGAGATGAAGGTCACCCTGATCGCCCTCGGCGTCGCGGTGGTCGTCTACATCAACACCTACGCCTCGCTCACCGGCATCGACCGCAGATACGTGGAACTCGGCGAGAGCCTCGACCTGACCCGGCTGCAGTTCATCCGCAAGGTGGTCGTCCCCGGCGCGCTGCCCGGCTTCTTCGTCGGGCTGCGGCTCGCGGTCACCGCGTCCTGGCTCGGCCTGGTGGTGGTCGAGCAGGTCAACGCCACCAAGGGCCTTGGTTACATGATGTTCCAGGCCCAGCTGTACGCCCAGTCCGACGTGATCATCGTCGGTCTGGTGGTCTACGGAATCTTCGGCTTCGTGTCGGACGCGCTGGTGCGTGCCGCAGAACGGAGGGTGCTGTCATGGCGACGCACGCTGGCGGACTGATCGCAGAACGCCCGGCCGGCATCGCCGGCGCGGCGGTACGCACCACCCGGCTGGTGCGCTCCTTCGGCGACCGGGACGTGCTCAGGGAGGTCGACCTGACCCTGGGGCAGGGGGAGTTCACCGCACTGCTGGGCCGCAGCGGCTCCGGGAAGTCCACGCTGCTGCGGGCGATCGCCCGGCTCGACCACGGTGTGGCCGGATCCGGCGAGCTGAGCGTGCCGGAACGGGTGTCGCTGTCCTTCCAGGACTCCCGGCTGCTGCCCTGGCTGCGGGTGCTGGACAACGTGGTGCTCGGCGTGCGCGGCAAGGACGCCAAGGAGCGCGGTGCGAAGGCACTGGCCGAGGTCGGCCTCGAAGGCCGCGAGCGGTCCTGGCCGCACGAGCTGTCCGGCGGCGAGCAGCAGCGGGCCGCGCTGGCCCGCGCCCTGGTCCGCGACCCCGAACTGCTGTTGGCCGACGAGCCGTTCGGGGCGCTGGACGCGCTCACCCGGATCCGGATGCACGACCTGCTGCGCGAGCTGTACGAGCGCCACCGCCCCGCGGTGCTGCTGGTCACCCACGACGTGGACGAGGCCGTCGAGCTCGCCGACCGCGTCCTGGTCCTGGAGGACGGCCTGATCGCGGTCGATCTGACCATCGACCTGCCGACCCCACGCAGCCGCCGCGACCCCCGCTTCCAGGGGTACCGCGACACCCTGCTCGCCGCGCTCGGGGTGCACCAGCACGCCGCCGCCGAGCCCGCCCATCCCGAGCCGCGACCCGCCGACGCCCCCGCTGCGAGCGGGCGCCCGCACGAGGAGAAGGACCACGATGACCCGCAGGACTGACCGCAAGCCGCTGCACCTGAACGCGTTCCTGATGTCCGTCGGGCACCACGAGGCCGCCTGGCGGCTGCCGGAGAGCCCCGCGTCCGGCGGCACCGACATCGCGCACTACAAGAACCTCGCGCGCATCGCGGAACGCGGCAAGCTGGACTCGCTCTTCCTCGCCGACAGCCCGGTCCTGATGGGGGACCCCGGCCGCCGCCCGGCCAACAAGCTGGAACCGACCGTGCTGCTCACCGCGCTCGCCGGGGTCACCGAGCACATCGGCCTGATCGCCACCGCGTCGAGCAGCTACAACGAGCCGTACAACCTGGCGCGCCGCTTCGCCTCAGTGGACCACATCTCCGGCGGCCGGGCGGGCTGGAACATCGTCACCACCGCGGGCGCCGACGCGGCCCGCAACTTCGGCCTCGACGACACCCCGCTGCACCACGAGCGCTACCTGCGCGCCGCCGAGTTCGTGGACGTGGCCACGAAGCTGTGGGACAGCTGGGCCGACGACGCGGTCGTCGCGGACAAGGAGTCCGGAGTCCACGCGCTCGCCGACCGGGTGCGGAAGTTCGAGCACAGGGGTACGTATTTCCGGGTGGACGGACCGCTGAACGTACAGCGTTCCCCGCAGGCCTACCCGCTGCTCGTGCAGGCCGGCTCCAGCGAGGACGGCAAGGACTTCGCCGCGCGCTACGCGGAGGCGGTCTTCACCGCCCAGCAGACCCTCGAAGAGGCCATCGGCTTCTACAAGGACGTCAAGCAACGCGCGGTCGGCTTCGGCCGCGACCCGGAGGGCGTCAAGATCCTGCCCGGCATCGTGCCGGTCATCGGCGACACCGAGGAGCAGGCCCGGGCCCTGGACGACGAGCTCGACCGGCTGATCCGGCCCGAGTACGCCGTCAGGCAGCTGTCCAAGACGCTGCGCGTCGACCCGGCGAAGCTGGAACTGGACAAGGAGCTCCCGGACGACATCCCCACCGAGGACGAGATCGAGGGGGCCAAGAGCCGCTTCACCCTCATCGTGGAGCTGGCCAGGCGCGAGCGGCTGACAGTACGGCAGCTCATCGGCCGGCTCGGCGGCGGCCGCGGCCACCGCACCTTCGCCGGCACCGCCGAGCAGGTCGCCGACACCATCGAGCACTGGTACGACGCGGGCGCCGCCGACGGCTTCAACATCATGCCCGCGGTGCTGCCCTCCGGCCTGGAGCTCTTCGTGGACCGGGTCGTGCCGATCCTCCAGGAACGCGGCCTGTTCAGGACCGAGTACACCGGCAGCACCCTGCGCGACCACTACGGGCTGCCGCGCCCCGCCAACCGCCTTTTCGACACCGTCGACACCAGCGCCGGGCACCTCGGCATCGCTCTCACGGAAGTTTCGTGACGGACTGTAGTACGACGACCCCCGGGCCGGCCGCCGCGGCGGCCGGCCCGGCCGTGCAGAGCGCCGGATGGGCCCGGCGGCTCGGCGGCTACTGCCTGCGGCACCGCCGCGACCTGCTCGCCGCCTTCACTGGGGCGGTGGTCGCCGCGGTCGCCACCGCGGTGCTGCCGCTGGTGCTGCGGCACGTCGTCGACGCTGTCGCCGGGGGCTCCGGCGGGCCGGTCGGCTGGTGGATCGCGCTGCTCGCCGGGCTCGGCGCCGCCCGGTTCGCGGCCGGCTACACCCGTCGCTACCGGGCGGGCCGGCTGTCGCTGGGAGTGCAGTACGACCTGCGCAACGACGCCTTCGCGGCGCTGCTGCGGCTCGGCGGGGCCCAGCAGGACGACCTGCGCACCGGGCAGATCGTCAGCCGGTCGATCTCCGACATCACGCTGATCCAGACGCTGCTGCAGTTCCTGCCGAACATGACAGGCAACGCCCTGATGTTCCTGGTCTCGCTGGTCTTCATGGCGCTGCTGTCCCCGCTGCTGACCGTGGTGGCACTGGTGGTCGGCCCGCTGCTGTGGATCATCGCGCTGCGCAGCCGCAAGGACCTCTTCCCGGCGAACTGGCACGCCCAGCAGGAGGCAGCCGAGGTCGCCTCCACCGTCGAGGCGGCCGTCACCGGCGTGCGGGTGGTCAAGGGCTTCGGGCAGGAGCAGCGCGAGCTGGCCGGACTGGAGAGCAGGGCCAGGCGGCTGTTCTCCTCCCGGCTGCGGGTGGTGCGCTACACCAGCCGCTACACCCCGGCGCTGCAGGCCGTACCCGCGCTCGGGCAGGTCGCGGTGCTGGCGCTGGGCGGCTGGCTCGCCCTGCACGGCAGGATCTCGCTCGGCACCTTCCTGGCCTTCACCAGCTACCTCGGCTCCTTCGTCACCCCGGTCCGCCAGGTCGCCACCCTGCTCACCGTCTGGCAGCAGGCCAGGGCCGGCACCGAACGCGTGCTCGAAGTCATCGACGAGGCCCCGGTCATCACCGACGCCCCCGGCGCCACCGACCTGGCCGCCGGGCCGCCCGCGATCAGCTGGCAGGACGTCACCTTCGGCTACGGCAACGGCCACGAGCCGCTGCTGCGCGGCTTCACCCTCGACATCGCGCCCGGCGAGACCGTCGCCCTGATCGGCCCCGCGGGCTCCGGCAAGTCCACCGCCGCCGCGCTGCTGCCGCGCTTCTACGACGTCGCGGCCGGCGCGGTCCTGGTCGGCGGCACCGACGTCCGCGATCTGCGGCTCGACTCGCTGCGCGGCGCCGTCGGCTGCGTCTTCGAGGAGAGCCTGCTGCTGTCCGACACCGTGCGGGCCAACATCGCCTACGGCGATCCGGACGCCTCGCAGGAGCGGATCAGCTGGGCGGCGCGCATCGCCCGCGCCGACGCCTTCATCCAGGGGCTGCCGGACGGCTACGACACCGTCGTCGGCGAGCAGGGCCTGACCCTCTCCGGCGGCCAGCGGCAGCGGGTCGCGCTGGCCCGCGCCCTGCTCGGCGACCCCGCCGTGCTGGTGCTCGACGACGCCACCTCCGCGATCGACGCCCGGGTGGAGTCCGAGATCCACGCCGGGCTGCGGACCGCGACCCGCAGGCCCACCACCCTGATCGTGGCGCACCGCAGGTCCACCCTCGAACTGGCCGACCGCATCGCGGTCCTGGACGGCGGCCGGGTCGTCGACACCGGCACCATGGACGAGCTGCGCTCCAGGTCCGCGCTCTTCCGCAGCCTGCTGTCCGCCGTGGACGTCGCCGAGCCGGCCGGCACCACCGCCGGCGACCCCGCCGACCGCCCGGCCGAGTACGTACCCGCCGCCGAGGACGACACCGCGCTCCCCGCCGTCACCGCCCACCTGTGGCGGCGTACGGCGACGGTGGCCGACCGGCGCAGCGACGACGCCGACCTCAAGGCCGCCCAGGCGATGGCGCTCAGCGCGGCCACCGCGGGCCGCGGGCGCGGCGGCCCGGGCGCCGGGGTGCTGGGCGCCGCCCCGCCCACCCCGGAACTCATCGCGGGGCTGGCCAGGATGCCGCTGCTCGACGCCGACCCCGACGTCCCCGCCGAGCCGGCCAGGGCCGGGGACCCGCACTTCGGACTGCAAGCGCTGATCCGGCCGTTCCGGCTGCCGCTGCTGCTCGGGCTGCTGCTGGTCGCCGCGGACGCCCTCGCGCAGATCGCCGTACCCATCCTGGTCAGGCACGGCGTGGACAACGGGGTCGCCCGCCACTCCGGCAGCGCGCTGCTCGCGGCGGCCGGCGCCGCCGCGGCCGTCGTCGGCACCGACTGGCTGATCGGTGTCGCCCAGTCGCGCACCACCGGCCGCACCGGCGAACGCCTGCTCTACACCCTGCGGGTGAAGACCTATGCCCAACTCCAGCGGCTCGGCCTCGACTACTACGAGCGCGAGCTCGGCGGCCGGATCATGACCCGGATGACCACCGACGTCGACGCGCTGTCCAACTTCCTGCAGACCGGCCTGATCACCGCCGTCGTCAGCCTGCTGACCGTACTCGGCGTCCTGGTCACCCTGCTGGTCATCGACGCGGGCCTGGCCGTCGTCCTGCTCTGCGCGCTGCCGGTGCTGGTCGGCGGCACCGCGCTCTTCCGCCGCCGTTCGGTGCCCGCCTACCACGAGGCCAGGGAGCGCATCAGCGCCGTCAACGCCTGCCTCCAGGAGAACGTCACCGCGATCCGCGTCACCCAGGCCTTCCGCCGCGAGGACCGCAACGCCCGCGACTTCGCCGCGCTCGCCTGGGCCTTCCGCGACTCCCGGCTGCGCGCCCAGCGCTACATCGCCACCTTCTTCCCTTTCATCGAACTGCTCGGCGTGCTGTCCACCGCCGCCGTCCTCGCCGTGGGCGCCGGCCAGGTCCGCTCCGGGGCGCTGACCGCGGGCACCCTGATCGCCTTCCTGCTCTACGTCGACCTCTTCTTCTCCCCGATCCAGCAGCTGTCCCAGGTCTTCGACGGCTACCAGCAGGCCGTCGTCGGCCTCGGCCGGCTGCGGACCCTGATGCGCACCCCCACCGGCACCCCCGCCGCCGCCTCGCCGCTGCCGGTCGGCACCCTGCGCGGCGAGATCGCCTTCGAGCAGGTGTCCTTCGGATACGCAGGGGGCGGCGGCCAGGAGGTGCTGCACGGCGTCTCGCTGCGGATCGCCCCCGGCGAGACGGTCGCCCTGGTCGGCGCCACCGGCGCGGGCAAGTCCACGGTGATGAAGCTCATCGCCCGCTTCTACGACCCCACCTCCGGCGCGGTCCGCATCGACGGCCACGACCTGCGCGACCTGGACCTGGCGGCGTTCCGCGCCCGGCTGGGCGTGGTGCCGCAGGAGGCACACCTGTTCAGCGGCACCGTACGGGACGCCATCGCCTACGGCCGGCCGGGCGCCTCGGACGCCGAGGTGGAGGCCGCGGCCCGCGCCGTCGGCGCGCACGAGATGGTCGCCGCGCTGCCGCTCGGCTACCTCCAGCAGGTCGGCGAACGCGGCAGGAACCTGTCCGCGGGCCAGCGCCAACTCCTCGCGCTGGCCCGCGCGGAACTGGTCGACCCCGACATCCTGCTGCTTGACGAGGCCACCGCCTCCCTGGACCTGGCCACCGAGAGCCGGGTCGTCGCCGCCACCGAGGCGCTCACCCGGCGGCGCACCACGCTGGTGGTGGCGCATCGGCTGACCACCGCG
Source organism: Streptomyces sp. NBC_01198 (assembly GCF_036010485.1). Lineage (NCBI taxonomy): Bacteria > Bacillati > Actinomycetota > Actinomycetes > Kitasatosporales > Streptomycetaceae > Streptomyces > Streptomyces sp. NBC_01198. The sequence continues at coordinate 7,381,977 of NZ_CP108568.1, forward strand.
GCCCGCGCCGACCGGGTCGTCGTCATCGACCACGGCACCGTCGTCGAGACCGGCACCCACACCGCTCTGCTGGCCGCCCAGGGCACGTACCGCAGGCTCTGGGACGCCTTCCGGCAGACCGGCGCGTCGGCCACCGTCGACCAGCTGGCCCCGGCCACCGCACCCCACACCGAACCCACCACCGACCATCTCGTCAACGGGAGAGCACGATGACGCAGTACCGCCCCTTCGGACGCACCGGCGTCAAGGTCAGCCCGCTGTGCCTGGGCGCCATGATGTTCGGACCCCGGGGCAACCCGGACCACGCCGACGCGATCCGGATCATCCACCACGCCCTCGACTCCGGCATCAACTTCGTCGACACCGCCGACGTCTACTCGGCCGGCGAGTCCGAGACCATCGTCGGCAAGGCCCTGGCCGGCGGCCGCAGGGACAACGTCGTGCTGGCCACGAAGTTCCACGGCAGCCTCGGCAGCGACCCCAACGAGCAGGGCAACTCGCGCCGCTGGATCGTCCGCGAGGTGGAGAACAGCCTGCGCAGGCTCGGCACCGACTGGATCGACCTCTACCAGGTGCACCGGCCCGAGACCGACACCGACTTCGACGAGACGCTCGGCGCGCTGTCCGACCTCGTCCACCAGGGCAAGATCCGCTACATCGGCACCTCGACGTTCGAGCCCTCGGCGATCGTGGAGGGCCAGTGGATCGCCGAACGCCGGCGCCGGGAGCGGGTGGTGGCCGAGCAGCCGCCGTATTCGCTGCTGGCCCGCGGCATCGAGCGCGAGGTGCTGCCGGTCGCCCAGCGCTACGGCCTGGCAGTGCTCTCCTGGAGCCCGCTGGCCGGCGGCTGGCTCTCCGGCCGCTACCGCAAGGGCGTCGACCAGCCGGTCTCCAGCCGCGCCGAACGCCAGACCGCCCGCTTCGACATCGGCTCGGCGGAGAACGCGGCGAAGCTGGCGGCGGCCGACGCGCTGGCCGCGCTGGCGGAGGAGGCCGGGCTCACCCTGGTCCAGCTCGCGCTGGCGTTCGTGCTGCAGCACCCCGGCATCACCTCGGCGATCATCGGGCCGCGGACCTTCGAGCAGCTGGCGGGCCAGCTGGGGGCGGACAAGATCACCCTGGAGCGGGACGTGCTCGACCGCATCGACGAGATCGTGCCGCCAGGGGTGAACCTGTCGGCACGGGACGGCGGGTACGTCCCGCCGGCCCTCACCGACCCGGCCCTCCGCCGCCGCTCGGCCTGACCCGCACGCTGCCACTGGGGCGGGACCCCGCGCTGGGTGCTTGCCACGTGCGGTGGCTTTCGCGTCCTGCGGCGCGTCGTGGCTGGTCGCGCCGTTCCCCGCGCCCCTGAGAAACGGTCACCCTTCTCGTAAAGCGCAAGCCATCAGGGTTGCGGGGCCCGGCGCGACAGGCCGGCAGCGGAGGTGTTGGCCGGGGCGGTGGTCAGCCGTGCCAGGCCTCGGCCAGGAGTTCCAGCGAACGGACCCGGTCCGCGTGGTCGTGGGTGATCGTCGTCACCAGCAGCTCGTCCGCCCCGGTGGCGCGCTGCAGGACGCGCAACTGCTCGGTCACCGTGGACGCCGAGCCGGCGAACTGCGTACGGACGCGGTCCTCGACCAGGGCCCGCTCCTGCGGGGTCCAGACGTGTGCCGCCGCCTCCTCCGGGGACGGGAAGGGGATCGCGCCCCGGCCCGAGCGGATGCTGTGGACCCACAGACCGTACGGGGAGGCCAGCCGCCGGGCGGTCTCGTCGTCCTCGGCGACCACGACGTCGGCCGAGACCAGCACGTGCGGCTTGTCCAGGACCTCCGACGGCACGAAGGCCTCGCGGTAGGCGTCCACCGCTTCGAGCACGGCGGCCGGGCTGACGTGGTAGTTCGCCCCGAAGGGCAGCCCCAGCGCCCCCGCCGCCTGGGCGCTGGCGCCGCCGCTGCTGCCCAGGATCCACAGTTGCAGGTCGGCGCCCTCGCCCGGCAGCGCGTGCGCCTCAAGACCCTCGGGGGTCCGCAGGTCGCCGCGGATCAGCGACTGGATCACCTCCACCTGCGCGCGGTATTCGGGCAGGTCGGCGCCGGGGAACTGCACCAGCTGGATGTAGCGGGTCAGCAGCGGCGACCCGATGAGCGAGCTGATGTCGTACGGCGCCGGGATCAACAGGCCCTCGGGCGTGTGGCGTTCCTCGCTGACCCGCGGAGCCGGTTTGGGCTGCGGCGCCGCCGGCGAACCGGGGGGACCGGGGGCGCGGAAGCCGGAGCGGCCGAGGCCGAGGTCGATGCGGCCGGGGTGGAGCGCGTCGAGCAGCCCGAACTCCTCGACGACCGACAGGGGCGTGCGGTGGCCCAGCTGGACCGCGCCGGCCCCGACCCGGATCCGCCGGGTGGCCGCCGCCACCAGCTGGATCACCAGCGCCGGGGAGACACCGGCCACCCCGGTGGCCAGGTGGTGCTCGGCCAGCCAGTATCTGGCGTAACCGGCCGCCTCGGCCCGGCGGGCGAGATCGACGGTGTTGCGCAGTGCCTGCGCGGGGGTGGAGCCTGAGCTGATCGGGGACAGGTCGAGGATCGACAGCGGGACGGCCGCGGCGGGCGTGGCGCCGGTCATGAGGCCGCGTCCGTACGCTCGGCGCCCGCCTGCGGGGTGCGCAGCCCGAGGTGGTCGCGCAGGGTGGTGCCGGCGTAGTCGTGCCGGAAGACCCCGCGCTCCTGGAGCAGCGGCACCACGGTGTCGGCGAACTCGTCGAGGCCGCCTGGCACCAGGTGCGGCACCAGGATGAAACCGTCGCTCGCGTCGGCCTGCACGAACGCGTCGATCGCGGAGGCGACCGTCTCGGGGGAGCCGACGAAGGTCTGCCGGCTGCTCGTCCTGATGATCAGGTCGCGTATCGACAGCCCCTCCGCCTCGGCCAGTTGCCGCCACTCGCGGGCGGTGGCCAGCGGGTCGCGGACCATCCTGACGCTCGCCCGGCCGCGCGCCACGGTGTGCTCGCCGGGGTCCGGATCGATGTCGGGCAGCGGCCCCTCCGGGTCGTACGCCGACAGGTCCCGGTTCCACACCTGTTCGAGGAGCTTGATCGCGCTCTGCCCGCTGACCTGGTGCCGGCGCACCTCGTGGGCGATGTCGCGCGCCTCGGCGTCGGTCCCGCCGAGCACGAAGGTCGCGGCGGGCAGGATCAGCAGGTCGTCCCGGGAGCGCCCGTAGCGGGCGAGCCGGCCCTTGACGTCCTGGTAGAAGGCCTGGCCGGCCTCCAGGGCGGCATGCCGGCTGAAGATCGCGTCTGCGGAGGAGGCGGCGAAGTCCCGGCCCTCGTCGGAGTCGCCGGCCTGGAAGACCACCGGGCGTCCCTGCGGGCCGCGCGGCACGTTGAAGCGGCCCTCGATGTCGAAGTGCTCGTCCTTGTGGCGGAACGCGCCGGCCGCCGGGTCGCTCAGGAACCGGCCGGCCGCCTTGTCCGCGACGATCTCCCCGCCGTGCCAGGAGTCGAACAGCTCCTGCGTGGTCCGCAGGAACTGCCGCGCCCGGGTGTAGCGGTCGTCCTGCGCCAGGAAGCCGCCGCGCCGGAAGTTCTCGCCGGTGAAGGCGTCCCAGGAGGTGACGACGTTCCATGCAGCCCGCCCGGCCGACAGGTGGTCGAGGCTGGCGAACTGCCGGGCGACCTCGTAGGGCTCGTTGAAGGTGGAGTTGATGGTGCCGGTCAGCCCGATCCGGTCGGTGACCGCGGCCAGCGCGGCGAGCACCGTGAAGGTGTCGGGGCGGCCGACGACGTCCAGGTCGTAGATCTCGCCGCCCTGCTCGCGCAGCCGCAGGCCCTCGGCCAGGAAGAGGAAGTCGAATTTGGCGCGCTCCGCGGTGCGGGCGAAGTGCACGAAGGAGGCGAAGTCGATCTGGCTGCCGGAGCGCGGGTCACTCCATACGGTGGTGTTGTTGACACCGGGGAAGTGGGCCGCGAGATGGATCTGCTTGCGCGGTCTGCTCATGGGCGGTTTCCGTCCTTCCGGCTCAGGCGGTGGCGTAGCGGTTGGCGGGGCGGGGGAGTCCGAGCAGGCCGCGCAGGGTGGCGGCCTCGTAGGCGTGGCGGAAGGCGCCGCGGGAGCGCAGTTCGGGGACCAGGCCGCGGGTGATCGCCCGCAAGTCGTGGTCGGCGTCGGCCGGCCGCAGCCGGAAGCCGGTCAGGCCGGCCTCCCGCAACGCCAGCAGGTGATCGGCCAGTTGGGCGGGTGTGCCGGTGAAGACCGGGCTGTCACCGGAGTACGGCTGGTCCAGCAGCGCGTCCAGCCGCTCCCGGCGGGCCGTGGCGGCCGCCGCGCTGTCGTCGAGGAAGACCAGCAGGTCGCCGAAGACGTGCACGGTCTCCTCCGCCCGGCCCGCATCCCGCTGCTCCGCGCGGACCGCGGCGACGATCTCCGCAGCGTGGGCGGTGTCCTCGGGGGTGACGAAGCCGACGTCCGCGGAGCGCCCGACCAGGGGGTACGCGACGGGTCCGTGGGCCAGCGCGGTCACCGGTGGCTGCCCCTGCGGCGGTCGGGGGGTGATCGAGGGGCCCTTGACGCTGAAGTGCCGCCCCTGGAAGTCGATGTAGTGCAGCTTGGCGCGGTCGACGAAGCGGCCGGTTGCCACGTCCCGTATCTCCGCGTCGTCCTCCCAGCTGTCCCACAGCCGGCGCACCACCTCGACGTAGTCGGCGGCCTCGTCAAGCAGCTCCGTCAGGAGGTCCGCCGGGGAGGTCCCGCCGGTGCGCAGCGACGGCAGCACCCGGCGGCCGAAGTGCGCGGCGGTGTGCTGCTGCGCGGCGACCTGGACCCGCAGGCCGGCGCGGCCGGTGCTGACGTAGTCCAGCGTCGCGATGGCCTTCGACAGGTGGAACGGCTCGGTGTGGGTGGCGACCAGGGTCGGGACCAGGCCGATGCCGCTGGTCAGCGGCGCCACCCGGGCGGCGGTCAGCACCGCGTCGAGGCGGCCGCGCACCTGGTCGGTGCGCTCGTCGGGGCCGGCGAGCGGATCGGCCTGCTGGATCGCCAGGGAGTCCTCGAAGGTCACGAAGTCGAGCAGGGCGTGCTCGGCCTCGCGGACCGCGTCCACCCAGTAGGCGGCGTCGAACAGTTCGCGGGGACGGGCGCCCGGCTCGCGCCAGGCGGCGGGGTGCCAGCCGGCGTCCGACAGGGCGACGGCGAGATGGAGCGGGGGTACGGACATGCGGGGTGCCTTCCTCGATCGACCGGGAGGTGGGCGCGACCGGCAGGCCGTACGCGTGCGGGGCGCCGCCCGTGCTGTGACGAGGACGGGGGCCGGCAGGAACGTGCGGCGGGGAGGGTCGCGCGGCAGTGGGCCGGGTCAGGCGCAACAGAGTGCGCCGGCCACCCTCGCGAGGTCGATGTGCTGCCGCCCGTACAGGCGCACGTGCGGTCCGCCCGGCACCAGCAGGCGTACCGCGGCGGGGTGGAAGACGGCGTGGTGAGGCCGGGTCGCACCCATGCCGTCACCCCCTCGTCCTGGCCGAACGGCCGTTGTCCTGCGAAGCTAACCCGGGTCCCCCGCCCGGCGCAATCCCCGTCCGGCGGGCGGGCGTCACCCGCCCGCCGGACAGGCCCTACCGGCCGCCGACCTCGATGACGATCTTGCCCCGGGTGTGGCCCTCCTCCACCGCGCGGAGCGCCTGGCCGGCCTCGGCGAGCGGGAAGACCCGGGTCACCAGCGGGTCAAGGTCTCCGGCGGTCACCAGCAAGGCCACCGCGTCGAGGACCGCGCCGGTGCGCTCGCGCACGATCGCGCTGCCGCCCAGCTCCGTGACGAGCGCCTTGTCGGCGCCGCTGAGCAGCCGGGACCGGTCGGTCAGCAGCTCGGCCAGCTCGCGCAGCGAGGCACCGCCGACGAGGTCCAGGACCCCGTCGACCCCGTCGGGAGCCGCCGCGCGGACGCGCTCGGCCACGCCCTCCCCCGAGGTGACATGGACGGCGCCCAGCGACTCGGCCAGGTCGCGCTTCACCTCGCTCCCGGTGCCGATCACGGCCAGCCCGGTATGCCGGGCGATCTGGACCGCGGCCACCCCGACGCCGCCGCCGACGCCGTTGACGAGCAGCGTCGCGCCGGATGGCAGGGCGAGCTGGTTCACGGCGTCGTACGCCGTCGCCGCCGCGACCGGCAGCGCGGCCGCGTCCGTCCAGGACAGCCCGGACGGCTTGTGCGCGGTGCCGCCGGCGGGGACCAGGGTGTACTCGGCGTAGCCGCCGGTGTCGGTGCTGCCGAACACCTCGTCGCCGACCGCGAAGCCCTCGACGCCGGGGCCGACCTCCTCGACCGTCCCCGCGGCCTCGCTGCCGAACACCGACGGCAGGTCGGTGGCCCGCCCGCCGGCCCGCCGGTAGCCGGTGCGGCGCTTCCAGTCCACCGGGTTGACGCCCGCGGCCCGTACCGCGATCAGCAGTTGCCCGGGACCCGGCACCGGTCGCGGGAGGTCGGCGAAGGTCTCGGTCTCGGGGCCGCCGAAGGCGGTGTGGACGAAGGCGGTGGGCATGGCGTGCTCCTCGGATGTACGGGTCAGCGGTCGGCGGGGACCTGGAGGAAGTGGAAGAGGGTGGTGCGGCGCAGCGTGAAGCCGATCGACTCGTAGAGCCGTATCGCACCGGTGTTCACCGCCGCCGCATGCAGGAACGGCGTGTCGCCGCGGGCGGTGATGCCGGCCGCCACATGGCGGACCAGCCGGGTGGCCAGGCCCTGGCCCCGGTGCTGCTGGTCGGTGCACACCGCGCTGATCTCGGTCCAGCCGGGCGGCCGCAGCCGCTCCCCTGCCATCGCCACCAGCCGGCCCTCCCGGCGGATGCCGTAGTACGCGCCCATCTCGACGGTGCGCGCCAGGAAGGGCCCGGGCTTGGCGCGACCCACCAGCTCCAGCATCTCGGGGATGTCGGCGCGGCCCAGCCGCTCGGCCTCCGGGTCGTCGGCGGTCCGCAGCGACGTCGCCACCAGCTGGACGCCGTCCGCGGGGGCGCCGGCCGCCCAGCCCGCGGGCACCGCGGGGATACCGGCGAGCGCGAAGGAGTTGCCGGCGCCGACCAGCTCGGCCAGGTCGTCCCAGGCCTGCGGGTCGTCGGGGTCGGCGATCGCCACGAAGGGCGACACGTCCGGCTGGTAGCGGGCGGCCAGGCCGGCGGTCTCGGCGAGATGCCGGTGCGCGCCGGACAGTGCGGCCCACACCGCGTTGTCCAGCACGTGCGGGCCGGGCCCCGCGTGCCTGGCCTGCGGGAACGGTCGGGAACGCCGGGGCTGGGGCGGGAGGCTGGTGGACATGGCCGGGGTGGTGCTCCGTTCTGCGCCTGCTCGTCGGCACTCGTGGACGACAACCGGGTCGGGGGCCGGGATAGTCCTGGCCCGGGGCGGTCCTGCGCGGTTCAGGAGTTGGTCACCGGCAGTCCCGGCGGGTTGATCTGCGAGCTGGGCAGGCCCTCGTTGCTGAGATTCCAGGCGGCCAGCCAGGTGCGGTACTGCCCGCCCGCGATGAGGTGGTTGATCGCGTCGGCGAGCGGCTTGGCCAGCCCGCTGTCCTTCTTCGCCGTCGCGCAGATCAGCCCCTGCAGGCTCGCCCCCGCGCCGGAGAAGGTGCCCGCGCTGCGGGTCGCGTTCGGTGTGCCCGCGGTCGTGGTGACGTGGTAGGCCACGCTCGGGTTGGGTGCGAAGTAGGCGTCGATCTTGCGGGAGGACAGCGCCAGGTAGGTGCTGTTTGCCTCCTGGAAGTACTTGACGGTGAGCTTCTTGCCCTCCGCCTTGAGCTGGCGCTGCCACGTCAGCAGGATCTTCTCCTGGTTGGTGCCCGAGCCCACCGCCACGGTCCGGCCGGCCAGGTTCCGGTAGTCGCCGCCGAAGTTCCAGGTGTCGTCCTTGCGCACCTCGAAGCCCAGGTTGTCCTTGCGGTAGCAGGCGAAGTCGTAGTGCTCCTTGCGCTGCTCGGTGTCGGTGATGTTGGAGAAGCCCACGTCGGACTTACCGCTGTCCAGGCCGACGAAGAGGTTGTCCCAGGTCGCGTTGTGGAAGACCGGCTTGAGACCGAGGACCGCGGCGACCAGTCGGCCCAGGTCGGGCTCCGAGCCGGTGAGGGTCTTCTGGTCGGTGCCGACGTAGCCGATCGGCGGGGAGCCCGCGGGCAGGAAGCCGAGCCCGATGGACAGCTCGCCCTTGTCGGCGATCGCCTTCGGGAGTTCGGCGCGGATCGCGGCCACCTCGGACACCGCGATGGAGGTCTGCTCGGCGGCGCCGTTGGACACCGCCCCGACGACCACCGTGCCGTCGGCGGTGGAAGCGGGGGGCGCCGCCGCGTCGGAAGTGCTGTCACTGCCGCAGGCCCCCAGGGTCAGGGCCAGCGAGGCGACGGCGGCGGCGGTCAGGACGGATCGGTGGCGGCGACGGAGGCGAGGCATGGGCGTCCTTGAGGTCGGGAGGGGCAGCGGGGTCAGAGGACCCGGCTGAGGAATTCACGGGTACGCGGGTGCGCGGGAGCGTCCAGCACCTGGGCCGGTGGGCCCTGCTCGACGATCAGCCCGCCGTCGAGGAAGACCACGGTGTCGGCCACCTCGCGGGCGAAGCCGATCTCGTGGGTGACGATGATCAGCGTGGTGCCGCTGGTGGCGAGGTCCTTGATGACGTCGAGTACCTCGCCGACCAGTTCGGGGTCCAGCGCCGAGGTCGGTTCGTCGAAGAGGATCACGCCCGGCTCCAGGGCCAGCGCTCGGGCGATGGCCACCCGCTGCTGCTGCCCGCCGGACAGCTGCCGGGGGTAGGCGTCGGCCTTGTCGGCGAGCCCCACCCTGGCCAGCAGGGTCCGGGCCAGCTGCTGCGCCTGCGCCCGGTTCCTGCGGCCGGTGGCGACCGGTGCGGCGGCCACGTTGTCCAGCACGGTCAGGTGCGGGAAGAGGTTGAAGCTCTGGAAGACGAAGCCGATCCGGCCGCGCTGGGCGAGGATGGCCCGCTCGCTGATCTCCTTCAGGCGTCCCCGGTGCCGCCGCACCCCGATCAGCTCGCCGTCCACGCTGACGTGGCCGATGTCCAGCTTCTCCAGGTGGTTGACCGCCCGCAGCAGGGTGGACTTCCCCGATCCCGACGGCCCGAGGATCACCGTGACCTGGCCGGGCGGCACGGTCAGGTCGACACCGGAGAGCACCTGGTGGGTGCCGTACGCCTTGTGTGCGTTGTGGATGCTCACGGCGGCGGGCCGCGGCGCCGTGCTGTCCTGCGTGACGGTGCTCATCCGGCCGCTCCGATCGCGATCCGCGCCCGCACGTCCCGCAACCGGGTGCGCAGCTGCTGCAGCGGGGTGGGCGGCAGGGAACGCAGGGCGCCGCGGGAGAAGTACCGCTCGACGTAGAACTGGATCAGCGACACGACGCTGGTGAGGATGACGTACCAGGTCGTGGCGACCAGCAGCAGCGGCACCACGTCGCTCGGGTACGTGCTGCCCAGCGACTCGACCTGGCCGAACAGGTCGAGCAGCGAGACGTAGAAGACCAGGGACGTGCTCTTGACCAGGCCGATCAGCTGGTTGACGTAGCTGGGGACGATGGTCCGCAGCGCCTGCGGGAAGACGATCCGGGTGAACTGGTAGCCGCGCGGCATGCCGAGGGCGGCCGCCGCCTCGTGCTGCCCCTGGTCCACCGAGAGCACCCCGCCCCTGACCACCTCGGCGGCGAAGGCCGCCTCGTTGAGGCTGAGGCCGACGATGGCGACCACCTGCTCGGAGGCCAGCTTCGACTCGTCGAAGTGCAGCAGACCCGGGCCGAACGGCACCCCCAGGGTCACCGTCCGGTAGAGCGCGCCGAAGTTGTAGAGGAAGAGCAGCAGCACGATCAGCGGGATCGAGCGGAGCAGCCAGACGTACACCCAGCTGACCGTGCGCAGCACCGGGCTGGGCGACAGCCGGGCCACCGCGAGCACGATGCCGCCGAGCAGCCCGAACAGCGCGCTCCACGCGGCGACCTTGAGGGTGATCAGCAGCCCGTCGACGATCACCGGACGCAGGAACCAGTAGCGGTACCGGTCCCACTGGAAGAAGGGGTTGGTGACCAGCCCGTGCGCGACCTGCGCGACGACGAGAAGGACCACCGCGGTCAGCAGCCAGCGCCCCGGGTGCCGCAGCGGGACGACCCGCTGGGCCGACAGCACGTCCGGCGGCTTGCCGGACGGGCCTGGCGGAGGTCCGGGTCTCTCGGTGGCGGACGGGGGCGCGCCTGCGGTGGCAGGCGGGGGCGATTCGTTCATCGGGTGACTCCAGCGCGAAGCAGGTGGTGCCGCACGGCTGCGGCGGGGAGCCGGCCGGGGAGGCGGTGCGGGAGGGGCCGGAGCTGAGCACGGAAGGGTGCACAGGCAAGGGCAGGCGGGCCGGCGGTGCCGCGGGCCTGATCTGGTGTCAGCGGCGCCCGGCGGCCGGCGGTGGTGTACTCAGCCGGTCAGCGGCGACACAGCGCGGCGCTGACGCGGAGCACATCGACATGCCAGGACAGGAAAGCCGGCGTGCGGCGGTGTCGTCGACACGCTGCCGTCCCGTTTCCTGCGTCCATGTCGGCCACCATCGTCCGTGTGCGGGTACGGTGCCGCGTCGCGGCCCGGTGTTGCGGCGGCCGGCGGTGATCCGGCGGCACGGGCCGTAACGTTGGCATCGGGCGCAGGGCGTGTCAACGACGGGGCGCCCGCGATGTCCGGCTCTGCGGAGATTGACCAGCCGTCACGGGCGCTGGTTTCATACGCCGTTCAAAAACGCAGCCCCTCGGCGAGCAGCGCGAACTGCCGGTCATAGAGCGCGACCAGATCCACCGAGCCGTCCCGCTGCACCCAGTGCTTGACCACCGCGGTGGACACCGCGATCAGCGCGGCCGCGGCGCAGTGCACGTCCAGGTCGTCGGGGTCGCGGCCGGTGCGCTCGCTGATCACCGCGGCCACCACGTCCTGGCTGCGCTGCAGCTCGTCCCAGGAACGCGCCCTGATGGCCGGGTCGGTGAAACCGAGCCGGGTGCGCAGCAGCAGCTCGTCGTGGTCGGCCTGCAGCAGCCGCCCGAGCGAGTCGGTCAGCGCGTGCCGCAGCGAGTCGATGATCGGCTCGCCGGGCGGCCGGGCCCGCAGCGCCTCGACGAGAGCGGGGTCGTACTCGTCGTCGAGGACGACGTCCTCCTTGGTCGGGAAGTAGCGGAAGAAGGTGCTGGGGGAGACCTCGGCCGCGTCGGCGATCTGGTCGACGGTGGTGGCCTCGTAGCCCTGGGCGGCGAAGAGGCGGTAGGCCTCGCGCCTGATCGTCCGCAGGGTGCGCTGCTTCTTGCGCTCCCGCAGGCCCGGTTCCGGCGCGGTCGGGGTCTCCTTGGCGTTCATGCCAGCGATTGTCCGTGGTCGGCGGTGCTCGTGGCGACCTCGCGCGCGGGCGGGACGGTGTCCCCGGCCGCGGCCTTACGCTCAGTGCCGCCGGCCGCGCGGGCGGGCAGGAAGACGGCGGCGAGGACGGCCGCGGTCAGCGAGATGGCCGCGCAGACCAGCAGCGCCAGGCTCATGCCGTGCACGAAGGCCAGGTGCGACGAGGCCAGCAGGTCCGGGTCGTGCAGCCGCGCCGCCACCGCGCCCGCGCCGCTCACCGAGTCGCGCGCGGTGCCCGCGGCCGCTGCTGGCAGCCCGCCGGTGTCCAGCCGGGCGAGATACCCCGCGCTCAGCAGGCTGCCAAGGCCGGCCACCCCGAGTACCCCGCCGACCTGCTGCACGGTCTCCAGCAGGCTGGTGCCGCGGCCCGACCGCTCGGCGGGCAGCGACGCCATCACCAGGCTGGTGGCCGGCACCACGGCGAGGCCGAACCCGAAGCCGGTCATGGTCAGCCACAGCGCCGCGTAGGCGTATCCGTCGCCGCCGCCGGTGCCCGCGCCGACCAGGGTGCCCGCGGCGAACACCAGCAGCCCGGCCGGTACCACCACCCGCGTGCCCAGCCGCGGCACCAGCGTCTCGCCCAGCGTGGCGGCGGCCATCAGCCCGCCGATCAGCGGCAGGATCCGCAGGCCCGTGCCGAGCGCGTCGTGCCCGAGCACCACCTGCAGATACTGCGGCACGACGAACATGATGCCCATCAGCGCGAAGTTCACGAAGACCGCGATCAGCGTGCCCCAGCGGAACCGCGGGTCGGCGAACAGCCGCAGGTCCACCAGCGGGTGCGGGAACCTGCGCTGCCACACCGCGAAGACCGCCAGCAGCGCCACGCCCCCGCCGACGCCGCCCAGCACCTCGGGGCTGCCCCAGCCGTCGTCCGGGACCAGGATGGTGCCGTAGACGAGCGCGGTGATGCCCAGGGCGCTGAGCACGGTGCCGACCGTGTCGAAAGGCGCGGCCGCGGTGCGCTCCCGCGTCCGGTCGGCGGGCAGCAGCCAGACACACGCGGCCAGCGCCAGCACGACCACCGGCACGTTGAAGAGGAACACCGAGCCCCACCAGAAGTGGTTGAGCAGCCAGCCGCCGACCAGCGGCCCCACCGGCATGCCCACCGCGGTGGCCGCGGTCCACACGCCGATCGCCTTGGGCAGCTCGGCCCGGCCGAAGATCCGCGGCAGCACGGCCATCGACACCGGCATGATCATCGCCGCGGCCAGCCCGAGCACCGTCCGCACCGCGATCAGCTGCCCCGGCGAACCGGCCTGGGTGCCGGCCAGCGACGCCAGGCCGAACAGCGCGACACCGCCGATCAGCACCCGCTTGTGGCCGTGGCGGTCACCGAGCAGCCCGACCGGCAGCATCGCCACCGAGAGCGCCAGCAGGTAGCCGCCGTTGATCCACTGCAACTGGGCGCTGTCGGCACCGAGCTCACGGGACAGCGTGGGCAGCGCCACGGTGATGACGGTGCCGTCCAGCGCGATGATCAGCACGCTCAGCGTCAGGGCGGCCAGCGCCCACCACCGGCGCGGGGAGTTCGCCAGCGGGGGAGGGGCGGGTACGGGGACGGACATGGCGACCTCCTGGGAGTCGACTCGATAAAGAAAGTAACTCCCAGGAAGATGTCATCTGTCAAATGACAGTGAGCTTTCAGTTTGCCTTGCGGTGGGGCGTCGCCTTCTTCGCGGTCTTCTTGGCGGCGGTCTTGCGCGCGGTGGTCTTCTTGGCCGCCGCCTTCTTCGCGGCCGCCTTCTTGGCCGGGCGCTTGCCGGCCGCGCCCTCGCCCTTGGAGCTCAGCTCGGTGACGGTTGCGTGTTTCCCGTCGTCCCCGCCGCGGCTGTCCTTGGCCTGGTCCACCGATGCCTGGAGCGCCGACATCAGGTCCACCACCTTGCCGCCGCCGCCCTCGCCGGTGGCCGCCGGCGGCTCCGCGCCCTCCAGCTTCGCCGTCACCAGCGCCTCCACCGCCGCCGCGTACTCGTCGTGGTAGGCCGACAGGTCCGCCTCGCCGAGCGCCTGGATCAGGGTGTCGGCGAGGTGCAGCTCGTTGTCGCTGATGTTGACCTTGCCGCGCGGGACGGCGTCGGCCGCCGAGTTGAGCTCGTCGGGCCAGCGCAGGGTCTGCAGCAGCAGGATGTCGTCGCGGGCGGTGATCAGCGCCAGGTGCTCGGAGTTGCGCATGGCGAACTTGCCCACCGCCGCCTTGCCCGAGCGGGCCAGCGCCTCGCGCATCAGGACGTACGGCTTGTTCGCGGTCGGCGAGGACGGCGCCAGGAAGTACGGGGTGTCCAGCTGCATCGCGTCCACGGAGGCGGCGTCGAGGAAACCGCTCACCTCGATGGTCTTGGCGGTCGGCAGCGGCAGCGCCTGCAGGTCGGCGTCGGTGACCTCGACCAGCTGGTCGTCCGGGGTCTCGAAGGCGCGGCCGATGTCGGAGGAGGTCAGTACCTCCTCGTCGAGCTCGCAGGTCTTCTGGTAGCGCACCCGGCCCTGGTCGGCCAGATGGATCTGCCGGAAGCTGATCTTGTGGCTCGACACCGCGGATCCGAGCTTCACCGGGATGGAGACCAGCCCGAAGGCCAGGTTCCCGCTCCAGACGCTGCGCATAGCGTGTCCTTTTTGTCAGGCTATGGGAATCTTTATGCTATGCCGATCACCGAGGTCGAGGGCCGCCAGATCAAGCTCAGCCACCTCGACCGGGTGCTCTGGCCGGACACCGGCACCACCAAGGGCGAGCTGCTGCACTACTACGCGAACGTCGCCGAAGTCCTCATCCCGCACTGCGCCGGACGGCCGGTCAGCTTCGTGCGGACCCCCGACGGCGTCCAGGGCCAGCGCTTCTTCCAGAAACGCCCGCCCGCCGGTACGCCCGAGTGGGTGACGACCGCCGAGACGCTCAGGAGCAGCGGCGAACTCATGCCGCAGGTCCAGCTCAACGACCTCGCCACGCTGATGTGGGCCGCCAACCTCGCCTGCGTGGAGATCCACACCCCGCAGTGGCGGTCGGCGACGCCCGGCATCGCCGACCGGCTGGTCATCGACCTCGACCCCGGCCCCGACCGCACGGTGGTCGACTGCTGCCAGGTGGCCCTGCTGCTCCGCGAACGGCTCGCCGCGGACGGCCTGCGGACCTGGGCGAAGACCAGCGGCTCCAAGGGCCTGCACCTCTACGCGGCGCTGCGGGGCGCCGACTCGCGGCAGGCCTCCGCCTACGCGCGGCGGGTCGCCCAGGAGTTGGAGCGCGCGCACCCCGACCGGGTCGTCTCGCGGATGACCAAGGTGGACCGGACAGGGCGGGTGTTCATCGACTGGTCGCAGAACTCGGCGAAGAAGACGACGGCGACGCCGTACACGGTACGGGCGCGGCCGCACCCCGCGGTCTCCACGCCGCTCGCGTGGGACGAGGTGGCTTCCGCTTCCCGCCCGGCGGACCTGGCCTTCACCCTCACCGACCTCCCCCCGCGCCTCGCCGCCCACGGCGATCTCCTGGCCCCGCTCCTCGACCCCTCCGCCGCCGCGCCCTTGCCGTGACGCCTGGCGCCCGCCAGCGGCGGGGAGCCGGGGGGGCTCAGGTGCGGGGCTCGGCGTACCAGCGCCAGGTGGCGCGCTGTTCGCGTTCGCGCAGGGCGATCCGGCCGGTGGACCACAGCAGCGCCTGCCAGGGCTCGGCGTCGGCGGGGGCGTCGGGGAAGAGCCGGTGGAGCGCCCGCTCGCACAGATCCGCCGGCGGCTCGAAGGGCACGCCCAGCCCGGCGGCGATGTCGCCGGTGTGGACCAGCGTCTCGACCACGCCCATCGCCCCGAAGCCTTCGGGGTCGGCCGGGCCGAAGACGTGGTGCGACCGCACGTCCGGTGAGGTCGTGCGCACCATCGAGGTCAGCAGGGCGCCACAGGCCTCAAGCACCTGCAGCAGACCTGCGGTGCCCTCGCCGCGGTCCACGAAGATCGTGCTCGCGGGACCGCCCGCGGTCTCCCGGCGCCAGGTGGCGGGCACATGGGTGGTCAGCGAGGGCACCCGCGGGCCGAGTTGCAGCGCGTAGGCGAACAGGTCGTCGGCCAGGTGCTCCACGGTCTGCCAGCAGGTCCACTGCAGGCTGCCCGCCGCCTTGTCCCAGCCGCTGTCGGGGGCGGCCTGCAAGGCGGTCACCGACAGCCGTACGGCCAGGTCGACGTCGTCGGCCGTCACCGGCCCCGGAGCGCGTTCTGCTGCGGAGGTCATGCCGGGAACCGTACAACCCGAGGCGCGCGGGTCAGCGCGGGGCGGGCGCGAAGACCCGCTGGGCGGCCACCGCGGCGCCGCCGCGCGCCCACGCTTCGAAGGGCAGCGGCCGCACCACGATGTCGCAGTCGGCCGCGGCCCCGAAAGCCTGCGCGCGGAAGGCCGTGCGGACCGTGTCGGCGAAGAGGTCGTAGGAGGCGACGCCCTCGCCGGAGACGATGATGCGCTCCGGGCCCACCAGGTTGGCGATGGCGGCCATCGCGAGGCCGAGCGCGCGCCCGGCGCGTGCGAAGACCTCCCGCACGGCCGGGTCGCCCGCGTGCGCGCGCCGGACCGCGGACGCCATGGTCAGCCCGGGGTCACCAGTGGCCTGCCTGGCCTGCTCGACGATCGCGTCGGTGGCCGCGACGGCCTCCACGCACCCGGTGTTGCCGCAGGTGCAGACCCGGTCGCCGCCGACCGGCAGGTGCCCGGCCTCGCCGGCGACGCCGTACGCCCCGGACACCACCCGTCCGTCAACCGCGATGCCGCAGCCGATCCCGGCGCCGACGGTGACCACCGCGAACGACGACAGTCCCGCGCCCGCGCCGAACCACTGCTCGGCGACCGTCAGCGCGCGCACGTCGTTCTCGACCACCACGGGCGGGCCGGCGGCCGCTTCTACCAGCCGGGCGAGCGGCACCTGCCGCCAGTCGAGGAACGGCGAATACTGCACGGTCCCGGTCCGCGCGTCGATGTCCCCGGCCAGAGTGACGCCGATGCCGTGCACCGCGCCCGGCGCCCCGGCGCCCGCCGCCTCCCCGCCCGCCGTCCGCAGCCCAGCCACCAGCCGGCCGATCGCCCGTACGGCGCTGTCGACGTCCCGGGAGGCCAGCGGGGCGCGGCGGGCGGCGAGCGGGGTCGCGGTGAGGTCGGTGAGGACGCCGATCAGCTCGTCAGCGGTCACCTTCACCCCGACGAAGCGGGCGCGCTCCGCACGCACGGCCATCGGCGTCGCGGGCCGGCCGCTGGCCCGCTCGCCGTCCGGCCGGCCCAGCTCGGCGATCCAGCCGTCGGCCAGCAGCGGGGCGGAGACCTTGGTGACGGCGCCCGGTGACAGTCCGGTGCGCCGCCCCAACTCGGCCCGGGTGAGGGGGCCGTGCACGAGCAGCGTCCTGAAGACCAGAGCGGCGGCCGGCGGCCGTCCGGCGAGCGTCATACGGGCGAGCCTACCTTTCTGCCGGAAACGACCACAGCATTCCACCTGCACCTGACTTCCCCCCAGACCCATGGACCGGGCATCCGAATATGTTGACCATGGAAGGAAAGTCGGCCTAGATTCGGCGCCGGACCCGAGGAAAGGACCCCGCCATGCAGAACGCCCCCGCACGGACCGTCTCCCTGCGTGCGGCGGGCACCGCCCTGGTCGTGGAGCTGGCCGAGCCGGTGCCGCGGGTCCTGCACTGGGGCGCCGACCTCGGCGAGCTGTCGGACGCCGGCCTCGCCGCGCTGTGCCTCACCGCGGAGGGCGCCGTCCTCAACAACTCCATCGACCAGGCACGCAGGTTCACCGTGTGGCCGACCGAGGCGGACGGCTGGTCCGGCACCCCCGCCCACGAGGGCCACCTCGCCGGCGGCGCGGCGGCCCCCGGGCCCTTGCTCACCGGCGGCACGCACCGGGAGTTCCCCGGCGGGGGCGGGGAGATCGTCATCGCCCTGACGGACGCCACCGCCGGTCTCGACATCGACGTCACCTACCGGCTGGAGCCCTCTGGCGTGCTCGGCGTCTCCGCGGCGCTCACCCGCACGGCGGACGCCGAGCCCGTACCGTACGACCTCGCCCGCGTCTCCACCCTGCTGCCGCTGCCGGCCCGCGCCACCGAGGTGCTGGACTTCACCGGCAAGTGGAGCAGGGAACGCCAGCCGCAGCGCCGCCCGCTCGGCCACGGCAGCCACGTGCGCGAGGTGCGGCGGGGCAAGCCGGGCCTGGACTCGCCCTACCTGCTGGCCGTCGGCGTGCCCGGCTTCGGCTTCCGGGACGGCGAGGTCTGGGGCGTGCACGTGGCCTGGAGCGGAGACCAGCGCTATCTGGCCGAGCGCCTCCCGGAGGGCGCCGGTGTGCACGCCGCGGTCCTCGGCGGCGGCGAGCTGCTGCGCGCCGGCGAGATACGGCTCACCCCGGGTGCGACCTACCGCACCCCGGTCTGTCACTTCGGCTGGTCGGCCGACGGGCTGGACGGCCTCGCCGACCGCTTCCACGCCCTTCTCCGTGCCCGGCCCTCGCACCCCGGCACCCCGCGCCCGGTGGTCCTCAACAGCTGGGAGGCCGTCTACTTCGACCACGACCTGGACCGGCTGCGCCGGCTCGCCGACCGGGCCGCGGAGGTCGGGGTGGAGCGCTTCGTGCTGGACGACGGCTGGTTCACCGGCCGCCGCGCCGACGACGCCGGGCTCGGCGACTGGTACGTCGATCCCCGGGTGTGGCCGGACGGCCTCGCCCCGCTGGCCGACCACGTGCGGGCGCTCGGCATGGACTTCGGGCTGTGGTTCGAACCCGAGATGGTCAACCCCGACTCCGACCTGGCCCGCGCGCACCCGGACTGGATCCTGGGCCCCGCCCGCGGCCGCGGCCCGACCTCCCGCAACCAGTACGCCCTGGACGTCTCGCACCCCGACGCGTGGGCCTATCTGTTGGAACGCCTCGACACCCTGGTCGGCGAGTACGGCATCGCCTACCTCAAGTGGGACCACAACAGGGATCTGCACGAGGCGGTGCACGGGCCCGGTGACCGGCCCGCGGGGCACGCGCAGGTCGAGGCCTTCTACCGGTTGCTCGACACGCTGCGGGCGCGGCATCCCGGGCTGGAGATCGAGAGCTGCGCCTCCGGCGGCGGCCGGGTCGACCTGGGGGTCCTCGCCAGGACCGACCGGGTGTGGACCTCGGACTGCAACGACCCGGTGGAGCGCCAGACCATCCAGCGCTGGACCGGCCAGCTGCTGCCGCCGGAGCTGATCGGCGCGCATGTCGGAGCCGCGGAGAGCCACACCACGGGGCGGGTGACCGCCGACACCTTCCGGCTGGCCACCAGCCTGTTCTGCCACCCCGGCATCGAGCAGGACCTCACCCGGTGCGACCCGCAGGAGCTGGCCAGGCTCACCGCGTGGACCGCCCTCTACCGCGAGCTGCGCCCGCTGCTGCACAGCGGCCGGCAGGTCCGCGCCGACCTGCCCGGTGACGCCACCGTGCTGCACGGCGTCGTCGCGGACGACTCGTCGGCCGCGCTCTACTGCTGGGCGCGGCTGGCCACTTCGGCGGAGAGCCAGTCCGGCCGGGTGCCGCTGCCGGGTCTGGCGCCCGAGGCGGCCTACCGGGTACGGATCAGGACCGACCTCGGGCTGCCCTCGCTGCACCAGACGGCAGGGCCGGCCTGGTTCACCGCGGCGCTGGACGGATGGGTGCCGCTGCCCGGGACGGTGCTGGCGCGGGCCGGGTTGCCGATGCCGACGCTGAACCCTGGGCACGCGCTGCTGATCGAGGTGCGAGCGGCCTGACCGGGGGCCGGGCCGCGTGCGGCGGACCGGCCGGCTTCCGTATATCGTCCGGTTCGGCCCACTCCGGCCGCGGCGGCACCGTGGGCGACCGGGGTGCTGAGCGAGGGGACCCCGCCGGGGCCCGGCCGCACGACGGGACCAGGAGCGCACCCGATGGACCTCACCAGCACCGTGGACGGCCTGATGGACGGCCTCACCGCGGACCTCGTCCGGCTGGCCGCGATCCCGTCCGTCGCCTTCCCCGGCTATCCGCGCGCCGAGGTCCTCAGGGCCCACGACCTGCTGGTGGATCTGCTGCGGGAGGCGGGCGTCGAGCACATCGAACGCCTCGACCTGCCCGACACCTCACCGGTGATCTACGCGGAGGTCCCGCCGCCGGACCCCAGTGCTCCGACCGTGCTGCTCTACGGCCACTACGACGTCCAGCCGCCCGGTGACGAGTCGCTGTGGCTGTCCCCGCCCTTCGAGCCGACCCCGGTCGAGGGCGGGTTGCGGGCCCGCGGCATCGCCGACGACAAGTCCAACGTCATCGCCCACCTGGGGGTGCTGCGGGCCTACGGCGGACGGCCGCCCACCGGCCTGAAGATCGTGATCGAGGGCCAGGAGGAGTACGGCAGCGCCTTCGACGACTACCCCGCCGCGAACCCGGAGCGCTTCGCCTGCGACGCCATGGTGATCGCCGACATGGGCAACCTGCGGCCCGGGACACCGACCCTCACCACGGGGCTGCGCGGCGTCGCCGAGGTCGTGGTGGAGGTCCGCACGCTCGCCGAGGCCCGGCACAGCGGAGCCTTCGGCGGCGCCGCCCCCGACGCGCTGCTCGCCCTGGTGCGCGCGCTGGCCGGGCTGCACGACGAGCGGGGCGACGTGGCGGTGGCCGGGCTGCGCCGCGATGAGTGGACGGGGGCGTCGTACACCGAGCAGGAGTTCCGCGAACTGGCGGGTGTGGCCGCCGGGATGCCGCTGACCGGTACCGGCAGTCTGGGGGAGCGGCTGTGGAGCGGCCCGGCGATCACGGTGATCGGCCTGGACGCCCCGGCGGTGGACGGCGCCGCCTCCGCGGTGGTCCCCTACGCCCGCGCCAAGCTCAACCTGCGGGTCCACCCGCAGCAGGATCCGGGGCAGGCCGCCGGGGCGCTGGTCCGGCACCTGCGCGAACTCCGCCCGTACGGAGTCGAGCTGACGGTCACGGCGAGCGAGGCGGGACCCGGTTTCGAACCCGCGGTCGAAGGCCCCGCCTACCGTGCCGCCCGTACCGCGCTGCGTGAAGGGTGGGGCGCAGAACCGCAGTTCGCCGCGGGTGGCGGCTCGATCCCGCTGGTCAACGGGCTCGCCAAAGCCGCGCCAAACGCGGAGGTGCTGCTGTTCGGTGCCCAGGACAGCATGTGCAATCTGCACGCTCCCAACGAGCGGGTGCTCTTCTCGGAACTGCGCGGCGCGGTGATCGCCGAGGCCGCTTTCCTGCGCGAATACGCGGCGGCCTTCCGGGCGGCCGGCGGCGCCCGCTGAGCGGCCCCGCTCGCACGTTTCCCGCCCGCCGCCCCATGCGGTGCTTTTCCTCCCCATTTGCTGATTTGTCGCACTCGGCACAAAGAGCGCCGGTCGCTGCACGCGGCGAATGCAATTGCATCGGGAATTGCATCCGCACTTGCCGGGTAGTGGTGTGTGAGTGCCGCGAGGCGCGGTGCGGATGCGACGGACGAGCACGGTGGACTCAGGAAAGAGGCGATGCCCTGTGGAGCAGCAGATCGGCAACGGAGTGCGGTCCAGCATCATTTCCGGAGTGACGTGGATCAAGAGCGCTCGCAGCAACCAGAGCGGCAACTGCGTCGAGGTCGCCCAACTGCCAGGCGGCGGCGTGGCCGTGCGCAATTCGCGTTACCCCGAGGGACCTGCTCTGGTATACACACAGGCAGAGATGGCCGCATTCGTCGAGGGTGCCAAGGACGGCGACTTCGACGCCTTTACAGCGTGAAGCCGACCGGTTGACGTCCCAGGAGGACGACCTGCGGGCTTCGCGGTGCAATACTGGCCCGTCCAGTATGACTCGGGAGCCCGCATGTCCCCTCAAGCGCAGCCCGTATCACCGTTACCGCTGTTCGAACGCCGGCCCGACATGGGTGCGCGGGCCATGTCCAGGGTGCTCGGCAATTACCTGCGCGCGCTGCGCGAGAGCCGCGGCTGCAGTCCGGCCACCGCCGGCAGCCATATCCGTGCGCACGCGTCGAAGATCAGCCGGATGGAGACCGCCCACGTCTCCCTCAAGGCCCGCGACGTGGAGGAACTGCTCCAGCTCTACGGTGTCGCCGAGGCGGAACGCGCCGAGATCGGCCGCCTGGTGCAGCGCGCCGCCAGCCCCGACTGGTGGCAGCCGTACGGCGAGGTCGTGCCCGACTGGCTGCAGGCGCTGATCGGACTGGAACGCGACGCGCACCTGGTGCGTACGTACGAAACCCAGTTCGTGCCCGGCCTGTTGCAGACGGTCGCCTACGCCCGTGCGGTGGTGCAGAGCGGGCGCCGGCTCGCCCCGGCCGAGGAGAACGCCCAGCGGGTGGAACTGCGGCTCGAACGGCAGCGCAGGATGGCCGAACCGGGCGCGCCCGTGCTGTGGGCGCTGATCGACGAGGGGGTGCTGCACCGCCCGGTCGGCGGCTCGGCCGTGATGCGCGAGCAATTGCAGCACCTGCTCGACGTCCTGCGTCAGCCCGGCGTGCGCTTGCAGGTCGCCTCCTACGCGGCGAGCGCCGCCGCCACTCCGGGGGCCGCGGTGACCTATCTGCGATTCGCCCAGGGCTTCCTGCCCGACGTCGTCTACCTGGAGCACATGACCAGCGCGGTCTACCTCGACCGGCTCGACGACGTCGACCGCTACCGTGCCTCGCTCGACGAACTCAGCGCCCTGGCGGCAACTCCCGCGGCCAGCAGGGCGATCCTGGAGGAGGCCCTGCTCCGCTACCGGTGACGCGGGGCGGGCGGGGCCTGACCCGCGGCGGGCCGGTCAGCCGACGATGCGGCCGACACCGCCGAACCCGATCCACTCCATGCTCGGCTGCTTCAGTGCCAGGTCCGAGTCCGGGCGCCAGGTGGAGACCTCCACCAAGCCGGGCTCCAGGATCTCCGTGCCCTCCAGGAACCGCAGCACGTCCTGCTCGCGCCGGACCTCGCCCCAATTCCCGCCGGTGCTGCGGGCCATGAAGTCGGTGACCGCGCGCCGGGTCTCCTCGTCCTCGCTGACCAGCTGGCAGACCACCAGGAAGCTCCCGGGCGGCACCTTGGCCGCCGCCCGCCGCACCACGTCCGCCGGGTCGTCACGGTCCGGAATGCAGTGCAGCACCGACACGAAGAGCACCGCGACCGGCTCCTCGGTGTTGATCAGCCGCCGCACCTCAGGGTGCGACCAGATCTTCTCGGTGTCGCGCATGTCCGCCTGGATCACGGCGGTGTTGTCGTTCTGCTCCAGCAGTGCCCGGCCGTGCGCGAGCACTATGGGGTCATTGTCTATGTAGACCACCCGGCAGGCGGGATCGACCCGCTGGGCGACCTCGTGGACGTTGTCCTGCGTCGGTAAGCCGGAGCCGTGGTCGACGAACTGCCGGATCCCGTAGTCATCGGCCAGCCTGCGCACCACCCGGCGCAGGAAGGAACGGTTGTTCAGCGCGAGCACTTTGGTGCTCGGCACCTGCTTGAGCAGCTCTTCGGTGGCCGCGCGGTCCGCCGGGTAGTTGTCCTTCCCGCCCATCAGGAAGTCGTACATGCGGGCCACGCTGGGCACCGTCACGTCGATCTTGTCCGTCAGTGGAGCGTCCCCGTTGTCCATCGGGTTCCTCACGGCATCGTCGGCCCCGCACGGGCGAGTTGAGAGTGATCTGGAGCACTCCATCCTAGGCAGCCGCCGCCCGCCGGTCGAGACCGCGGTAGGCAACGACCACCCCGCGCCTCACTCCTGACCCATCCGTGATCCGCCCGCCGGGCAGCGCTGCCCGTCAGGGGGTGGCCGGCGAGGCTCCTGGGGCGTGTTCCGGGGGCGCGCGGGGGGATGCGGGGGCGCGCGGCCGTCAGGCGGTGACGGGCAGCGCGTTGTACGCCTGTGCCACCACGGCCGGCGAGCCCTCGACCCGGGCGCCGGCCGCCCAGCGCAGCACGATGTCCCGGGACTCGCCGGGCAGCAGCCACAGGCAGTTGTCGTCCGCCAGCGAGGGCGGCAGGGCGCCGCCGGGTGCGGGCGCCGCGAGCGACAGGCGCACCATCGCGGCGGGGGAGGCCCCGGTGTTCGCCACCGCCGCGGTGACCGCGGTTTGGCCCGCGGGACGCGCGGTGACCGCCAAGGCGACGTTCGGCAGGCCGTTGAGCGAGCGCATGTCCGTCGGCGTGCGGTAGCGCCAGTAGTCGTTGGCCGACAGCAGCCGCCCGTCCGCGCCGGTCAGCCGCAACCGCAGCAGATGCGTGGCCGGCAGGCTCCGCGCGAACGGTACGGCGAAGGCCGCCGTGACGCTGCCGGCCGGCAGGTCCGCGGCCTGCCGGGCGGGCGCGCCGATCGGCCGCCCGCCGAGGTCGTACAGCTGCGCGGCGATCGACGCGCCCCGTACGGCGGCGCCGGTGTGGTTCGCGGCGAGCACCGTGCCGTCCGCCGGGTCCGCCTGGACGTGCAGCGGCTCGCAGCCCTTGCGGGCACCGTAGTAGCCGCCGGTCACGTCGAGGCCGTGGCCGAGGACCGGCCACACCGGGGTGTGCAGTGGCGGGTGGGGAAGCGCCGAGGGCAGCGTGCCGGCGCCGCGCCACATCCGGGCGTTCCAGGCCTCGAACATCGCGCGCATGCTCTCGTAGTCGACGAACTGCGCCTTGCGGCACAGGTCCTGCTCCGACGTCGAGGTGTCGAGGCGGTCGTCGACCGCCCGCCGGTAGGCCTCGCGATACGCACCGCCGGATCGGCCGGGCCCGACCGCCGCATGGCCGGGCCGCCGCCCGGGCCCGGCGGCGCGCGCGGTCCCGGCCGCATGCGCCGCCGGGGCCGGGGCGGCACCGGGTCTGCTGAGGGAGGCCGGGTTCTTCGGCATGGCACCGCTCCGTTCAGGAATGAGGGTTGAGGGTGGCGACGGGTGGTGAGGGCGATGAAGGCGATGCGGGGGGATGAAGTGCGGGGTTCCGCCCGCCCCGGACGAGGAGGCGAGCGGAGTATGACAACGTTGCCATGCTTGTGTTGACAACGTTGCCAAGGCAGTCTGCTCTGCCGCGCGCGACAGTTCAAGCCGGACACGGAAAATCCCTGACGGGCCGGCACGCCCCGCCCGACGCGGACATGACGAAGGGGGCCGACGGCCGCCGCCGTCAGCCCCCTCCGCGGGTGAACCGCCTGCCGGTCAGCCGGCCGGGTAGCTCACCACGTCCACC
The DNA here is from genome assembly GCF_036010485.1 of Streptomyces sp. NBC_01198. Lineage (NCBI taxonomy): Bacteria > Bacillati > Actinomycetota > Actinomycetes > Kitasatosporales > Streptomycetaceae > Streptomyces > Streptomyces sp. NBC_01198. The sequence continues at coordinate 7,406,491 of NZ_CP108568.1, forward strand.
GGCACGGTGTCAGTGCCCTGCGCCGCGTCACCGTGGTCGTTGATCACATGGTCGATCACGCCTGCGCCATTCAGCGACACCGTCAGCAGGTCGTGGAAGCGCACGTCCTTCCGCACCGGCGCCTCGAAGCTGTGCGACACGTGGATCGTCGGATCGACGTTGAAGAAGCAGTAGCTGCCCAGGCCCCAGGCCTCGTGATGGCGCACCGGGTCGCCGACCTTGTAGGCCGGGTAGCCGTCGACGCCGTGGTGGCGGTAGGCGGCCTGGTTCGGCGGGTCGTACGGCAGCTCGTTCTGGAACATGATCGTCCGGCCGTGGTCGCCGTTCCACACGACGTTGTACTTCTGGAAGTGCTCCACGAACAGGCCGGTGGCCAGCACGTGGTCACCGTTGACGACGACACCGGACTCAGCGGTGTTCACCGTCCAGCCCACCCCGCTGCCGTGGTCGGCGCGCCAGGCCCAGACGTGGTCGAGCAGCACGTGGTCGCTGTTGACCACCAGCGCGGTGCCGGTACGGCCGGGGCCCGCGCCGCCGATACGGAAGAAGACGTCCTGGACCGATGTCGGGTCCAGCGGGTCGCTGCGCCGCCCGTGGCCGGTGCCGATCTCCAGCAGCGACCGCGACTCCGTCTCGCCCGCGTCGAACAGCAGGCCCGCGATCCGCACCCCGCGCACGTCGTCCACCCGCATCGCGACCGCGCCGCCCACCGGGGTGAGGGTCGCGAATCCCAGGCCCAGCACCACCGTTCCGGCCCACTTGACCTTGATGGTGCCGGTCAGCCTGTAGATGCCGGGGGTCAGCAGCAGGTGCTTGCCCTGTGCCAGCGCCTTGTTGATGGTCCGCACCGAGTCGGACGGCTGGGCGATGAAGAACTGCTCGATCGGGATCGAACTGCCCGGGGTGTGTCCCGCACTCCAGGTCGCGCCCGCCGAGTCGTGCCGCACTGCGGGCAGGAACACCCGGTAGCGGCCGGTCGCGTCCACGTACAGGAAGGGCTTCTCGCGGCTGACCGGGGTGGCCGGCAGCGTGGTGTAGGGCGGGTCGGGGAAGGACTGCGCGGGGGCGCCGGTGACCCCCGAGAAGACCTGGTTCCACACCCCGTTGGACCAGCCGGCCACCGCGCTGTCGCGGGTCAGCCACTGCTGCTGCGAGGCGTTGACGACCTGGCCGTCGACCACCGAGTCGGCGATGAAGCCGCCGCTGGAGAAGCCCCCCTGGCGGGGGAAGAGGAAGAGCCGGCCGCGGATGTGCACCCGGCGCAGGGGCGCGGCCTGGGACACCGCCCACCAGGCGATGCCGTCGGTCGGGTTGACGGACAGATTCTCCGCCGAGCGCCAGAAGTTGGTCAGCGCGCTGTCTCCGCCGCCGGGCTGCGGCTGCCCCTCGACGCGGACGGCGCCGTTGACGGTCACGTCGTCTGGGGACAGGCCGAGGCCGGCGACCGAGGTGTAGTAGCCCAGTTGCGCGTCCACGTCGTACGCGCCGGGCTTGAACAGGAACGCGAAGCGTCCGGTACCGAATTCGCTGGTGACCTGCTGCTGGGCGGCGGCGTCCAGCGCGGCCTGGATGTCGGCGGTCGGGGTCGTGGGGTCGAAGACCTGGACGTGCGGACCGAAGTCCGGCTCCGCCGGGGCGTGCGGGCGCCCCTGGCCGCCGCGCGCGGCGGCGGGTGTCGCTGCCGCGCCGAGCGGCACGGCTGACGCCAGGGCGGCCGTGGCGATGAACGAACGCCGGCTCAGCGCGCTGTCCGCGGCAGCGTCCTGCGTTTCCTGGTCCGGGAGTTCACTGCCTGCGGCCCTGAACGACGACATGAGCGATGACCACCTTCTACCACCTGAAACCGGTAGCCCTACGGATTGTGGGCGACGTGAGAGCGCTCTCTCGCAGACGTACCCTCCGGCGTGCGGGGCCTGCTGTCAAGATTTGTGAGAGCGCTCTCTTTCGTGCCTGGCCACGCCCCTCCCAGTCGCAACTTCCGCCACGGCGCCCGCCGTTCGCGCCCGTGCGGCGCGAACCGCGGCGCTCGGGCCGACGCCGGCCGTACGGGGCCCCGACGTGCGATTCCGCGGGCGGCGGCCCGCTGCCGCCGGGTCCCGCCGGGCGCGGCGCGGCGGGCGCGGGGGTGGCGGCGACGCCCGATTACGGTGTCGTAACTGTTCCGTGTGCATCCGGTCGCGGACCGCGTCCGAGGGGCCGGGCGGCGAGTGCCGAGGTGCGGGTCGGGGCCGCGAGGCGACGGGTTTGAGGTGCGGAGCCGGGGCCCCGGGGTGACGGCTGCGAGGTGCGGGTTCGGGTCCGCGAGGTGACGGCTCCGAAGTCCGGGAGCTGGATCCCGGTGAGGCCCCGGGGGCGGGGACGGTCAGGCCCCCGACGTGACGGCTTTGAGGTTGGCGAGCGATGTGCGCATCAGCTGCGTCAGGCTGTCGCCCGCGGAGCCCTCGATCCAGCGCTCGAACGCGATCCTGAAGACCGCGATTCCGGCCTCGGCCGCCAGGCTCGCGGCCGGCTCGGCCACGCCCCGCCGGCGCAGGGCGTCGGCGGTCGCGGCGGCGAGAGTGGCGAGCTTGATGAGCTCGCGCTCCAGCAGTTCGGGGTTCGCGGCGATCACGGACTGGCGCCGCACCGAGAACGGCCGCCGGTCGGCGAAGAGGTCGCCGACCGCGTCGAGGCCGGCCGCGACCGCGTCGATCGGCGCCGCGGTGTCGGGGGCGCCGGCCACGGCGTCGACCAGGACCTCCTGCAGTGCGGCCGAGCCGGAGAAGAGCACTTCCCGCTTGTCGGCGAAGTGCCGGAAGAACGTCCGCTCGGTCAGGCCGGCCCGGGCGGCGATCTCGGTGACCGTGGTCTGCGCGAAGCCGTGCTCGACGTAGAGATCAAGGGCGGCCTGTTCGAGGCGGCCCCGCGCGTTCGGCTCCCATCGACCCATGCCCCCGATTCTACGTGATGGCAGCGACTGACATCGAGTGCTACGGTTGATGTCAGTTGCTGACATCGAATGCGGGTCGGCCGGACCGTGGCACAGGACGGCCGACCGACCGGCACCACGGAGGTTCTTTTCCATGCGTGTTTTCGTCACCGGCGCGTCCGGCTGGATCGGCTCAGCCGTCGTCCCCGAACTCATCGCCGCCGGCCATCAGGTCGTCGGGCTCGCCCGCTCCGACGCCGCGGCCGAGGCCGTCGGTGCCGCCGGGGCCGAGGTCCGGCGCGGCACTCTCGCCGACCTCGACGTGCTGCGGTCCGCGGCCGACGCCTCCGACGGCGTGATCCATCTCGCCTTCCAGCACGACCTCGCCTTCTCGGGCCACTTCGAGGCCGCCGCGGAGGCGAACCGGCTGGCCGTCGAGGCCTTCGGTGAGGTCCTGGCCGGATCCGACCGCCCGCTCTCCCTCGCCTCGGGCACCCTCGGGCTCGCGCCGGGCCGGGTGGCGGTCGAGGGCGACGGGCTCGGCCCGAACGCGCCGGGGGCAGGCGGCGGCCTGGGCATCCGGCACGAGACCGCGCGCGCCACCATCGCCCTCGCGTCCCGCGGGGTCCGCTCCTCCGTCGTGGGCCTCGCCCCGACCATCCACGGCGAGGGCGACCAGGGCTTCATGGCGACCCTGGTCGCGATCGCCCGCGACAAGGGCGTCGCCGGCTACATCGGCGACGGGTCCCAGCGCTGGCCCGCCACACACCGGCTGGACGCCGCACGGCTGTTCCGGCTTGCCCTGGAGAAGGCCCCCGCGGGGTCGGCCCTGCACGGGGTGGCGGAGGAAGGGGTGCCGCTCCGCACCGTCGCCGAGGCGATCGGCCGTCACCTCGGCGTCCCGGTCGCCTCCGTCGACCCGCAGGACGCGGCCGAGCACTTCACCTGGCTGGCCGGCTTCCTGTCGGCCGACAGCCCGGCGTCCAGCGTGCACACCCGCGAACTGCTGGGCTGGCACCCGACGCACCCCGGGCTCGTCGAGGACCTCGACAAGGGCCACTACTTCGCCTGAGCCCCCTCCGACCCGTCCCACCCGGCTCGCGCCCTGCCCTCCGGCAGGCGCGGGCCGTTCCTTGCGCCGGAGCCGGCAGGGGCGCGGCGGAAGGCGGGTCGCCTGATGGGCCTCGGGGCCGGCGGGGGAGCGGATGCGGGTGCGAGGACCGGGACGGCCGGGCCCGCCGTGCGACGGCGTAGCCGGAACGACGCCGTGCCGGGTCGTTCAGACGGTGATCACCTGGACGCCGGCCTCCTCGAAGGCGGCCACCGCCGCGGCCGGGGCGGCGCTGTCGGTCACCAGCGTGTGGACAGAACCGGTGCCGCAGATACGGGCGAAGGCGCGGCGGCCGATCTTGGAGGAGTCGGTGGCGACCACCACGCGCCTGGCGCGCTCCGCGAGCAGCCGGTTGGTGCTCGCCTCGTCCTCGTGGTGGGCGTAGACGCCCTCGGCCGGGTCGATCGCGTCGATGCCGAGGACCGCGATGTCCAGCGTGATCTGCGCCAGGATGCCGCCTGCCAGCGGACCGGTCAGCTCGTAGGACTGCGGGCGGGCGACACCGCCGGTCACCACCAGCTTGATCTGCGGACGGATCACCAGCTCGCCCGCGATGTTCAGCGCGTTGGTGACCACGGTGAGCACCGGCGGCCGGCCGGCCGCGCCGGTGCCGCCGCCGTCGGCGAGATCGCCGCGCAGCGCCAGAGCCCGTGCGACCTCGGTCGTCGTCGTGCCGCCGGTCAGCCCGACGACCTCGCCGGCGGTGACCATCGCGGCCACCGCCGCCGCGATCCGCTGCTTCTGCGGGGCATTGCGCGCGGTCCTGTACCGCAGCGGCAGCTCGTAGGACACGCCGTGCGCCACCGCACCGCCGTGGGTCCTGATGAGCATCTGCTGCTCGGCGAGCTGGTCGAGGTCACGGCGGATGGTGGCGGTGGAGACCCGCAGCGCGTCTGCGGCCTCGTCGACGTCGAGGCGGCCGTGCTCGGCCAGCAGGTCGAGCAGCGAGCTCCACCGGGCGTCCCGGGACACTGGGCTCACTCCTCTCGACCGCGCGGCCTCCGGCAGCCGCACGGGGGCGCCGCCGCCCGTCGTGCGGCCAGCGTCGCACACCGGGCGCCCGCCACTGCTGCCGGGCCCGCGGCGGGCACCCTTACGGCTGAGCGGGCGACTGCTCGCTGCGGGACTTGATGCCCTCGGCCTCCAGCGTCACGTACCGCCGGATGGTGCTGCCCGCCAGCAGGCCGACCGGCCAGGCCAGGAGGCCGGACTGGTCGATCGTCAGGGTGAGGCGGGTGCCCTCGCCGTCCGGCTCCACCAGATGGGCGCCGCGCGAGACGATGCCCGGCTCGCGCGCCTCCCAGGTGAAGGAGGTGCCCTCGTCGAGCTGCGTGACGGTCCAGATCGCCTTGCGGAGTTTCGGCTGGCGCACCTCGAACCGTGCGCCGAGGGCGGGGCGCGGGCCGTCAAGGCCGCGTACGGACGTCATGGACGTGGTCAGGTCCGGCCAGCGCTCCACGTCGGTGAGTATCTGCCAGACCCGCGGGGCCGGGGCGTCGATGGTCAGTGTGTACGAGTAGGTGGGCACGGGTGCGCTCCTTGGGGCCGGGTGCCGCCGCTGGTCGGGCGCCGCCCACCCTACTGCTCACATACTGTCAGTTCATGACCTCCCTGGCATCCACTGCCTGCCGCGTGCACCCGCCGGTAGCGGCCGGGCGCCATGCCGCACCACCGCTTGAAGGCGTGGGCGAAGGCGAATTCGGAGGTGTAGCCGACCTGTGCGGCGACCGAGGACAGCGGCAGCGCGGAGGTCGCGAGCAGCCTGGCCGCCAGCGTCATCCGCCACCACGTCAGGTAGCCCAGCGGCGGCCGGCCGGTCAGCGCCGCGAACCGCCGGGCGAACGCGGCCCGTGACAGTCCGGCTTCGCGCGCCAGCCGCTCAACGGTCCACGGCCCGGCGGGATTCCGGTGCATCGCCGCCAGACCGGCCATCAGCGGCGCGTCGTTGAGCGCGGCCGCCCATCCGGTCGTGGCGCCGCAGTCCCGCAGTGGCGCGTCGTCGTACCAGGCCCGCAGCACGTACAGCAGCAGCGTGTCGAGCAGCGACGGCACGATCGCGTCGCTGCCCAGTCGCGGCCGCTCCAGCTCGCCGGCCAGCAGGCGTACGGTAGCGGCCGGTTCCGGGTGCCTGGCCGGTGCGGCGCGCAGCCGCAGCAGGTCGGGCAGTTCCGCGAGCAGCGGGTGGGTGCGCTGCGGATCGAGCGGATAACTGCCGCACAGCAGCAGTGCCGCGGGGCCGTCGCCGGCCGGCGGGCGCGGCCCGGGGAGTCGGGCGGCGCCGGGCTCGCAGGGCGGACCCGTGACGGGGGTGCCGGGGCTGTCGGCCAGCACGTGACCGGTGCCGCGCGGCACGAACACCACGTCACCCGGGCCGAGGTCGACGGACTGCCGGCTGGCGGTGGGCCGCAGCACGCACGTGCCGCGCAGCACCACGTGGAAGGCGGCCGAGCCGGCGGCCGGCGCGAACTCCAGTGCCCAGGGCGCGTGATGAAGGACCGGCGCCGACCGGGGACGGCCGGTCCGCAGCACCCCGATCACGTCGCTGAGTACGTCCACGCAGTGACGCTACCCATCGCCGAGACGGACACGCATGATCGCGGCAGCCGGACGTACGGGCCGTCTACCGCGCCGAGGCGACCGCCGCCGGACCGGAGGTGGTCGCTCCGGCCGCCGGCGGCCGCGGGGGTGTCCTGGCTGCGGTACCGGGCCAACGGCCCTGGCGGCCGCAGCCTGTGGCGGCCCGGGCGCCTGGCCGCGCGGGGCTGTCCCCGCTGCGGGACCGGGCCAGCCCTCCCTGGCGGCCGAAGCATGTGACGGCGCCGGACATCCGTCAGGCGGCGGCCCGTTGACGCCGCAGACTCGGCGCCGGACTATGGGAGCGCTCCCATACCCCCCACGCCAAGGAGCCAGCCATGCGCGGACTCGCGCACCCCCACCGCTCGCACCGACCGCCCCGCAGACTGCTCGCGGCACTCGCCACCGCGGTGGCCGCGGTGCTGGTCTACGTGCTGACGATGCTGCCCGCCCCCGCGGCGACCCCGCACGCGGCCCAGGCCGACGTCGTCGGCAACGCCACCCACTTCGACGGCCTCGGCCAGCCCTACGGCGGCTGCGGCATGCCGCAGTCCCAGCTGGACTCGCCGGACTTCGTCGCGCTCAACGTCTTCAACACACCGGGCGACTACGGGAGTCACCCGCGTCCGGTGCCAGCCGCCCAGAGCTCGATCGTGGGCGCCTGGGACAACGGCCACAACTGCGGGCGCTGGGTGCGGGTCACCATCGGCGACTACTGCACCGGCACCAACGACGGGGCCGCCGGCCAGCCCTTCTGCCGCAACGGCGGATGGACCCAGGACTCCTACAACGGAGCCACCCTCACCATGCTGGTCGCCGACAGCTGCGCGGACACCAACGCCTGGTGCCGGGACGACCCGAACCACCTGGACCTCGACACCGCCTCGCTCGGCCACTTCACGCAGAACGGCACGGCGGTCACCGGGCTCGCGGACCACTGGAACAACCGCCATGTGTCCTGGAGTTACGTCCCGGCGCCCGGCTACACCGGCGACATCAAGATCGGCTTCCTGCAGGGCGCCCAGCGCTACTGGGGCGCGGTCTCGGTCTCGCATCTGCCCAACGGCGTGCACGGTGTGGAGTTCTACTCCGGCGGCGCCTGGCACGAGGCGCAGATGAACAGCGACATGGGCCAGTCGTTCATCCTCGACCCGACGACCGACGGCGGCACCGACTTCCGCATCCGGGTGCGGGACGTCGACGACAGCTACGTCTTCGGCGGCCGCACGTACGACTTCTCGCTGCCGGCCGCGTGCTCTGGCACCTGCTCGCAGCCGTACACCGGCGTCGACTACACGACCGGGGGCGGCAGCACGACCCCGACCACCACACCTGCGACGACCCCTCCCACCACGCCCCCGACTTCCCCGACCAGCACCCCGCCGACCTCGTCCGGCGCGGGCGGCTGCGCCGCGGCCGTGCACGTCAGCAACTCCTGGCCGGGCGGCTACCAGGCCGACGTGACGGTGCGCAACACCGGCACCCGGCAGACCACCGGCTGGGCGGTCAGGCTGGCTCTGCCGCAGGGCGTCACGATCGGCAGCGTCTGGAACGCCGCGGCCGATGCGTCGGCGCCCGCCACCACGCTGCGCAACGTCGCCTACAACGGCACCCTCGCCCCGTCAGCCAGCACCTCCTGGGGCATGACGCTCAGCGGCACGGACCAGAGTCTCGGCACCCCCAGCTGTACGGCGTCCGGGTGACGCTCCGCCGGTCAGTCCGACCGACGGTGCCTTCTCGGCGCGTCCACGGTGATCACCGTCGGTGACCGTCACGACGGGTGATGCCGGACGGCCGTCCCGCCGCTGCGTACGGGACGGCCGTCCGGCGTGCGGCCACGTGCCCGGATCCGGGCGGCCGCCCCCGGATGACGGAGCAGAAATGGCGGGCGGCCCGGGCCGACCATAGCTTCGAATCGCGCGGGCACCGCCCCCTCGCCGAAGGGGCGTTGGCGAGTGCAATCCGAAACAGGTACTGGGACCCGTCGCAGCGCTGTGGCTCTGCCGGGTCGAGAAAGGCAGGTCAGGGCGATGCCCGTACGGCACAGCAGGTACATCGCAGGAGTCATGACGGTCGCGGCGCTCGGAGCGGGGGCCGTCATGGCGCCCGCGGCTCACGCCCAGTGGGGCGTGCAGCTGGTGCACGAGGGGGAGTCGATCCAGGCGGCGGTCGACGCGGCCGCCGACGGCGACACCGTTCTGGTGATGCCGGGCACGTACCGGGAGAGCGTGCAGATCACCAGGAACGTGACGCTGGAAGGCGTCGGCTCCGGCCTGGTCACGCTCACCGCCCCGGCCGGCCAGGGCGCGCAGGACGCCCCGGCCGCCGCCCCCGCCGCTCCGGCGCCCGCCCCGGCGGGCAGCAAGCCCGCCGCCCCCGCCGCGACGCCGGACGGGACCGCGCCCGCCGCGGCGAAGACGGAGGCCACCGCGAAGACCGAGACCAGCACGACCGTCACCGGCACCACCACTCAGGCGGCCTGCGCGGCGGCCGGCCACGGCATCTGCGTCACCGGCGCCGACGGCCACCCGCTCACCGCGGTCCGTATCGAGTCGCTCGCCGTCACCGGCTTCCGCGCGAACGGCATCGACGCCTCCGGCACCGACCGCATGGTCGTCCGCCGGGTGATGGTGAAGAACAACGGCCAGCAGGGCATCAGCCAGGAGAAGTCCACCCGGGCGGTGCTGCGGGACAACGAGGCGGTCGGCAACGGCCAGTCCGGCATCTTCGTGGCCAATTTCGTCAACGCCGAGGGCGGCGCCCTCGACACCCGGGGCACGCTGGTCTCCGGCAACACCCTGTCGGGCAACCGCATCGGCGTGACCGTCCGCCGGGCCCGCGTGATGGCGGTGGAGAACAACACCGTCACCGGCAACTGCGGCGGCGTCTTCGTCGTCGGCGACGAGAACAACCCCAAGGCCGGCGACCTCGACATCCGGCAGAACAAGATCACCGACAACAACAAGTTCTGCGCCTCCAACGGCCGGCTGCCGGCCATCCAGGGCACCGGCGTGCTGCTCACCGGCGCCGAGGACACCCGGATCACCGACAACACCATCACCGGCAACTCCGGCACCTCCCCGATGTCCGGCGGAGTCGTGCTCTTCCCCAGCGAGGTCGGCGTCGCCAACCTGCGCGACCAGGTCAGCGGCAACAACCTGTCAGGCAACCACCCCGCCGACCTGGCCGACCGCGACACCAAGGGGTCGGGCAACACCTTCAGCGCGAACGCGTGCAGCGTCTCCGAGCCGGCCGGCCGGTGCTGACCGGCAGGCACGCAGGCCCGCCGCGCGCACCACGACTCCGTCCGTTCCCGCCGCCGACCCGGCATGACCAGAAGGGCCGACCATGACGATGACCCAACCTGCCGCGGCGCCCCCGGCCGCGCCCGCCCCGCCGCCGCACGCGCCCGACCAGTCGGTGATGCGGCTGCGCGAGCTGGTGTTCGGCGCCGCCTGCGCCGCCGCGGTCCGTGCCGCGGCCCGGCTCGGCGTTGCCGACGCGCTCGACGACCAGCCGGCCACTGCCGAGGAGCTGGCCGCCGCGGTGCGGGCGGAGCCCCGGCCGCTGAACCGGCTGCTGCGCGCGCTGACCTGCTACGGCGTTTTCGCCGAGCAGTCCGACGGGCGCTTCGTGCACACCGACATGTCCCGGATGCTGCGCGAGGACGCCCCCGACTCGCTGCGCAACATCGCCCTGTGGTGCACCGAGCCGTGGACCTGGGAGGCCTGGCCGCGGCTCGACGACGCGGTGCGCACCGGTCAGGACGTCTTCGCCGACCTGCACGGCAAGCGGTTCTTCGACTACCTGCACGACGACGCGCCCGAGTCGGCCGCGGTCTTCGACAAGGCGATGACCCGCTCCAGCATGCAGTCCGCCCGCGACGTGGTGGACAGCCTCGACGTGACCGGTGTCGCCACCGTCGCCGACATCGGCGGCGGCCAGGGCCACGTGCTGGCCGGCCTGCTGGAGAAGCACCCGGCGCTGCGCGGCACCCTCCTCGACCTGCCCAAGGTCGTCGCGAACGCCGACAAGCGGCTGCGGGCCGGCGGTGCGCTGGCCGACCGGGCGACCCTGCTGCCGGGCGACTGCCGCCGGGAGATCCCGGTCGACGCGGATCTCTACATCATCAAGAACATCCTCGAATGGGACGACGACTCCACCCGCAGGACGCTGCGCAACGTCGTCGCCGCGGCCCGCCCCGGCGCCCGGGTGCTGGTCATCGAGAACCTGGTGGACGACAGCGTCTCCATGCGGTTCACCACCGCCATGGACCTGCTGCTGCTGCTCAACGTCGGCGGGCAGAAGCACACCAGGGAGAGCCTGGTCACCCGGATGACCGAGGCCGGCCTCGCGGTCGGCGAGGTGCGGCCGGTCAACCCGTATCTGCACTCCTTCGAGAGCACCGTCCGCGGCGCCTGACATCCGCCACCGCGGTGCGCACACGAGCGGCCGGCCCGGTCATCCGGGCCGGCCGTCGTTCGTCGCGTCCGTCGCGTCCGTCGCGGTCCGCTGGGCCGTCAGGTGCGCCGCGAGGACGTCAGATGCGCGAAGACCACCACGTTGTCGGTGTAGTCGCGCTTGGAGCGGTCGTAGCTGCCCCCGCAGGTGATGATCCGCAACTGCGGGTCGGGTGTGGGTCCGTAGACCCGCTGGTCGGGGAATTTGCCCTTGGAGAACATCTCCACCGAGTCGACGGTGAAGGTGGCCACCGTGCCGTCCGCCCGGGTGATGTCCGCGGTCGCGCCCGGCCGCAGCAGCCGCAGCAGCAGGAAGACGGCCGGTCCGGTCTTGGTGTCGACGTGCCCGGCCACGATCGCCGGACCGCGCTCGCCGGGCGTCGGACCCTCGGCGTACCACCCGACGAGGTTGGTGTTGCCCGCGGGCGGCGCGTTGAGATTGCCGGCGGCGTCCAGGTGCAACGGGGTGAAGGGCGCGTTCACCGCGATGTTCTTGATGGTCAGCCGGGTGGGGTTGGAGTGCGGCAGGCCCGGCACGGTGGTGGCCGTGGGGGTCGGCTTGACGGCCGCCGGAGCGGTGCCGGGGGCGATGCCCACGGCCGCACCGGGGCCACTGGCCGGGGCGCTGGGCGGCGCCGCCGCGGACGGCGGCGGGCCGGGCAGGGCCGTACCCGAGGAGTCGACCGAGTTGTAGATCATCAGGGCGCCGAGGGCCACCGAGGCGACCGCCCAGCGCAGCACGCGCGGGCGTGCGCCGGGTGCGGCGGCCGCCGCGCCGGGGGGAGGCGGCGGGTACTGCTGGGACATGGGGCGATGCCTTTCATCGGCTCGCGGACAGTGCGGGCGGCGCGGGGGCCGAATGTGCCGTGGCCACCGCCACGGGAAGCGGCGGTGGCCACGGCAGGAGACAGCAGGGAACGGTTTCAGCGGGCTTTCAGCCGTTCACCGGGCAGGCCGGTGTCAGACCGCGAGACCGCCGGCCGGCGTACGGCGACGGCGCAGCGCCACCGCACCGGCGCCGAGGCCGCCGAGCAGCAGGATCGAACCGGCCGCCATGCCGCCGCCGGACAGCGCCATGCCGCCGCCGCCGGTGTGCACGCCGCCGTGCGGCTGCTTGCCGTGCCACGAACCCTCGCCACCCTGCTCGGCGGTGGTGTCGTCCGAGGACGCGTGCTCGCTGCCGGAGGACGCGTGCTCGTTGGCGGCGGAGCTGTCCGCGCTGCCGTCGGTGGCGGCGGCGCCGCCGTGGGAGGACGAGTGGTTGCTGGAGTGCGACGAACCCTGGCTGCTCGGGTCGTAGGCGTTGACGGCACCCGTCGCGTGGGCGGCCGGGGCGGCGATGGCGAGGACTGCGGAGAGTGCAGCTCCGGCGAAGAGGGTGCGGGCAGTGCGCATGGTGAAGTTTCCTTCCGTCGCGCATGCGTCGGATGACAGGTCGTCAGCCGAAGGGTGCGCAGTAGCGACATGTTCACCGTCAGCCATGCACCAGTGGCGCGCCACCGGAGAGGGCCGCAAGGGGTGAACCTTGCGCCCTCCGGGTGGCGCGCTGCGCCGCACGGGGGACCGCGGCGGTGGGCGGCCGGTCAGCCGCCGCTGCGCTCCCAGCGGTAGAACTCGCGGGCCATGGCGTCCTTCGGGGACCGCCAGGTCGCCGGGTCGTAGGCGCTGACGTGCGACGACAGCCGCTCGCTGATGTCCTTGAACTCGGGGTGCGAGGCGTGCTCGGCCACCGCTGGCCCGGGTGGGCCGTCGGCCTCGATCAGATGGAAGTAGAGGTCGCCGAACTGGAACAGGCTGCGGCCCCGTACCCCGATCAGCCGCGGCAGCTCGCCGCGGTCGGAGTCGGTGAAGACCTCGGCGATGTCGTCCGCCGAGCCGGGTGCCATACGGGCCACGATCAGAGCGCGGTGCACGGTCACGTCCTTCCTGCTTGCTGCGGGGGAGGGGGAGCCCGGGCGGGTGGTGCCCGCCCGGGCGCGGCGTCAGTTGGGGACCGAGACCTGCTCGCGGGCGCGCTGCTCGATCTTGTCCCTGATCAGCTCCAGCTGGACGGCGGAGTTCGCGTTGATCCTGGCGGTCATCCCGGCGTCGTCCACCGGGGCCTCCGGCTTCATCGCGAAGTCCTGCACCCAGCGCATCCGGGTGCCGCCGGGGACCTCGTGGTAGCTCCAGAAGATCTCCATGAACTCGAACGGGCCGGTCTCGACCCGGCGGGCGGTGACCGTACGGGTCTCGGGCACCGGCTCGCGCTCGGAGACCCAGCTCCACACGGTGCCGTTCTCGTCGGGGTGCATCGTCAGCCGGAAGGTGGTCTTGCGGCCCTGGCGCTCCAGGATCTCCACCGACGCGTACTCGCTGAACAGCTGCGGCCAGTGCGCCAGGTCGTTCGTCATGTCCCAGACGAGGTCGAGCGGCGCGTTGACGGTGATCTCGTTCTCGGTGTGCGCGGCCATGGCTCAGGTCCTCGCCTTCAGGACGTCGTTGACGACGTCGAGCAGTTCCCGGGGGGTCCGGCAGGCGTCGGCGTCGGCGGGGATGGTGGCGCCGTGCTCGTTCTCCAGCGCGCCGACGATGCCGAGCAGGCCCAGCGAGTCGAGGCCGAAGTCGGCGAACGGCGTGTCGGACTGGAGCTCCAGGTCGGCCGGGCTGACGATGACGCCGGCCCGGCGTTCCATCAGCGAGGCCAGTTCCGCGTAGCTGAGTTCGGTGTGCATGAGCGGCTCCTTACGTGGGGGATGGGTGTGGGGTGGAGGACGTGCGGTCAGGGGTCACAGACGGGCGTCGGCGCCGTGCCGGAGCACCAGTGCCGAGTTCGAGCCGAGCAGCCCGCGGCTGAGCACCAGGGCGGTGCGCAGATCGGCCTGCCTGGCGTGGCCGGTGACCAGGTCCAGGCCGTGGCTCACGTCGGTGACGTTGGGGGTGGGCGGCACGACGCCGTGTTCCATGGCCAGTACCGCGCAGGCGGCGTCCAGCGCCGAGGCGCCGCAGTAGGCGCGCCCGGTGCCGGTCTTGGGGGCGGTCACCGGAACCCGGGCCGCGTGCCTGCCGAGCGCGTCGGCCAGCGCCAGCGCCTCGGCGTGGTCGGCCGCGGGCACGCCGAGCGCGTCCGCGAAGACCACGTCGACCTCCTCCGGCGCGACCCCGGCCTCGTCCAGCGCGCCGCGGATCGCGTGCGCCAGGCCTTCGCGCGAGGCCGCCCAGTCGGCGGAGCCGGTGAAGGTCGCGGCATGTCCGGCGACCACCGCCCGGGCCGTGACGCCGCGCTCGCGGGCCGCCGTCTCCTCCTCGGCCACGAACATCGCGCCGCCCTCGGCGGGCACGAAGCCGCAGGCGCGGTCGGTGAACGGCAGATACGCGTGCTGCGGGTCGCCGACCGTGCTCAGCTCCGGATAGCCCAGCTGGCAGACGATCGAGTACGGCGCGAGCGGTGCCTCGGTGGCGCCGAGCACCATGGCGTCGGCGCCGCCGCGGATGCTGCGGGCCGCGTGGGCGAAGGCGTCGAGACCACCGGCCTCGTCGCCGGCGACCACGCCGCAGGGGCCCTTGAAGCCGCCGCGGATGGATATCTGGCCGGTGCTCGCCGCGTAGAACCAGGCGATGGACTGGTACGGCCCGACGAAGCGCGGCCCGCGGCCCCACAGCTGCTGCAGCTCGCGCTGGCCGAACTCGCCGCCGCCCGAACCCGCCGCCGTCACCACGCCGATGGCGAACTCGCCGGCGCCCGCGGCGTCCAGTGCCGCGTCGCTCAGCGCCATGTCGGCGGCGGCCATCGCGAAGTGGCTGAACCGGTCGGTCTGCACCAGGAAGCGCTCCTCGACCAGCGTCGACGGGTCGAAGCCGTGCACCTCGCCCGCGACGGCCAGCGGCAGGTCGCCGCAGCCCTCCCGGGTGATCGGGCCGAGGGCGCTGACGCCCTCCTTGGTGGCCTTCCAGTACGCGTCGGCGCCTATCCCGGTGGGGGCGATCACCCCCATTCCGGTGATCACCGTCCGGCGCTCGTCCGGCCTGCTCGGCTTCGGGGTCATCGGCTCGCCTCCTCCCGGTTGAGGACCACGGCGGACTGGAAGCCGCCGAAGCCGCTGCCGACGGACAGCACGGTCCGCAGCGGCATCTCGCGCGCGGTCCTCGGCACGTAGTCGAGGTCGCACTCGGGGTCGGGGGTCTCGTAGTTGGCGGTCGGAGGCACCACGCCGTGCTCCATCGCCAGTGCGCAGGCGGCCAGTTCGATGGCGCCGATCGCACCCAGGGAGTGCCCGACCATGGACTTGATCGAACTCATCGGGGTCGTCCGGGCGTGGTCGCCCAGCGACCGCTTCACCGCGGCGGTCTCGTGCCGGTCGTTCTGCTTGGTGCCGGAACCGTGCGCGTTGACGTAGTCCACGGCCGTCCGGTCGATCCTGCCGTGCGCCAGTGCACGGTCGATGGCCCGCGACATCTCCAGGCCCTCGCGGGTCAGCCCGGTCATGTGATGGGCGTTGCCGAACGAGGCGTAGCCCCTGACCTCGCAGTACACCCGGGCGCCGCGGGCCCTGGCGTGCTCCAGCTCCTCCAGGATCAGCACCGCGCCGCCCTCGCCGAGGACGAAGCCGTCGCGGTTGGCGTCGAAGGGCCGGGAGGCGTGCTCGGGGTCGTCGTTGTTCGGCGAGGTCGCCTTGATGGCGTCGAAGCAGGCCACCGTGATCGGCGAGATCGGCGAGTCGGACGCGCCGGCTATGCAGATGTCGGCCCGGCCCTCCTCGATGCTCTGGAAGGCGTAACCGACCGCGTCGAGCCCGGAGGTGCAGCCGGTGGAGACCGTCTGGACCGGGCCGTGCGCGCCCACCTGCTCGGCGACCTCCGCGGACAGCGCGCTGGGCGTGAACGCCCGGTGCAGGTGCGGCAGCGCCGGCCTGTGGTCGACGTCCCAGCGGTCACCGCCCGCGCTGACCAGGGCGTAGTCCTGTTCGAGCCGGGTGGTGCCGCCGACCGCGGTGCCCAGCGACACCCCGATCCGCCAGGGGTCCTCCGCCCGGGGGTCCAGACCCGCGTCGTGCAGCGCCTCGTCGGCTGCCGCCATCGCGAACTGTACGTAACGGTCGGCGCGGGCCATCTGCCCGGCGTCCAGGCCGCAGGCGGCCGGGTCGAAGTCGCACTCGGCGGCTATTCGGGACCGGAAGGCCGAGGCGTCGAAGCGGGTGATGCCCCGGGTCGCCGTGCGTCCTGAGGTGAGCAGGTCCCAGAACGCGGGCACGCCCACCCCGCCGGGGGCGACGACGCCGACCCCGGTCACCGCCACCCGCCGGGTCACGAGACGGCCCCCGCCGCTTCCGGCGGCCGTCCCGCGCTCGGCCGGGCACCGTCCGCCACCAGCGGGTTGCCCGCGGCGTCCTCGGTGTCGACGTGGCCCAGTTCGGGTCGCGGGGCGAGCGGGCCGAGATGGAAGACCATCCGCGCCTCGCCGTCACCGACGTTGCGGAAGCGGTGCCGCACGTCCTTCGGGATCAGCAGCCCGTGGTCGGCGCTCAGCGCGTACGGCGTGCCGTCGAGGTCGACTTCGAGTTCGCCCTTGACGACGAGGACGAACTCCTCCGAATAGGGGTGGTAGTGCTCGGCGATCCGGTCGCCGCGCTGCATGATCGCCATACCCATGAAGCCGCTGGTCGATCCGCAGAGGGTCGGGGTGAGCATGGCGCGCAGATCACCGCCGCGGCGCCGGTTGGGCTCGATCTCATCGACGTGCACGATCCGAGGGGGCTGAGCGGTCATGACGGGTGCCTCCAGGTGAAGTCACACCGGCCGCCGGGGAGCTGCGGCCGGCCCGCGCGTGCGGGAATGCGGAACGGTGATCACGAGTCCTGTGCGTGGCGGTCGGTGACCAGGGTCATCTCCAGGTGCGCGAGCAGTTCCCTGCGGCCCCGGTCCTCGCCCAGGTCCTTGGCGGAGCCGGGCAGTTCGAGCACCCGGCCCAGCTCCGCGGCCAGGTCGCGGTCCGCGGTGCCGGTGGTCAGCGCCAGGTCCTCGTCGGCGGCGGCCGCCAGGTCGATCACCCGTACGACGATGTCGTCGCGCTGGAAGATGGTGCTGCGTACCAGCGAGCCCGTCGGGTCGGCCGCGGCCAGCTCGTCGGACCTGGCCAGCACCCGGGCCGCCGCGGCGCCGCTGCCGCCGCGTACCGGGTAGTGCAGCGCGTACCGGCGCACCTTGCCGCCGCGGTCGGCCTCGGCCACCGCCTCGTGCACCGCGGGCAGCCCGGCCCTGGTGAAGAACGCGCGTGCGGCCTCCGGGTCGGTCAGGTCGCGCTCCTCCTCCAGGTACGGGTTGATGGCCTCCTCGACCGCCCGCACCTCGGGCTGCTGCGCCACGTGCCGCAGCGCCGCGACCAGGTTGCCGCTCACCTCGACGGCCCGGACGACCCGGTTGCCGTGCATGAACAGCGACGTCCTGCACAGCCGGGTGGCCGAGTCGACCCGCGCGGAGGGCGAGGCGTAGTCGGCCAGCAGCTTGGCGACCTTGTCCTCGCTGCCCGACTTGACGGTGAAGGTGATCGCGTGCCGGGTCCGCCCGTCGCCGGCCCGCTCGGGGCGCGGCGCCCGGTCACCGGTGTGCCCGGCCACCGACGTCTCGCGCAGCACGTCGAAGCGCAGCGAGCGCGTGTCGTTGACGCAGGAGTGCATCGGCTTGACCATCTCGCGGTGCTCGGGGCTGTCCACCCAGGCCAGGAACGGCTCGGAGCTCTCCCACTCGCTGGTGATCAGCCACTGCGAGGGGTCCTCGATGGACTGGCACAGCTGGTCGCTGACATGCCCGGGCACCGAGGCGACCTGGCTGCGCAGCAGTTCGTACGCGTCGAGAAAGCGCTCCTGCGCGCCCTTCTGGATGTCGAGCAGCAGGACCACGCGGAGCCGAGCGGACTCGGTGTCCCGGGTGCCCGCCGCGGTGCCCGTAGTCCCCGGCTCTTCGGACAGGGTCGTCATCTTCCACTTCTCCTTCGACTGCCGATGTGCGGTGTGCAAGGTGCGGTGTGCGATATGCGATCTGCCGCCGCAGGCCGTCCGCGCTGCCGCGGCCGCCGACGCCAGGGACACCCGATCCGCACCCGCGTGCGTTTCCGGGGCCCTGAGCTCTGATCGTGCTTCGATCCCACCAACGCCGCGAGATCTGCGGTCCATGCGGGCGAATGCGCCGCCAGGACACCGCCGTGCGGCGCCGACCGGGCAAGGAGAGAGCGGGACCGGACGACGGCGTGCCGGCCCCCTGGGCCGTGTCGCACCCGACGGCAGGCCCCAGCCGCACCGGCGGCCCACCGCCGCCGCGCCCCGCGTGCCCGTACAGGCTGGAGCAACAGATGCAACCGACGTCCGACGACCGTGTACCGGTCCTCATCACCGGCGGGTCCCTGGTGGGACTGTCGACCTCCCTCTTCCTCGGCCGGCTCGGCGTGGACCACCTGCTGGTCGAGAAGCACGCCGCGACCTCGCACCACCCGCGCGGCCGCGGCAACAACGTGCGCACGATGGAGCTGTTCAGGACCGCGGGTGTCGAACCGGCGATCCGTACGGCCGCGTCCGTACTGGCCCGCAACCACGGCATCCTGCAGGCCGAGTCGCTGACCGGCGACAACCAGCAGTGGCTGTTCCGGGAGATCGACCCGGGTGGCGGCCTGGCCAGGTTCAGCCCGTCGGGCTGGTGCCTGTGCAGCCAGAACGACCTGGAGCCGGTGCTGCTGAAGGAGGCCCGCGCGCTCGGCGGCGACATCCGCTTCGGCGCCGAACTGCGGTCCTTCACGCAGGACGCGGACGGCGTGACCGCCGAGGTCCTCTACCGCGAGACCGGCGAGACCCGGACCGTACGCGCCGACTACCTGGTCGCCGCCGACGGGCCGCGCAGCCCGGTGCGCACCGCGCTGGGCATCGGCCAGACGGGCGCCGGCGAACTGTTCCACAACGTGAGCGTCACCTTCCGCGCCAAGCGGCTCGCCGAGGTCGTCGGCGACCGGCACTTCATCGCCTGCTACCTGACCAACCCGGACGCCGACGGTGCGCTGCTGCCGGTCGACAATGAGGCCGAGTGGGTCTTCCACCTGCCCTGGCACCCCGACCGCGGCGAACCCCTCGAAGCCTTCACCGACGAGCGGTGCGCCGCGCACATCCGCACCGCGGTCGGCGTGCCGGGCCTGGAGGTCGAGATCACCGGGAAGGCCCCCTGGCACGCCGCCGAGCGGGTGGCGGAACGCTACAGCGACGGCCGGGTGCTGCTGGCCGGCGACGCCGCCCACGAGATGTCGCCGACCGGGGCGTTCGGCTCCAACACCGGAATCCAGGACGGCCACAACCTGGCCTGGAAGCTCGCCGCGGTCCTCGGCGGCTGGGCGGGCCCCGGCCTGCTGGAGACCTACGGCGCCGAGCGCCGCCCGGTCGCCGTGGCCACCAGCGCCCGCGCCTCGGAGCGCTCGGCCGAGCACAGCCATCCGGGTTACGACGCCGCCCCGGCCGGCGGCAACCGGCAGAGCGGCGTGCTGACCGTCGCGCTGGGCTACCGCTACCCGGCCGGCGCCGTCGTCGGCGTCGACCCGCGGCGCCCGGTGGTCCCCGAGGGCCCGCCGGCGCCGCCGGCCGGCCCGGGCGGCAGCGGCGGCCCGGTCGTCCCGACCCTGCCCGACCTGCCGGACGCCGGGGACACCGTCGAGGAGCCGCCCGGCGGCCCCTCCCTCCCGGCCGCCGGCGGCCCGCCGGCCGACCGCGGCACGCAGGCGCCCGGTCGGCCCACCGCAGGCGCCGGTGGCCCCGGCGTGCGCGGCGGCGAGCGCGCGGCGGCCGGTGCCGCTGCCGGTCCGCGGGCGCCCGGCGGCGGCAGGCCCGCGGGCGCCGCTGGGGGCGGGCCGCGGCTGTGGCTGGGCGAGCCCGGCACCCGGGCACCGCACCTGTGGGTCACCCGGGGCGGCGAACGGCTCTCCACCCTCGACCTGTACGAGCGGGTGCCGGTGCTGCTCACCGGCGCCGGGAGCGCCGGCGGTGAGGCGTGGCACAGCGCCGCGGCCCGGGTCGCCGACGAGCTCGGCGTGCCGCTGGAGCGCTACCGGGTCGGTGCGGGCCAGGACGCCGACCTGGTGACCGAGCCCGACGCGGACTGGTCCGCGGCGCACGGCACCGGCGAGGACGGCGCGCTGCTGGTGCGCCCCGACGGCTTCGTCGCCTGGCGCGCCACCGCCGGCTGCGCCGACCCGGCGGCCGAGCTGGGCAGCGTCCTGCGCCAGGTGCTCAGCCTGGACTGACCGCCCAGGTGTACGAACGCGGCGGCGGCCACCGGTGGTTCACCGGTGGCCGCCGCCGCGTCGAGGGGTTGCGGTGCGCCGCCAGGGCCGCCCGCCGGCCCTCCGCTCACACCTGCGGCAGCGGCTCCTTGGAGGTGCTGAACGTCGCGTGCAGCCGGCGTGTGTGGTCCAGCTCCCGCACCTGGCCGGTCAGCGTGGCGATGACCGTCAGCCGCAGGTCCGTGGACGACGCGCCGAGCCGCAGCTCCAGCTCGCCGGGCTCCACGATCCGCCGCCCGCCGCGCCCGGTGAAGGACGCCAGGTCGGCCGGCACGACGACCTCGACCCGGGCGGACTGCCCGGGTGCCAGGTGCACCCGCCGGTAGCCGGCCAGCCGCTGCACCGGCTGCACCACGGAGGCGACCGGGTCGTGCAGGTACAGCTGCACCACCTCGGTGCCCTCCCGCTCACCGGTGTTGCGGACGGTGAACGCCAGCCGGATCTCGCCGTCCGTCCCGGCCTGCAGGTCCGGCACGTCCAGATCCGCCCACTGGAAGGCGGTGTACGTCAGGCCGTGGCCGAAGCCGAAGGCCGGCGTCGGGTCGATGTTGGACGACTCGCTGGACTGGCCGAGCTTGGCCGCCAGGTAGGTGGTCGGCTGGGTGCCGGCCTGCCGGGGGATGCTCACCGGGAGCCGTCCTGACGGCTCCACCCGGCCCGACAGCACGCCGGCGACAGCGCCGGTGCCCTCCTCACCGGGGAAGAACGTCTGCACGATCGCGGCGGCCTCGGTCACCGCCCGGCCGAGCACGTAGGGCCGCCCGGCCAGCATCGTGACGACCACCGGGGTGCCCGTGTCGAGCAGCGTGTCGAGCAGTTGCTGCTGGACGCCGGGCAGCGCCAGGGTCTCGGCGTCGCAGCCCTCGCCGCTGGTGCCGCGGCCGAAGAGCCCGGCCCGGTCACCGAGGGCGAGGACGACGACGTCCGCGCCGGCGGCCAGCCGTACCGCCTCGGCGAAGCCCCCGGTGTCGTCGGTGTCGACGCCGCAACCGGCGGCGGTGACGACCTCGCTGCCGGGAAATTCGGCGGCCAGCGCCTCGCGCAGGGTGGGCAGCTCGATGCCGAGCGGCATCTCGGGATGCTGCCCGCCGACGTGCACGGGGAAGGAGTAGCAGCCGAGCACCGCGGTGGGGACCTCGGCGTTGGGGCCGATGACCGCGATCCTGGCCGGGCGCTCCAGCGGCAGGGTGCCGTCGTTGCGCAGCAGGACGACGCTGCGCTCGGCGATCCGCCGGGCGATGGCGCGGTTCTCCGCCGGGTCGAGGTCGACAGAACCGCGAAGCGCCGCGGTGTCGTCGAGGTCGGCGCCCGCCAGCGCCTCGGGCACCGGGTCCCAGTCCGGGTCGAGCAGCCCGAGCTGCACCTTCTGCACCAGCACCCGGCGCAGCGCGCGGTCCACGTGCGCCTCGGAGACCTGCCCGTCGGCGAGCGCTTTGAGCAGCGGCTCGCCGAACGCCTTGACGGTGGGCAGCTCGATGTCGACGCCCGCCGCGAGCGCGGCGCCGGCCGCCTCGCCGAGGGTGCCGGCCACGCCGTGCAAGGTCTTGAGGAAGGCGACGCCGAAGTAGTCGGCGACGACCGTCCCGGTGAAGCCCCAGGTCTCGCGCAGCAGCCCGGTCAGCAGCTCCTCGTCCGCCGCCGACGGTATGCCGTCGGTGTCGGTGTAGGCGTGCATGACCGAGCGGACGCCGCTCTCGCGCAGCGCCATCTCGAACGGTGCCAGCATCACGTCGGCGCGTTCCCTGCCGCCCATGCCGACCGGCGCGAGGTTGCGCCCGGCGCGGGAGGCGGAGTAGCCCACGAAGTGCTTGAGCGTCGCCACGATCCCGGCGGACTCCAGGCCCTGGACGTAGGCGGTGCCGACGGTGCCGATGAGATACGGGTCCTCGCCGATCGTCTCCTCGACCCGTCCCCAGCGGGCGTCGCGCACCACGTCGAGCACCGGGGCCAGGCCCTGGTGCACGCCGACGGCACGCATGTCGCGCCCGATCCTGCCCGCCATGGTGCGGACGAGCTCGGGGTCGAAACTGGCACCCCACGACAGCGGTACGGGGTAGGCGGTGGCGCCCCAGGTGGCGAAGCCGGCCAGGCACTCCTCGTGCGCGACGGCCGGTATGCCGAAACGGTTCGCCGCGGCGATACGCCGCTGGGTGCGCAGCAGGGACAGCGCGCCGAGCGCGGCATCCACCGGGGCGGTGCCGTACGACCTGGTCAGCTGGCCGAGACCCTGCGGCAGCAGGCTCTCCAGGGTGACCGGTTCCTCCATCTCGTGCTGGTACGGGGCGACCTCGCCGCCCTCGTCGGACGCGCCCACCCAGACGCCGAACAGCTGCGCGACCTTCTCCTGCACGGTCATCGCGGCGATCAGCGCGTCGGCCCGGTCTTCCGGGGCGAGGGAGGTGTTCCTCCATGGGGGGGCAGCGGACTTCTTCTCTTCGGCCACGGTGCCGGTCACTTTCCTCCGACGCCCATGAGTCCCTGGACCAGGGCACGGCGGGCGAACAGGTAGACGATGAAGATGGGCAGCATCGACAGCACGACCGCGGCCAGCAGGCCGGGGATGTCGATGCCGTGCTCGGTCTGGAAGTTGAAGAGGCCGAGGGTGATGACCTTCGACGAGTCGGACTGGGTCAGCACCAGCGGGAAGAGGAAGCCGTTCCACGCCTGGAGGGCGGAGAAGACCACGATGGTGGACAGCCCGCTCTTGGACAGCGGCACCACCAGCTGGAAGAACACCCGCCACGGCGAGGCGCCGTCCATGGCCATGGCCTCGTACAGATCCGGCGTGATCTCACGCATGACGCCGCTGAGGATCAGCGCGCACACCGGCAGCGAGAAGGCCGCGGTCGGCAGGATGATGCCGATCAGGTTGTCGTAGAGACCCGCCTTGCTGATGACGTAGAACATCGGCACGATCACCGCCTGGGCGGGGATCGCCAGGCCCAGCAGGAACAGCCGGAAGATGCCGGTGGTGATCCGGCCCCGGCTGCGGACGATCGCGTACGCCAGCGGAGGCACCAGCAGCAGCACGATGGCGACCACCGCGAGGGTGACCAGCAGGGTGTTCAGGAAGAAGTGGCCGAAGCCGTTGGAGAAGTCCTGCGTGTAGTTGTGCAGCGTGACGTGCTTGGGGAAGGCCAGCGGGCCGTTCGAGGAGTAGTCGGAGCGGTCCTGCAAGGTGGCGGCCAGCATCACGTACAGCGGCAGGCCGATGAGGAACAGCCAGACCAGGGATCCCAGGCCCGCCAGATAGTTGGGACGGCGCTTCATCACAGGCCTTCCGAGGAACTGCGCATCTTGTCGTAGCCGGAGACCTTGACGACGACGAGCGAGATGACCGTGGCGATGAGGACCAGGACCAGGGCGATGGCCGAACCGCCGCCGAAGTCGAAGCTCTTGAACGCCTTCTGGTACATGTAGTAAGCGCTGATGGTGGTGTCGGTGCCCGGGCCGCCCTGGGTGAGGATCAGCACGGTGTCGAACGTGGTGAGGCCGCCGACGACCATGAGGATCATCGACGTGATCATCGTGTTGCGCAGCTGCGGCAGCGTGATGTGGAAGAACTGCCGTATGGTGCCCGCCCCGTCGATCTCCGCGGCCTGGTAGAGCACCTGCGGAACGGCCCGGGCGGCGCCCTGGTAGATCAGCGTGTGGAACGGCGTGTACTGCCAGGCGCCGACGAAGACCAGCACGCCGATGGCGCTGGTCTGGTGGCCGAACAGGTTGCCGTCACCGAAGAGCCACTTGGCCTGCGAGGGGACGCCGAAGTTCGGGTCGAGCAGTGCCCGCCACAAGATGGACACCGCGGTCGCCGAGAGCAGCAGCGGTACGAAGTAGATCGCGGACAGGATCGCCCGGTTGCGCTGTTTGCCTGCCGCCCACACCCCGAGAAGGATGCTCAGCGGGGTCTGGACGACGACACCGAGCACGGTGATCAGGACGCTGAGCCACAGGCTCTGGATCATGACGTGGTCGTGGATCAGCGCTTTCCAGTTGTCCAGACCGGCGTACTGGGGCGAGCCCAGGCCGTCCCAGTCGGTGAAGGACAGCACCGCGACCAGGACCAGGGGAAGGACGGCGAAGAGCAGGAAGAACAAGGTGGCGGGCGCCGCCCAGGCGAAGCCTGGGCGGGCCACGGCGGCGCCGGACCGGCGTATGGACCGGCGCCTTGCCACCCTGGGTTCGGCAGAGGTGGTCATGTGGGAATCCCGGTTCAGGACGTGGGCAGGGCCTGCATGGCCTTGATGAAGCCGTCGGCGTCGAGCTTGCCGTCGAAGAACTGCTGCACGGCGGTGTGCATGGCCTCGCTGGCCGTCTGCGGGTAGGCCTGGTCCCACGAGAGCTGGAACGAGGGGGCCGCCTTGACCAGGTCGTACTGGAACTTCGAGTAGTCCGGGATGGCAGCGGTGTTCAGGAAGTTCACGGTGTTGGTGGTGGTCGGCAGGTTGCCGATCGCCATCTGCGCCTTCACGAACTCGTCGGAGTACTGCAGCTTCAGGAACTGCGCGATGGCGTCCGGGTACTTGGTCTTCTTCAGCACCGAGTAGAAGTTGTTGGTGTTGCCGACGACGTCCGTCGGGTCGCCCTTGCCGCCGGCGACGGTCGGGAAGGAGCTGAAGCCGAGGCCGCTCTTGGCGAAGTCGGGGTTGTCCTGCTGCTGCTGGGAGTAGTACCAGGAGCCCATCAGCTCGAAGCCGGCCTTGCCCTGCGCCACCAGGGCCACCGAGCCGCCGTCGGTGTACTTCACCGAGTCGAAGTTGGTGCCGAAGGCGCCGGCGTCGATGAGCTCCTTGAGCTTCGCCAGCGCGGCGCGGCTGTCGGCGCTGTCCCAGGCGGACTTGTCGCCGCCCATGGCCTTCTCGAACAGGCCGGGGCCCGCGATGCGGTCGTACATGTACTCGTACCACATCAGGGTCGGCCACTGGTCACCGCCGCCCAGCGCGATCGGGGTGATGTGCTTGGCCTTGAGGACCTTGACGGCGTTGAGCAGGTCGTCCCAGGTCTTGGGCTCGGTCAGGCCCGCGTCCGACAGCACCTTCTTGTTGTCGAACATCAGGACCGGCTGGGTGCCGCGCATCGGTATGCCGTAGGCCTTGCCGTCCACCGCCGCGCTGTTGAAGACCGACGGCAGGAAGTTGGACTTCAGACCGGGGTCCTTGGCGATGAAGTCGTCGAGCGGAAGGAGGAGGCCGGCCTTGACGAAGGGCGCGATGCTGCCGCCGCCCCAGTTGAAGAAGACGTCCGGGGCCTGCTTGGTGTTGATGATCGTCTGCAGCTTCTGCTGGTAGTCCGCACCAGGGATGGTCTGGAGGACCGCCTTGACCTTCGACGTCTTGTTGAACGTGTCGATGATCTGCTTTTCGACCTTGTTGCTCGCGTCGCCGTATACGAGAACCTTGAAGCTGCCCGAGCCGCTGCTGCTTGAGCTGCCGCCGCCGCACGCGGCCAGCGTCAGCCCGAGCGCGAGCACCACGGTGCCGGCCGCGGCACGGGGAAGCCATCTCTTCGTCATCGTCCAGCCTTTCGAAATATTTCGGCACCGTCGCCGAAAATTGCTGCGCGGTGTGACGCTAAGGTGCGGCTACGGAAGGGTCAACCCTCGGGGTCCGGGTTATCAAAGCGTTACGCTCAGATGTGCCGTACGCTGCGCTCTTATGGATGAAGAGGTGGACGAGGCTCGGGTCACGCTCGCCCAGGTCGCCGAAACTGCCGGTGTCTCGATCTCGACAGTTTCGAAGGTGCTGAACGGGCGTCAGGATGTTTCGGCCGTGACGCGGCTGAAGGTCGAACGGCTGCTGGAGCTGCACGGCTACCGGCGGACCTCACGCGGCACGCCCGAGGCACCGCTGATCGAGATCGTCTTCCACGAGTTGGACGCCATCTGGGCGATGGAGCTGATCCTGGGTGTCGAGAAGGTGGCCAAGGAGATCGGCGCCAGCGTCGTGCTCACCGAGAGCGGCACCCGCCACTCGCCCGGCACCGAATGGATCGAGGGGGTCCTGCGCCGCCGCCCGCTCGGCGTCGTCCTGGTCTTCTCCTCGCTGCCGCACGAGTTCAAGCAGCAGCTGCGGTCCCGCTCCATCCCGTTCGTGATCATCGATCCGGCCGGCGACCCCGAGCCCGACGTGCCCTCGGTCGGCTCCGCGAACTGGTCCGGCGGGCTGGCCGCGACCCGCCATCTGATCGAGCTCGGCCACCGGCGGATCGGGATCATCACCGGCCCCGAGGACATGATGTGCTCGCTGGCCCGGCTGGACGGCTTCCGCTCCGCCATGACGACGGCCGGCATCGAGATCGACCCCGGCCTGATCGCCTTCGGCGACTTCCACGTCGAGGGCGGCTACGAGCTGGCCATGCGGATGCTGGCCGGTCCTGACCGCCCCACCGCGATCTTCGCGGGCAGCGACCTGCAGGCGATCGGCGTGCTCGAAGCGGCCGGCGCGTACGGGCTGCGCACTCCGGCGGACCTGTCTGTGGTCGGCTACGACGACGTCGCCGTCGCCCAGTGGTCCCGCCCCGCCCTGACCACCGTCCGGCAGCCGCTGCGCAGGATGGCGGAGGAGGCCTCCCGGATGATGCTGCGGCTGCGGGCCGCGCCGTCCACCACCTCCACCACCCGGATGGAACTGGCCACCAATCTGGTGATCAGGAAGAGCACCGCTGCTCCGCCGCCCTGATCCGTGCCCGCGGCCCGTGGCGGAAAGGTGGGGTATGTCCGGTGACGGTACTTTTGTCTCATGGTGACGAGCGGCAGCACGGACGAACCGCGCCTGCCCAGGCTCGCGCGTTCACCGAAGGCCCGGCTCGCGTTCCCGCTGCTCCTGCTCGCCCTGCTGCTCGGCATCGACCTGGCCGGCGGCGCGCAGCTGCGCATCGGCGGCCTGATGGTGGCCGTGCCCGCGGTGTGCGCGTCCTTCCTCGCCCCCGGCCCGGTGGCGCTCGTCGCTTTCGCCGCCTTCCCCTGCCTGGCGCTCGCCGCCGAGGGCAACGGCCAGATGGACACCCTCAACTTCCCGGTCACCCTGGCCACCGCCGCGCTGGTCGGCGTGGCCTCCGTCATGGCGGCCAGAGTCCGCCGCCGCCGCGAACGCGAGCTCGCCCAGTCCCGCTGGGTGGCCGGAGTCACCCAGCGGGCACTGCTGCGCCCGCTCCCCGACCGGCTCGGCCGGTTCGCCATCGCCTCGACCTATATGGCCGCCGACCAGGAGGCCGCCATCGGCGGCGACCTCTACGCCACCGCCGACCTCGGCAGCGGCCGGATCAGGCTGCTGGTCGGCGACGTCCAGGGCAAGGGCCTGGCCGCCGTCGAGGTCGCCAGCATGCTGATCGCGGCCTTCCGCCGCGCCGCCCGCCACCACACCCCGCTGCGCGCCATGCCCGGCTTCCTGGACCGGAATCTCCGCGAGGACCTCACCGACCTCGCCGACGCCCCGCCGCCCCAGCCAGGCACCGACCCGGAACCCGAGGCGGCCGAGAGCCCCGACTTCCTCGAGCGCTTCGTGACCGCCGCCATGGTGGACGTCGCGGCGGACGGCGACAGCATCGAGATCGTGAACTGCGGCCACCCCGCGCCGATCCTGCTGCACCAGGACACGGTGCTCGCGTTGGAGCCCGGGCAACCCGCCATACCGCTCGGCCTGGGCGACCTCACCCCGGAGGCCCAGCACATCGACTGCTACGACCTCGCGGTCGGCGACGTCCTGCTGCTCTACACCGACGGGGTGATCGAGGCCCGCGACGACCTCGGCACCTTCTATCCGCTCGCCGAGCGGCTGGCCGGCTGGACCGGCCTGCCGCCGCACGACCTGCTCTCCGTGCTCACCGCGGACCTGCTCCAGCACGTCGGGCGGCGGCTCGGCGACGACGTGGCGATCGTCGCCGTCCAGCGGATGTCCTGAGGCCGGGCGGGTGACACCTGCCGGCCGCGGCGCGCCACCCGCTCGTCCCGCCGTGCTTGCGGAACGAGCGGGTGGCACGCAGCACGGCCGGCAGGCGCCGGTGCCGGGCGGTCAGACGGTCAGCAGGGCCGGGCTCGCCGCCTTGCTGGTGGGCAGGAAGTCGTCGGGCACCGGGTACTGCCCGAGCACGTAGTGCAGGATCGCCGCGTGCATCGCCTCGACCGGCGCGATGGTGGCGGCGGTCTGGATGCCTCCCGCACTCGTCACCGCGCCGGCGGCGAAGACGTACGTCTGCGCGGCCTGGTCCTCCAGTTGGAGCGCCAGCTTCGCGACGTCGCCGACCGAGGTGGCCTTGCCCAGCGCGGCCGTGGTGGCCGCCTGGTTGGTCAGCGGCACCCCGGTGACCGCCGGCTTGCCCGCGCCGGTCAGCACCGCGTTCCACACCTTCGCGTGGTCGGAGTGCTGCGCCATCGCGGTGGTCACGAAGGTCGCGACGGCCGGCGGGACCGTACCGAGCTTGCCCGCCTTCGCCGCCGCCAGGGTGGCCCGGTAGGCGCCCACCGCCTGGTTCTCCAGCGCGGTCGCCAGCGCGACGACCTTCAGATCACCGGTGTAGAGGCTGGACGCCGACGGCTTCGGCGCGCCCGCGCCCTTGGTACCGGACGCGGAGGTGTCCTTGTCGCTGCTGGAGCACGCGGCCAGCGCCAGAGCCGCCGCCAGGCCGCCGGCGCCGGCCAGGAAGCGCCGCCGCCCGGGATCGCGCGGCCGCTCGTGCTGCCCGGCGCCGCCGTCGCGGACCTCGGCGGCCAGATCCACCGCGCCGGCCCGCATCGCGGGCAGCGTGGAGCGGTGGGCGTCCTCCATGTCGCGGGTCAGCCGGGCCAGTTGCGCCTCGCTGATCGGCAGTTCCCAGTTGTCGTGCGCGGTCGTCACTTCACGGCCCCCTCGGAGATCGGCGAAGCGCCGGCGGTCGGGTAGAACGCGTCGGGAATGCCGACGCTGCCCGCCGCGGCGGGCAGCCTGGCGACGTCGGTCGGAATGGCGATCAGGCCGGTCATGTTCCCGGCCAGCAGTGCCTGCACGGCCAGCAGCGTGGCCCGGTGCTGCGCCTCGACCGGCGCGACCGACGCGAACAGCTTGCGCAGTTCGGCGCTGCTCACCTGCCCCACGTTCTTGGTGTAGGTCTGCGCCGCGACGTCCTCCAGGGTGATCGCGAGCTTCACCACGTCCGCCGGTGTCCTGATGGACGGCAGCGCCTGCTTGACGACCGCCGCGTACTTCGGGTCGGGGGCGTTCTGGGCGCTGCCGCCCGCCCGGGTCGCCGCCGAGTTGAACGCCGAGGCGTGTGCCTGGTGCTGGGCGGTGGTCTTGGCGATGAACGCCACGATCGTCTTGTTGCCGTTCTTGATGAACGGCAGCGCCGCCGCCGTCCGGTACACGCTGATCGCCAGGTTCTCGATCGACGCGGCGGTCTGCAGCGCCATCACGTCGTCGCTCGACGTCGCCGCGGTCGCCCGCAGCGAGCCGAACAGCGCCGCGGCGCCGGCCGCGCCGGCCACCGTGCCGCCGCGCCACCACCGCCGCCGGGCCGCCGTCTGCTCGCGGGCGACCTCGGTGAAGTCCTCCAGCGCCTCGTCGGTGATCCGCACGGCGTCGCTGTTCAGGTCCTGCGACTGCTCCGTGAGCTGTTCAAGCAACCGGGTGTCGATGCGATCCGTCGCCATCACGCCCCATCTCTCCTTCGCGCCCGCGCGGTCGCGGACGCTCCGGCCGTACTTCGTCGCCCCGCCGGAACCGGATTGGTCCTCCGTGCGGTATTCACCCGCCGGAGTGACGGCGGGGTCAGCCGAGCATCGGCTGCAGCACGCCTTCCAGGGTGAGCAGTTCGCGCTTGCGCTCCAGGCCGCCGGCGTATCCCTTGAGCGATCCGTCGGCGCCGATCACCCGGTGGCAGGGCCGCACGATCGACACCGGGTTCGCGCCGATCGCCGCGCCCAGCGCGCGGATCTCGCCACGCGGCACGTCGAGCCGGCGGGCGATCTCGCCGTAGGTCGTGGTCGTCCCGTACGGAAGGTCCTCCAGCGCGTCCCAGATCCGCTGCCGGAACTCCGAGCCGGTGCCGCTGTCGGCGAACGGGATGTCGAACCGGGTCAGTTCACCGGCGAAGTACGCGTCGAGCTGGCGGGCGATGTCGGCGAACGCGGCCGGGCGGTGCGCCCACTCGGGCCTCACCGCGGGGGCGTTCTTCTGCCCGGCCATCGTCAGCCAGGCCAGCGCGGTGCGCCCGCCCGGCGCCGCGGACTCCTCGCCGACCAGCAGGAGCGGACCGATCGGGCTGTCGATCGTGGTGTGGACGGTCACGGTGGTCCCCTTCGTTCGACGTACTCTCTCACCCTCGACTGTGCCCGCGGTTCCGGCCGTGGTGCTGGCGGAAATCGGACGCCGCGACGGGGGTCGCGGCAGTACCGTGGAGCACATGGTGACTGCGGCGCTGCGGCGCGAACTGGAGCGCCGCCGGCGGCGGTCGGACCGCGTCCTGCCAGGTGTCGTACGGCGACTGGTCGCCGGGCGCGACCCGCAGCCGTGGTGGCTGCCGCGCCGGGTCGCGACCGTCGTCGCCTTCGACCTCGACCTGGACGCGGGTGTCGCCGCGGTCCGGCTCGTCTGGCGCCCCGGCTCGGCGCGGGCCGAGCCGATCAGCGCGGTGGTCGAGCGGTCCGCCGGGAGGTGGACGGAGACGGGCGGAGGCGCTGTGGCGGACGAAGCGCTGCCCGGGCCGCGGTGCGCGGTGGGCAGCGGCGGCCAGCTCGGCGTCATCGACCTCGTGAGCAGCTGCGGCCTGCGGAGCTGGGCCCGCACGGCGGCGCGTCCCGGGCACGCGCACGAGGCGCCATGGGTCGGCACGACGGAGCTGCGAGTGGCCGCCGAGGCGGACCGTCTGGTGGTGGGCGACCGCGAGGTGGCGGTGCCGGCGCACGGGACGGTGCTGCTCGCCTGGATCTCGCCGCCCGCGGCTGCGGCGGTCCGCCCGCCGGTCGTCGCGCTGGCGTCCGACGGCGCCGAACTCTCCCGTCTGGCGCCGGGCGACGTGGTCGACTCCTACACGTGGGGGCTCCTCGCGGCGCCATGAGCGCCGGCCCCCGGGAGCGGGCCGCCGAGAGGGTCCGCCGCCGCTTCGCGGGGGCCGTCAGGCGCGCGGGCGGTGGGCGGGGGTCACCAGCCCTGTTTCGTACGCCGTCACCACCGCTTGCGTGCGGTCGCGCAGGCCCAGTTTGGCCAGGATCCTGCTCACATGTGTCTTCACCGTCTCCTCGGTGACCGTGAGGCGGACGGCCAGCTCGCCGTTGGAGAGGCCTTCGGCGACCAGCCGGAGTACCTGCGTCTCGCGCGGGGTGAGCGCCGCGAGCTCCGGGGCGGGACGCGCCCCGGCGGCGGGGCGCAGGCGGGTGAACTCGGCGATCAGCCTGCGGGTGACGCCCGGCGCGAGCAGCGCCTCGCCCGCGGCCACGACCCTGACCGCCTCGAAGAGGCGTTCCGCGGTCACGTCCTTGAGCAGGAAGCCGCTCGCCCCGGCGCACAGCGCGTCGTAGACGTAGGCGTCCAGGTCGAAGGTGGTCAGGATGAGGACGCGGGGCGGGGACTGGCCGGAACCGGCGAGCCGGCGGGTCGCTTCGATGCCGTCCATGACGGGCATCCGCACGTCCATCAGCACGACGTCGGGGGACAGTTCGCCGCACGCGGCGACCGCATCGGCCCCGTCGCAGGCGGTGCCGACGACCGTGAGGTCCGGCTGGGTGTCGAGCAGCGCCGCGAAGCCGGTCCGTACGACGTGGTGGTCGTCGGCGACGATGATCCGCACCGGCGGGGGAGCGGCCGTCACCGGGCCACCACCTCGGCGCCCGCCGGCAGCGACGCCTCGATCAGGAAGCCGCCGCCCGCCGCCCGGCCGGTGCGCAGCGTGCCGCCGACCGCCGCCGCGCGTTCGCGCATGCCGGGCAGCCCGTGCCCGCCGGTCCGCGCGGCCGGCACCGGACCGGGGCCGTTGTCGCGGACCCGCAGCCACAGGGCGTCGGCGGCGTAGTGCAGTTCGACGTCGACCGCGGCACCGCCGGCGTGCCGCCGTACGTTGGTGAGGGCCTCCTGGACGATACGGAAGGCGGCCAGCTCGACGCCCGGGTCGAGCGCGGCCGCCGGGCCCGACACGATCAGCCGCACGCCGGCGCCCGAGGCGCATCTGGCCTCGTCCAGCAGTTCGTTGAGCTGCTGGAGGCCCGGCTGGGGGCGCCGCTCCGGGGTCCGCACCTCGGCGTCCTGCCGCAGCACGTCGAGCAGGCGCCGCATCTCGGTCAGGCCGGCGCGTGCGGTGTCGCCGATCTCCGAGAGCCGCGCGGCGCCGGCGGCGGGCATGCCGGGGGTGGTCAGCCGCGCGGTCTCCGCCTGCACGGCGATCATCGAGATGTGGTGCGCGACGACATCGTGCAACTCGCGGGCGATACGCGCCCGTTCGCCGCGGGCGGTGTGCTCCCGCACGCTCCGCGCGGTGAGCTCGCGGGCCGCGCTGTGCACCCGGGCCTCGGCCCTGGCCGCCCCGGCCGCCCCCGCAAGCACCGCGGCCGGGGCGGTGGACGCGAGCAGGACGGCCAGCGCGCGCGCCTCGCCGGCCAGGTGCGGGTCGAGCAGCGCGACGGCGGTGAACGGAACGGCCAGCACGAGGCCTTGCAGCGTACTGGTGCGGCGGACCCCACGGGTCGGGCGGCCGGCATCCGGCCCTTCCGGGTGGGCGCCGCTCGCGGCGGGTTGCCGCAGGCCGCGCCGTCGCGGCCGGTCGTGGTCCTCCCCGCGCGGCGCGCCGTCGGCAGGTGCGGCCGCCGTCAGATGGCGGAGGCTCAGCAGCAGCGCCAGGGCGCCGGCCGCGGTCAGCGTCCGGAAGGCGACGAGGGAGAGGACGGCCCCTGAGGAGACGGCCAGCGCCGCGGCGGGAGCGCTGAGGAAGGCCGGGGGGACGGTCGTGGCCAGGGCCAGGACGGCGACGGCCAGCAGCCCGGTCGTGAAGGACCTGCCGTACCCGCCGGTGAGGGCGGCCCGCAGCGCCGCCTCGGCGACCGCTGCCGCGGCGAGCAACGCGGCGGTCACCGCGGGAGCGTGCGGGGACGCCGCGGCCTCCCGCGCTCGCCCGCTGTTCATCAGCCTCACTCCTGCATTGTGTCCAACCCCGCCGGCCACCGCGTCCTCCTGGCCAGGGACATCGCCGTACATCTCAGGGGGGACACCCGGCTGCGGCGTCCCCCGTGGTGGTGACGGGAAGGACCGCTCCACGGCGGGACGATCCGGCGCGCCCGGCTCCCTAGCCTTCACCGCATGGAAGCAACCATCGAAGTGTCCGGTCTGCGCAAGCGGTTCGGCGCCACGGCGGCACTGGACGGGATGACCTTCACGGTCACGCCCGGGCGGGTCACCGGGTTCGTCGGGCCGAACGGCGCGGGCAAGTCCACCACGATGCGGGTGATACTCGGCCTCGACGCGGCCGACTCGGGCACCGCCCTGATCGGCGGCCTGCGCTACCGGGCGCTGCGCAATCCGCTCAGCCACGTCGGCTCGCTGCTGGACGCCGGGGCGCTGCAGCCGAGCCGCAGCGCCCGCGGCCACCTGCTGTGGCTGGCGCACTCGCAGGGACTGCCCGCCCGCCGGGTCGACGAGGTCGTCGCGTACGCGGGCCTGGGGTCCGCCGCCCGGCGCAAGGCGGGCGGCTTCTCGCTCGGCATGCGCCAGCGGCTCGGTATCGCCGCCGCGCTGCTCGGCGACCCGCCCGTGCTGATCATGGACGAGCCCTTCAACGGCATGGACCCCGAGGGCATCGTCTGGATGCGCGGGCTGCTGCGCTCGCTGGCCGCCGAGGGCCGGGCGGTGCTGGTCTCCAGCCACCTGATGAGCGAACTCCAGGACACCGCCCAGCACCTGCTGGTCGTCGGCCGGGGCAAGGTCATCGCCGACACCAGCGTCGCCGACCTGATCGCGGCGGCCTCCGGCGATCGGATCACGCTGCGCACCACCGCCCGCGCCCAGGCGATGACGGTGCTCGCGCAGGCCGGCGCCGTCGTCGCCGCCACCGGCCCGGAGACCCTCACCGTGTCGGGGATCGCGGCGCAGCGCGTCGCGGCCCTGCTCGGCCGCGCCGAGGTGCCCTTCTCCGAGATCGGCGCGCACCGGGCCACGTTGGAGGAGGCGTACATGGAACTGACCCGTGACGCCGTCGAGTTCCCGTCGGGGGGAGTCCGATGACCGCCACGACGACCGCCGTTCCGTACCGCTCCGCACAGCCGGTGGGGCGCGACAGCTTCGTGCGGCAGCTGCACGGGGAGTGGACCAAATTCCGGACCGTACGCGGCTGGGTGGTCGGCATGCTGGTGGCCGGCCTGGTCACCGTCGCGGTCGGGCTGCTGGGCGCGGCCGGCAACAGCATGGTCTGCGGCGGCGGCGGTGGTTGCCACCGGGCCCCGCTGACCGGACCCGGCGGCGAGGAGGTCCACGACGCCATGACGCTGGTGCACCGGCCGCTGACCGGGGACGGCAGCATCACCGTGCGGATCACCTCGCTGACCGGCCTGTACCCGCCCGACGGCCGGCTGCCGGCGGGCGGCGGCAGCCCTGCCGCCGGCCTGCTCCCCGGTGTGCAGCCGTGGGCTAAGGCCGGCGTCATCGTCAAGGACGGCACCAGGCAGGGCTCCGCGTACGCCGCGGTCGCGCTCACCGGCGCCCACGGCGTACGGATGCAGTACGACTACACCCACGACCTGGCCGGTCCGCCCGCCCCCGCCCCCCCCTCCGTGCCGCGCTGGCTGCGGCTGACCCGGGCGGGCGACACCCTCACCGGCTACGACTCGGCCGACGGCACGCACTGGAAGGCCATCGGCACCGCCCACCTCGCGGGCCTGCCCGCCACCGTCCAGGCCGGGCTGTTCGCCACCTCGCCCGAATACACCGTCACCAGCAACTCGCTCGGCGGGTCGAGTTCGAGCGGCGGGCCCTCCAGGGCGACAGCCGCCTTCGACTCGGTGGCGCTGCGGGGCACGGCGGGCGGCGGCTGGACCGAGGACGTCGTCGGCGGCACGGACCGGGGGCCCGGCGCGGGCGGCCTCCCCGACCTCGGGTACCGGCAGTCCGGCGGCACCTTCACGCTGACCGGCAGCGGCGACGTCGCGCCGGACGTGCCAGGGCGCGGCTCGCCCGCCAAGACCGTCGAGAGCACGCTCATCGGCACCTTCGCCGGGCTGGTGGTGGTGACCGTGGTGGCCACGATGTTCGTCACCGCGGAATACCGCCGCGGCCTGATCCGCACCACGCTCACCGCGAGTCCCCGGCGCGGGCGGGTGCTGGCCGCCAAGGCGACGGTGATCGGCGCGGTCGCCTTCGTCACCGGGCTGGCGGCCGCCGCGATCGCCGTGCCGCTGGTCGAGGCGGTCCAGAAGAGCAAGCAGTTCCCGCTCTACCGCACGCCGTTCGCGACCGACCTGCGGCTGGTCGTCGGGACCGGGGCGCTCTTCGCCGTCACCGCGGTCCTCGCGCTGGCGCTCGGCGCCGTGCTGCGGCGCAGCGCCGGCGCGGTGGCCGCGGTCGTCGTCGCGATCGTGCTGCCGTACATCCTCGCGGTGGCCGCGGTGATGCCCGCCGGGCCGTCCCGCTGGCTGACCCGGCTGACCCCGGCGGCGGCCTTCGCCGTACAGCAGAGCGTCCATCAGTACGCGCAGGTCGCCGCGGACTACACGCCGGCGGACGGCTACTTCCCGCTACCGCCGTGGGGCGGGCTCGGGGTGCTGTGCGGTTACGCGGCCGCGGTGGTCGCCGCTGCGGCGGTACTGCTGCGCAGGAGGGACGCGTGAGCGGGCTGCGGCAGGCGGTGCACGCCGAGTGGACCAAGGTCCGCACCCTGCCCGGCCTGCTGTGGCTCCTGGCCGCGGTCGCCGTGCTCACCGCGGCGGTGAGCGCGGCGACGGCCGCCGCCGTCCACTGCCCGGCCGCCGGGTGCTCGCAGGACCCCGGGAGGCTCAGCCTGACCGGCGTGCAGTTCGGGCAGGCCGGGGTGGCGGTGCTCGCGGCGCTGCTGATCAGCGGGGAGTACGGCACTGGCATGATCCGCACCACGCTCGCCGCGGTACCGCACAGGACCATCGTCCTGGCGGCTAAGGTCGCGGTCCTGACCGGCCTGGTGCTGGCCGCCGGCGTGCTCGCCGTGGGCGGCTCGGTGCTGGCCGGGCGGCTGATCCTGCCAGGGAACGGCTTCACGGGCTTCTCGCCCGCGCACGGGCCGGCGCTCAGGGCCGCTGCCGGCTCGGTGGTCTACCTGGTGCTGGTCGCGCTGCTCAGCCTCGGTGTGGCCACCGCGGTGCGGGATTCCGCGGCGGCGATCGGGGCGGTGCTCGGGCTGCTCTACCTCTTCCCGATCCTCGCGTCGGTCGTGGCCGATCCGGACTGGTACCGGCACCTGCAGCAGATCGGACCCATGACGGCGGGACTCGCGGTCCAGGCCACGCTCCCGGGTTCCGATGCGCCGATCGGGCCGTACGGGGGGCTGGGCGTCCTCACCGCGTGGGCCGCGGGCGGCCTGCTGGCGGGCCTGGCGGTTCTCCACCGGCGGGACGCTTGAGCGCGTCCGGGGGAGCCGCGCACGCAGCACCCCCGGGGTCTCCCTCGGGGAAGGGGAGCGGGTCAGAAGCCGCGGCGGACGTACGTCTGGCGGGCCTCGTCGAGGCGGCGCGCGCGGCGGTGGCGCTCAGCGGTGAGCTCCTCGACCGCGTGGCGCACGGCGGTGAGGATCGTGCTGACCGGGCCGGCGGGCGGCTCGGGGACGGGGGGCGGCCCCGAGATGCCGATGACGGCCGCCAGCGCGAGCAGCACCGGCTCGTCGGCCGCCCAGCGGTGCGCCGCCCGCCGCCGCCCGGGGGAGTCGGCGAGCACCATCCGGCTGGTGCGCAGGACCAGGAAGCGGCGCCGTTCCTCCCGGCCGAGCAGCCCGTCCGCTTCGAGCGCGGCGAGATACGCGTCGGACAGCCCGCGCCCCCGGCGCCACAGCCAGTCCTCGACGGTCTCGCCGTCCGCCACCGGGGCGACCGCGGCCAAGGCCAGGTCGAGCTGCGGGTCGGCGCTGGCCGTCCGGCCGGTGGGCAGCACGAACTCGCCGTCGAGCGTGACGACGCCGGGGCCGAGCAGATCGATCAGCTCGGCCCCGGCCAGCGCCAGGGACAGGTCGCCGCGTTCCAGCGGCCGGGTCGAGGGCATGTCCATGGCCACGAAAAGCAGATCTCGTGCGGTGGTCATCCGGGAGCGCTCCAGACAGCGTCAGTGCAGCTGGGAGCGCCAGTCGCCGGGCACCCGGTCGGCGGGGCCCGGGGTGGACTGCGACGTCGGGTGGCAGATCGGCGGCGCCAGATCCGGGCCGTCCTCGACGTAGCTGTTGGAGGCGTAGTTCCAGAACCACTCCTCGCCCGGCTCGTACGACCTGATCACCGGGTGGCCGCTGGCCGAGGCGTGCGCGGAGGCGTGCTGCGAGGGGGAGCTGTCACAGCAGCCGATGTGCCCGCAGGTCGCGCACCTGCGCAGGTGCAGCCACCAGCCGCCGGCCTTGTCGCAGTCCACGCAGCCGTCGCCGCTCGGCGGCACGGACGGGTCGATCCCAGGGGTTTCAGCGGTGCTCATTCGGTGGCCTCCTCGGCGTCGGGGGTGCTGGCGGCGATCGGCAGTCTGACCCGGAAACGGGTGGTGCCCGGCTGCGACTCGACCTCCAGGTCGCCGTGGTGCTTGTTGACCACGATCCGCCAGGAGATGTCGAGCCCGAGGCCGGTGCCCTGCCCCACCGGCTTGGTGGTGAAGAACGGCTCGAAGATCCGCTGCCGGATCTCCTCCGGGACCCCGGGACCGGTGTCCTCGAAGTCCACCACCAGCCTGCCGTGCTCCCGCGAGGTGCGCACGGTGAGTGTGCCCGTCCCGTCCATCGCCGACACCGCGTTGTCGATCAGATTCGTCCACACCTGGTTCAGCTCGCCCGGGAAGGCCGGGACGCGCGGCAGCGTGTGGTCGAACTCCCGGACCACCCTGATCTCCGGGCCGATCTTCGCGCCCAGCATCTGCAGCGTGCTCTCCAGCAGCTCGTGGATGTCGACCACCTGGTAGGGGGCGCGGTCCAGCTGCGAATACTGCCGGGCGGCGTTGACCAGACCGGACACCCGGGAGGTGGAGTCCTCGATCTCGTTCATCAGCAGCTCGGTCTCGACGGTGTAGTTCAGCCACCGCACGGCGCTCTCCAGCAGCTCGCCGTCCACCGCGGCCGCGACCTGGTCCAGCCACTCCTGGTCAAGGCCGGCCTGGACGAAGACCGGCGCGAGGTCCCAGCCGCCGGTGATGCCGTGGTCGTCGAGCCAGTCGCCGACCGCGTCCTCCTGGTCGGCGGTCTCCATCGGGCTCAGCGCCTGCGCCTTGGCGATCCGCTCGACGGCCCGCTCCTGCACCCCGATCAGGGTGTCGAGGTCGGACTGCCGGTAGGGGCCGGCGGTGAGGATCTTGAGCTTGTGGCGCATGCCGGCGACCCGGTCGCGCAGCGCCGAGGTGGCCCGCAGCGCCGCGGCGGCCGGGTTGTTCAACTCGTGGGTCAGACCCGCCGACAGCGAACCCAGCGCCAGCAGCCGCTCACGCTGGCTGACCACCTGCTGGAAGGTCTTGTTGCCGAAGAAGAGCCCTTCCAGCAGGTGCACGGCCATCGGGAACCAGTCCCGCATGATCTGCGCGAAGTCGTCGGCGGACAGCACGAAGAACCGGGACGGCTCGGTGACCCGCAGCGAGTTGGTGTAGAGCTGCGGGACCCGGTCGCCCAGATAGGCCTGGAAGGCCCCGGCGTACACGCCCCGCATCGAGGTGCGGTTGACCTCGATGTCGTCGTTGCCGACCCGCCGCGAGGTGACCACGGTGCCGTCGAGCAGCACGTAGAAGCAGCTCGCGGGGTCGCCCTCGGCGTAGACCTGGCCGGGCTCCGCGCTCTCCACCCGGCCGGCGCTGCACAGCCGGCCCAGCTGCTCGGGTGTCAGGTGCTCGAACAGGAACAGCGACCGCAGTTCCTCCGGGTCGCACGGCTTCGTACAGCTGTTCACGGTCCCTCCAGACTGACGCTCACAGCCCCTCCAGATAGCGGTGGACGAGCATGACGGCCATCGCGCCCTCACCGACCGCGGACGCGACCCGCTTGGCGGACTCCGCCCGGACGTCGCCGGCCGCGAAGACCCCGGGCACGCTGGTCTCCAGGTGGTACGGCGGCCGGTCCGGCTCCCAGCCGGGCGGGCGCTCGCCCTCGGCCGCCAGATCAGGGCCGGTCAGCAGGAAACCGTGCGCGTCCCTGCTCAGCACGCCCTGCAGCCAGTCGGTGCGCGGTGCGGCCCCGATGAAGACGAACAACCGCTGGGCGTCGACCATTTCCGTGCCGCCGCCGGCGCTGTCCCGCAGGGTCAGGCCCTCCAGGTGGTCCTCGCCGTGGGCGGCGGCGACCACCGTGCCGGTACGGACGCTGATGGTGGGTATCGCCGAGATCTGCTGGATCAGGTAGTGCGACATGGACGCCTCCAGCGACGGCCCGCGCACCAGCAGCGTCACCGACTTGGCACCCCGCGACAGGTAGACCGCGGCCTGGCCGGCCGAGTTAGCGCCGCCCACGATGTAGACGTCCTGCCCCTCGCAGCCCGCGGCCTCGGTCAGCGCCGACCCGTAGTAGACACCGCGGCCGGTCAGCTCCGCCAGCCCCGGCACGTCGAGCAGCCGGTAGGCCACCCCGGTGGTGAGGATGATGCTCTGGGCCGAGACCGAGCTGCCGTCGGCGAAGCGCACGGTCCGGGTCGGGCCGCTCACCTCCAGGCCGGTGACCTCGCACGCGCTGAGCAGCTCGGCGCCGAACCGGGTCGCCTGGCGGCGTGCGCGGTCGGTGAGCTGGGCGCCGGAGACACCGTCGGGGAAGCCCAGGTAGTTCTCGATCCTGGCGCTCTGCCCGGCCTGGCCGCCGGTCGCGGTGCGCTCGATCAGGACGGTCTTCAGGCCCTCGGAGGCACCGTAGACCGCCGCACCGAGGCCCGCCGGTCCGGCGCCGATCACCACCAGGTCGTAGAACTCCTCCGCCGGCGTGGTCGCCAGCCCCACCTGCGCGGCCAGATCCTGGTCCGACGGCTCGATCAGCACCTCGCCGCCGGGCGCGATCACCAGCGGCAGCCGCAATCCGTCGTGGCCGGCCGCGTCCAGCAGCCGCCGTCCCTCGGACTGGTCGGACAGATACCAGCGGTAGGGGATCTGGTTGCGCGCGAGGAACTCCCTGACCCCGGACGACCGCGCCGACCAGCGGTGGCCGACGACCTTGGTCTCCGGGACCGGCCGGTGGTCGGAGGCCAGCCAGCTCTCCAGCAGCTCGTCGACCACCGGGTAGAGCTTCTCCTCCGGCGGGTCCCACGGCTTGAGCAGGTAGTGGTCCAGGTCCACGACGTTGATCGCGTCGATCGCGGCGCCGGTGTCGGCGTAGGCGGTGAGCAGGATCCGCCGGGCGCCGGGGTAGACGTCCATGCCCTGCTCGAGGAATTCGATGCCGTTCATCTGCGGCATGCGGTAGTCCGCCAGGATCACCGCGACCAGGTCGCCGCGCAGCTTCATCTGCCGCAGTGCGTCCAGGGCCGAGTCGCCGGACTCGGCCCGCACCACCCGGTAGCGCTCGCCGTACCGCCGCCGCAGGTCGCGGGCGACCGCGCGGGAGACTCCCGGGTCGTCGTCGACGGTGAGGAGTACGGCTCGGCGTGCGCTGTCCGGTGCTGTCATGGGCATCCCCGTCCCGATCCGCTTCCTGCGCGTTTCGCTACAGGTCCGCCGTTCAGCCTAGTGGCCTGATGCGGGACCCGCAGCGCGCAGCGCCCGCCGCGGCCGGGGTGATCATGACCACCGCCGGCCGTCCGCGCTGCCTGACCCCGCATCCGGGGCCGTACGGACGATCCCGCGGCCACTTGCCTTGAAGCGCACTTCAGCTCCTAGCCTCGACGCCATGACTACGCCACAGACGCCACAGAGACCGATCGGCTCCGGCTTCGGTGCCAAGAGCACCGCCGACGACGTGCTGCGCGGCATCGACCTGACCGGAAAGCTCGCGCTCGTCACGGGTGGCTACTCCGGCATAGGTCTTGAGGCCACCCGGGCTCTGGCCAA
Source organism: Streptomyces sp. NBC_01198 (assembly GCF_036010485.1). Taxonomy (NCBI): domain Bacteria; kingdom Bacillati; phylum Actinomycetota; class Actinomycetes; order Kitasatosporales; family Streptomycetaceae; genus Streptomyces; species Streptomyces sp. NBC_01198. The sequence goes on from NZ_CP108568.1 coordinate 7,447,943, forward strand.
GGCAGGCGCCCACGTCGTGGTGCCGGCCCGTCGCCCGGAGACCGCCACCGAGGCGCTGGCGGGTATCGAGGGCGTGGAGGTGGACCGGCTCGACCTGGCCGACCTCGACAGCGTCCGCGACTTCGCCGACCGCTTCCTCGCCACCGGCCGCGGCATCGACATCGTGATCAACAGCGCCGCGGTCATGGCCTGCCCGGAGACCCGGGTCGGTCCGGGCTGGGAAGCCCAGTTCGCCACCAACCACCTGGGCCACTACGCCCTGGTCAACCGGCTCTGGCCGGCGATCAAGCCGGGCGCGCGGGTGGTGGCGGTCTCCTCCGGCGGCCACCACAACTCGCCGATCCGCTGGGACGACATCCACTTCGGCCACGGCTATGACAAGTTGGAGGCCTACGGCCAGGCCAAGACCGCCAACGTGCTCTTCGCCCGGCAGCTCGACACGCTCGGCCGCGGCCGGGGTGTCCGCGCCTTCTCGCTGCACCCGGGCAGCATCCTCACCCCGCTGCAGCGGCACCTGCCCAAGGCCGAGATGGTGGAGCGCGGCTGGATCGACGAGGACGGCAGGCCGCTGAACCCGCCCGGCTTCAAGTCCACCCAGGAGGGCGCGGCGACCCAGGTCTGGGCGGCGACCTCGCCCGCGCTCGACGGGCTGGGCGGGGTGTACCTGGAGGACTGCGAGGTCGCCGAGCCCGCACCGGCCAACGCCGCTCGCCGCGGCGTGCGCGACTACGCGATCGACCCTGACCAGGCTGCCCGGCTCTGGGCGCTGTCGGCCGAGCTCACCGGCGTCGACGCCTTCGCGGCCTGAGGCACCGGGTGGGCCCCGGGCCGCACCGGAACCGTCCGCACCTGTCCTGGACCGTCCGCACCTGTCCTGGACCGTCCGCACCGGCCCGGAACCGTCCGCCCCGGGGCTCAGGCCCGGGGCGCTGGCGCGATCGGGTGAAGGGCGCGCCAGTCGGCCCGGCCGGTGGCCGGTGCGGTGGCCCGCACGACGGATGCTGGGGCGGACAGCCGTCCGCGCCCGGCCGCGGACCCTCTTCCGCCCGATCCGTGCCGCGCACCGGGCCATGACGCCACCGGAGGCCGACCCTGCTGGTGCTCTGCGTGATCTTCGCGCTCCTCGGGGCCGCGAGCAACGCCGCCGGGACGGTGCTGCAGCGCAAGGCCGCGCTGTCGGTGCCGGCCCAGGACGCGCTCAAGCCGCGGCTGATGGTGGACATGGTCAGGCAGCCGGTATGGCTGCTGGGCATCTGCGGAGTGGTCGGGGCGGCGCTCTTCCAGGCACTCGCGCTGGTGGAGGGGCCGCTGGCGCTGGCGCAGCCGGTCTTCATCCTCGAACTGCCCTTCGCGCTGCTGATCGCCATCCCGGTACTGCACCGCACCCTGCCCGCGTCGGGCTGGATCTCGGTCGGCTGCATGGTCGCGGGTCTGGTGGTGGCGCTGGCCAGTGCCGCGCCGGACGGGGGGACGGACCAGGCGCCGATGACCCGCTGGATTCCCGCGGTGGCGCTGTGCGCGGGGGGCACCGTCTTCACGGTCGCCGCGGCCAGGCACCGCCCGTCGGGTGCCACCCGGGCGGCACTGCTCGGCACCGGGGCCGCGATCTCCAACGCGCTGACCGCCGCCCTGATCAAGTCGGCCGCCAACACCTTCTCCGCCAGCGGCTTCGACGCCTTCCTGACCGCCTGGCAGACCTACGGCTTCGCCGTGTGCGGGGTGACGGCGGTCTTCCTGCTGGAGAACGCGCTGCAGGCCGGTTCCATCGCGGCCTCCCAGCCCGCCCTGACCCTCGGTGACGCGACCGTCAGCCTGCTGCTCGGGGTGCTGGTCTACTCCGAGCACATCCGCGTCGGCTGGTGGATCGTGCCGGAGCTGGCCGGGATCGCGCTGATCATCGCCGGCACCGTGCACCTGTCCCGGGCGGTGCCGCTGATCGCCGAGCTGGGCACCTGAGCGGACGGCCGGCGCCCCCGTGGGGGTGGGGCGCCGGCCGCCGGTGCGAGGGGCGGTCAGGGTGTGGCGACGGTGATGTTCGTCAGGCCCTTCCCGCCGGTCGAGGTGTTGGAGGCGTGGACGACGTTGGGGCTGCTGCCGCCGCACTTGCTCTTGCTGTTGTTGGTGACGTTGATGCCGTAGCCGTCCGAGGCGGTGACGGTGAACTTGTTGCCGGAGAAGGTGTTGCCGCAGCCGTAGGGGGACTGGGCGGTGTGCGTCTGGAAGCCGTCCAGGTAGGGGTCGGTCACGGTGTTGCCGTCGATCCGGTAGCCGTCGCCCTTGGCGTCGATGGCGGAATCCGCGGAGTTCTGGTTCTGCTCTCCGCTGCCGTTGAAGGTGTTGCCCGAGACGACGCCGTAGTCCGGCTGGTTCTGGCCGGCGTCGTGCACGAAGGAGTTCCTGATCACCCCGTCGGCGCTGCCCTTGCGGAAGTGCACCCCCTCGTCGCCGATGTTGCGGACCTCGACGCCGTCCACCGTGACGTGCGGTGAGGCGTCGAGGACGATGCCCTTGGCGGCGGTGTCCACAGTGAAGCCGGTCAGGTGCCAGTACGGCGCCCCGTTCAGCCACAGGCCGTACCCGACCCCGCCGGTCGGGCAGGCGACGGGCCGGGCGACTTTCCGGAGAACCGCCAGGAGATCGTCGTCCGTCATCTCGTCCCCGTCCTCGGACCGGAGCCGCGTGGTCCAGCGACTGGCAAGCTCTTCCAATTCGGCGAGGCTCGCGTCGGCCAGCGCACGAGTCAGCCGCTTCGGCAGAGCGAGCACCTCAACGCCATCGTTCAAGGGAGGAACGACCCACTCAGGCCAAGGCCGCCACGCATACAGCCGCTCAGATGACGGGGCCTCGGCCGAGGGCTCCTCGAAGTACATGTCCCACTCGGCAATGACCGTGTCCGGATCTATGAAGTGGCACCTGGCGGGCTCGAAGGCGGCACCGGGTCCCCGCAGCCGCGCAGCCGCCGCAGCCTCGTCGTCGGCGGCGAGGAAGAACAGGACGTCACGGGCCATCCCAGCATGATCGCAGCCCGGCGAACCGACGCGGCCAGTGACAGCTATCTCGACCGGCCCCACTCGCGCGATCGGCGCTCAACCTTCGCTGCGAGAGGTCACGTCTGAGCGGTTGACGACGAGTATCTGACTGCCCGGCGCGATGAGTTGTTCGAGCAGGCGGACGCGGTGGCGTGCGTGGACGGCGTGGTGACCCGAGCCCGAGCACCAGGGAGCATCGGGAGGCCCGATGCCATCGCGAGTGGCGATCACCCCGGTGCGCGGGGGAGCGGGGGGTCAGGACGGGGTGACCTCCGGGCGGGAGGACTCGGCCCAGAGGGTGTGGAACGTGCCCGGGCGGTCGGCACGACGGTAGGTGTGCGCGCCGAAGTAGTCGCGCTGGGCCTGGATGAGCGCGGCGGGCAGCCGCTCCGCGCGGAGGCTGTCGTAGTAGGCGAGCGCGGCCGCGAAGCCCGGCGTGGGGATGCCCAGCTCGGCCGCCGTGCTCACCACCCGCCGCCACGCGCTCTGCGCACCCCGCAGCGCCTCGCCGAAGTGCTCGTCGATGAGCAGCGTCGGCAGATCGGCCCTGGCGTCGAACGCGGCCCTGATCCGGTCGAGGAAGGCCGCCCTGATGATGCAGCCGGCCCGCCAGATCGCCGCGACACCGCCCTGGTCGACGTCCCAGCCGTATTCGGCGCTGCCGGCCGCGATCTGGTGGAAGCCCTGCGCGTAGGCGACGATCTTCGACGCGTACAGCGCCTGCTCGACGTCGTCGGCGAAGCGGTCGTAGGCCGCGCTGTCCAGGAGCGTCGGCGTCGGACCCGGCAGGTCGCGGGCCGCCTCGCGCAGCTCGGCGTGGCCGGAGACGGACCGCCCGAAGACCGCCTCGGCGATGCCGCTGACCGGCACCCCGAGGTCGAGCGCGGTCTGTACGGTCCAGCGGCCCGTGCCCTTCTGCTCGGCCTCGTCGAGCACGATGTCCACGAACGGCTTGCCGGTCTCGGCGTCGGTGTGCGCAAGCACCTGCGCGGTGATCTCGATGAGGTAGGACTCCAGGCGCCCGCGGTTCCACTCGCGGAAGACCTCCGCGATCTGCGCGGGCGGCAGGTCGAGCGCGTGCCGCAGCAGGTCGTAGGACTCGGCGATGAGCTGCATGTCGGCGTATTCGATGCCGTTGTGCACCATCTTGACGAAGTGTCCTGCACCGTCCGGGCCGATGTGGGTCACGCACGGCGTGCCGTCGTCGGCCTTGGCGGCGATGGCCTCCAGCATCGGCGCGAGCGCCTCGTAGGACTCGGCGGAGCCGCCCGGCATGATGCTCGGGCCGTGCAGCGCGCCCTCCTCGCCGCCCGACACGCCGGTGCCCACGAAGTGGATGCCGCGCTCGCGCAGGTCCTTCTCCCGGCGCCGGGTGTCGGCGAAGTGCGCGTTGCCCGCGTCCACGATGATGTCGCCGGGTTCGAGCAGCGGTGCGAACTCCTCGATCACCGCGTCGGTGGGGTCGCCCGCCTTGACCATGACGATGATCCGCCGGGGCCGCTCCAGCGAGGCGACGAAGTCCTCGGCGCTCTCGGACGGCACGAACCTGCCCTCGTCGCCGAACTCCTGGACCAGCGCCCGGGTGCGCGCGGCGGTGCGGTTGTGGATCGCGGTGGCGTAGCCGTGCCTGGCGAGGTTGCGGGCGAGGTTGCGGCCCATCACGGCCAGCCCGGTCACCCCGATCTGCGCCGTGCCGTGCGGCGTCCCGCCGCCCGGACTCTTGCTGTTCTGCGCCGCCTGGTCTGCGGAGGCCATGGATCCACCCTTTGTCGTATCGCCGGATGCCGTGCTGCTGACGGTGCTACAGACTGCTCCCTGCCCGCGATTATGGCCGACACATCACCGCGAAACGGATAGGCTCGGCGCGCCGCCCGCGCGGCCCTTCAGCGTTCGGCGACCAGCAGCGTCTGCAGGATCCGCCCGCACTCGCCCGTCGCGTCGTGCAACTCGCCGTGGGCCAGGCCCGCGCCGCCCGGAGCCGCGGCGGTGGCCGAGCGCAGGCAGAGCCACTCGCCGACCGGGTCGCGGTGCAGCACCAGGGTGACGTCGGTGTTGATGACCAGGCCGCGGTGGTGGTCCAGCTCGAAGCCGACCGCCCAGCTGCTGTCGGCCAGCGCCAGCGCCCTGGTCAGCGGGGTGTCCGGCTCGCCCGCGACCAGCGGCACCCGCTGCCGCGCCCAGGCCGTACCCGGTCCCGGCGTGTCGAAGCCCGGTTCGGCCGCGCCCGGCGCGCCCGGCGGGAAGCGCCACTCCATCGCCGAGACGTAGCCGTCCAGATACGCCCCGGCCATCGTCTGCGGCGGCTGCGGGCCCGGCAGCGGCGGTACGGGTGGCAACGGGCTCAGCGCCGGGGTGTCGTCGGGCGCCGCCACCAGCCGCCAGGCCCTGGCCAGCAGCACCGTCCTGCCGCCCGAGGTGATCCGGCCCTCCAGCAGTTCGCTGCGCCCGCCGCTGCGTATCGTCGTCACCTCCACGTCGAGGTCGCCGACCGGCACCGGGCGCGGCAGGTCGACCGTCAGCCGGGCGATCCGCATGCCCGGCCTGGGCCGGTGACCCTCCATCACCCGGCCGACCAGCGCGGACGGCGGACCCGCGTGCTGCGTCCCGGCGCTCCACGGCCCCGCCGTCGCGGGAGTGCTCGCGTACCGGCCGCCGCCCAGACTCCGGTAGAACGCCTCACTGCTCACACGGGACTCCTCGGCCGGGGACGGTGGCCGCCGATCGTAGCGACCCGCCGCCGCGGTACGGCTCCCGGGGCCGTACCGCGGCCGGCTCAGGTAGTCGCCTCCGCGCGGGACGCGAGTGCCAGCACCCGGTGGGCGCCGGCCACCACCGCGGGGTCGACGAAGCGCCCGTCGGGCAGTGCCAGCGCGCCCGGCGAGGCGTCGGCCGCCGCCACCGTCTCCCGGGCCGCGGCGATCTCCGGCGCGGAGGGCAGATACGCCCGCTCGATCACCGGCAGCTGGCGCGGGTGGATCGCGGCCCGGCCGAGGAAGCCCAGCGCCCGGCCGCGCCGGCAGGAGGCGGCGAGCCCGGTCACGTCCCTGACGTCGGGGTAGACCGACTGGGCCGGCGCCGCCAGTCCCGCCGCCCGCGCCGCGACCACCGTGCGGACCCGGGGCCACTCCAGCGCCTCCTCGTCGGCGACCCCGAGGTCCGCCCGCAGGTCCGCCTCGCCGAGCGCGATGCCCCGGACGGCGGGGTCCGCCGACGCGATCGCGAAGGCGTTCTCCACGCCGAGCGCGGATTCCAGCAGCGGATACAGCGCGGGTACGTCCCCGGCCTGGCGCAGCATCCGCACCACCCGGCCGACGTCGCCGGGCGCGCCGACCTTCGGCAGCCGCAGCCCGCCGAGCCCGGGAAGCCCGGCGAGCGCGGCCAGGTCGGCGGCGAGCAGCGGACCCTCCAGCGCGTTGACCCGGACATGCACGGCGGTCGGGCCGGAGACGGGGTCCGCCAGCAGTTCGGCCGTCGCGGCCCTGGCATAGTCCTTGCGGTCGGCCCTGACCGCGTCCTCCAGGTCCACCAGCACCACGTCAGCCCCCGACCGCAGCGCCTTGGCCACCACCTCCGGCCGGTCGCCGGGCGCGTACAGCCAGGTCAGGACGACGCCGGAGCGGCCGGGCTGCCGCCCCCCGGCCGCCTGCGGGTCACCGCCGGGGGCCGGTACCGAGCCCGCTGCGCGGACCTGCGGGCTCACAGCGCGCCCTCCTCGCGCAGCGCCTCGATCTGCGGTGCGGTCAGGCCGAGTTCGGCCAGCACGTCGTCGGTGTCGGCGCCGTGCGCCCGGCCGGCCCAGCGGATGCCGCCCGGGGTGCCGGACAGCCGGAAGAGCACGTTCTGCATCCGCAGCGGGCCCAGATCCTCGTCCTCCACCCGCGCCACCGTGCCCAGCGCCCGGAACTGCGGGTCGGCGACCACGTCGCGCACGTCGTAGACCGGGGCGACCGCGGCCTGCGCCGACTCGAACGCGGCCACCACCTCGTCCCGGTCGTGCCGGGCGATCCAGTCGCCGACCACCTTGTCGATCTCCTCGGCGTGCGCGGCCCGCCCGGTGCCGGTCGCGAACCACGGCTCGTCGACGAACTCCGGGTGGCCGACCAGCCGCAGCACCCGCTCGGCCACCGACTGCGCCGACGACGACACCGCCAGCCAGCTGCCGTCCGCGGTGCGATAGGTGTTGCGGGGGGCGTTGTTGGACGAGCGGTTGCCCATCCGCGGCTGCACATAGCCGAGTTGGTCGTACCAGAGCAGCTGCGGGCCGAGGACCGCGAGCATCGGCTCGATGATCGCCATGTCCACCACCTGCCCGGCGCCGGTACGGTCGCGGCCCGCGAGCGCCGCCATCACCGCGTACGCCGTGGCGAGCCCGGCCACCGCGTCGGCCAGGCCGAACGGCGGCAGCGTCGGCGGTCCTTCCGGTTCGCCGGTGGTCGCCGCGAAGCCGCTCATCGCCTCGGCGAGGGTGCCGAAGCCCGGGCGGCGCGCGTACGGGCCGAACTGGCCGAAGGCGGTGACCCGGGCCAGCACCAACCGGGGGTTGGCCGCGGACAGCTCCTCCCAGCCCAGGCTCCACTTCTCCAGGGTGCCCGGGCGGAAGTTCTCGATGATCACGTCGGCGGACGCGGCCAGCTTGAGCAGCACCTCGCGGCCGCCGGGCGTGGACAGGTCGACGGTGACATTGCGCTTGTTGCGGCCGAGGTGCTTCCACCACAGGCCGACGCCGTTCTTGCCCGGGCCGTGGCCCCGGGACGGGTCCGGCTTGCTCGGGTGCTCGACCTTGATCACGTCGGCGCCGAAGTCGCCGAGCAGCGTCGCGGCGCCAGGACCGGCGAAGAGCGTCGCCAGGTCCAGCACCCGGATCCCGGCCAGCGGTCCCGCGGCGGCCGGCGGGCTCGCCGGGGCGGAGCCGGGATCCGGCGGGGCGGAGGGGGCCGCTTCCTGCGGATGCGGATGGTGCATGGGTCCTACCTCTGTTTCGGTGTTCCGGTGTTTCCGAGGGTGTGTGCGGGCGGCTACGGGGCCGGGCGGGCCAGGGCGGCGCGGGCGTCGATGGCCGCGCGGTCCGGCATCGAGGAGGAGGCGCCGGGGCGTTCGACGGACAGCGCGGAGGCGGCGGTCGCCCAGCGAAGCGCGTCGGCGGTCGCGCGGCCCTCGCCGAGCGCCACCGCCAGCGCCCCGACGAAGGTGTCGCCCGCGGCGGTGGTGTCCACCACGTCGGCGGCCAGCGCCGGGACGGCCAGCGGCTCCCGGCCGCGTACCGCGTGCAGGCAGCCCGCCCCGCCCAGCGTGATCACCACCTCCGGTACCGCGTCGAGCAGCGCGCGGGCCGCCGCACGCGGATCGCGCTCACCGCTGAGCGCGGCGGCCTCGTGCTCGTTGGGCACCAACAGGTCGGTGACGGCCAGCAGTTCGGCGGGCAGCGGTTGTGCGGGGGCGGGGGTCAGCACCGTACGCACGCCGTGCGCCCTGGCCGCCCGCGCCCCGGCGAGTACGCCTGCCAGCGGGAGTTCGAGCTGCAGCAGCAGCGCGCCGGCCGCACCGATCGCCGCCTCGTCCTGCGATGTCAGCTCCTTCACCGTGCCGTTGGCGCCCGGCACCACCACGATCGCGTTGTGCCCCTCGCCGTCCACCACGATCTGCGCGATGCCGCTCGGGCCCGGCGCCGTGCGCAGCCGGCCGGTGCCGACCCCGGCGCCCTCCAGCGCGGCACGCAGCTGCCGGCCGAAGTCGTCGTCGCCGACCGCGCCGATCATCGTGACCGCGCCGCCCGCCCGGGCGGCGGCGATCGCCTGGTTGGCGCCCTTGCCGCCGGCGACCGTGCGGAACGACTCGCCGGTCACCGTCTCACCTCGGGCCGGTGCGGCCCTGACGTACGCCACCAGGTCCATGTTGGCGCTGCCCAGGACCGCGATCCCAGGAGGCCCTGCGGGCGCTGCGGTCATGACGTGCCTTCCTGCGGGAGGACAGCCAGCGCGGCGGTGCGCCGGGCCAGCGTGTCGAAGCCGATGCCGTCGAGGCCGCCGACCGTGGTCGACAGCCGGTTCTTCAGCGGGTCCGTCCAGCGGCCGGGCAGGGCGGCGGGCGAACCCGCGAGCAGCCCGGCCACGGAACCGGCCGTCGCCCCGTTGGAGTCGGTGTCCCAACCGCCGGACACCACGCGGGTGATGGAGCCGGTGAAGTCGCCGTCCGCATGGGTGAGGGCGGCGGCCAGCAGGCTCGCGTTGGGCACGACGTGCACCCAGTGGTGCCCGCCGTAGGCGCTGTGCAGCGCGTCCACGACGTCCGCGAAGCCCCCGGGCGTCCCGGTCGGCTCCGCGCGGGCCGCAGCGACGCCGAAACGCACCGCCGCGGCCAGCCGCGACCCGCTCGGCAGCACGGCGAGCCCGGCGGCCAGGCACTCATGGACGTCGGTGTCCCCGCCCGCCGCGCGGGCGATCGTCGCCGCGGCGAACATCGCACCGTAGACGCCGTTGGCGGTGTGCGTGAGCACCGCGTCCCGCCACGCCTCGTCGGCGGCCGCGACCGGGTCGCCCGGGTGCGTCCAGCCGTAGACGTCGGCCCTGATGAGCGCGCCGATCCACTCGCGGAAGGGATTGCGCCGGGTGGCGGTGTGCGGCGGCTCGATCCCGTCCAGCAGATTGCGGTACGCGACCCGCTCGGCGGTGAAGGTGCGGCCCGCGGGCAGCTCCGCGAGCCACAGCTCCGCGACATCGGCGGTGCTGAAGCCGTGGCCGTGCGCCTCCAGCAACAGCAGCCCGAGCAGCGGGTAGTTGAGGTCGTCGTCCTCCGGCATCCCGCTGATGTTCTCGGCCAGCGAGGTGCCCGCGCTGCGGCGGTTCCACGGATGCCGGGCGGCGACCGCCGGATCCAGCCCGACGGCGGTGAACCAGCCGTCCAGCGGCCAGTTCCCGGTCCCCCGGGCGATCTCCCGGATGCCGCCGAGCGTCAGCTTCTCCACCGGCTTCCCGAGCAGGCACCCGGCGGCCCGCCCCAGCCAGCCGGCTTCCAGCCGGACCGCCAGCCCCGCCCGGTCTCCTTCCACACGCCGCCGGGCGGCCGCACCGCTGGGGCCCTCGGCCGACCACGCCGGGGACGCCGCGTGGACGGCGGCCAGCGCCGTCGGCTCGTCCGCGGCGGACGGCGGCGGCACCGACGCCAGTTCGTCGAGCAGGGATTCCGCCAGGGCGCGCAGCGCCGCCGTGGCCGGACCGGGGGAGGCCCCCGCCCGGTCGGGGGCGAGATGGCCGCCCGCCGCCAGCCAGCGGCGGCGGACACCGGCGGCGTCGCGGCCGTCCTCCGCGGCCTGCCGCAGTTCGTGGCCGAGCAGGTCCTCGGGCTGGACCCAGGTCAGCCGCAGGTGCCCCGGCGGGGTCGTCATCGCACCCCCGCCACGGCCGTGAACGCCGCCTCGTGCGCCCGGCGGCGCTCGGTGTCCCGGGCGAAGACCTCCCGGGTCACGGCGGTCAGCTCGGCCGCCGGACCGTGCAGGTCGAGCCGGCTGGCCCGGCCCACCTCGGCGGTCCAGTCGGAGGGCACCGACCCGGCACCGCCGAGCACGCCGGCGACGGCTCCGCTCATCGTGGCGATCGAGTCGCAGTCCCGGCCGTAGTTCACCGAGCCGAGCACCGCGGGCGCGTAGTCGCCGCCGGCGACCAGCAACATCCCGAGCGCGACCGGCAGTTCCTCGATCGCGTGCAGCCGGGACGGCCGCCGGGCGCCGAGCGAGGGCTCGCGGTAACGCGGCCCGACCGTGTCGAAGGGCGCGACCGCCTCCCGCAGGGGCCCGAGCGCCTGCTCCCAGTCGTCGTAGGAGGCCGCGCGCTCGCACACCGCCTCGACCGCCGAGCGCGTACCGTCCTTGGCCAGCCCCAGCACCGTGTCCACCACGCTCGCCGCGGTCGCACCGGGGACGAAGGCCGCCGCCACGGCCGCGGCGAAGACCCCCGCCGCCTCGCGGCCGTACGACGACTGGTGCGGCGCCGCCACCTCCAGCGCCTCCGCGTAAGCCGCCGCCGGATTACCGGCGTTGACGACGCCCACCGGCGCCATGTACATCGCCGCACCGCAGTTGACGATGTTGCCGACGCCGGCCTCCCGGGGGTCCACATGCCCGTAGTGCAGCCGGGCCACGATCCACTTCTCGGCCAGGAAGATCCGCTGCAACGGCAGCGCCTCGGCCTCCAGTTCCGGTATCCACCGCGGCGTGGTGATCAGGTCGGGCACCAGGTGCTCGGCGATGCTGTACGCGTCCAGGTGGTCGCGTACTTTCGCGTAGACCCGGACCAGCGCGTGCGTCATCAACGTGTCGTCGGTGACGTGGCCGTCACCCTTGTGGTACGGCGCGATGGGCCGCGCGGTGCGCCAGTCGTCGTGGAACGGGCCGACGATGCCGCGCACCCGGCCGCCGTGCCGTTCGGCGATCTGCTCCGGCGTCCAGCCCTCCACCGGGCCGCCGAGCGCGTCGCCCACGGCGGCGCCGACGAGGCAGCCGGCGATACGGTCCTCAAGCGTCAGTTTCATGGATTCCGAGTCCTTCCTGGGCTGTGACGGCCGGTTCGATACCGGCCAGCCGTCCGGCCAACTCCACGAGGTCGAGACCGGCCAGCCGCGGCAGCGCGCAGCCGGCCAGAGTCCTGCACGCGGCCCGCCAGGAGGCGGGCAGGGCTTCCGCGCCGCCGAGTGCGCCGGCCAGCGCGCCGGCCAGCGCGGGCGCCGAGTCCGCGACCCGCGACAGGCACGCCGCGGCGGGCACCGCCTCCTCCACGGCGCCGTCACTGGCCAGGACCAGGGCGAGGGCGACCGGCACGGTGTCTGCGGCGGCGATGCCGTAGCTGTAGACGTGGTCGATGATCTGGTGTTCGAGCAGCGGGATCAGCCCGAAGGCCTGCCCGTGGCAGCCGCCGTCGGCCGCCCGGGCGGCCCGGGCGAGCGCCACGGCGTGCTGCGCGTTGCGGGCGATCTCCGAGCCGGGCGGCAGCTGGCGCAGCGCGCCTGCCACGCAGTCCGCCGCCGGCGCGCCGGCCAGCGCGAGCGCGACGGCGGCGGCCATCGCACGGGCGCCGTGCACCCCGTCCTCGTCCTGGGTGTAGCGCGCGTCGTACTCGGCGAGGTCCGCCGCGGCCGCCGGGTCGCCGGGGTGGACGACCGCCAGGACGCAGGCCCGCCCGCAGGCGGCGTCGTCGAAGAAGTGCGGGTTGTCGTGCCCGGTGGCGGGCGGCCGCAGGCCGGTGGCGAGATTGCCCAGTCCCGCTCGTACCGAGATCCTGGCCCGCAGCGGGATCACCGCGGACTCGACCTCGGGCGCGCGGGCCGCCGCCGAGGAGATCTCGGCGGCCAGCGACATCCATGCCAGGTCCACCGCGGCGCGTACCCGCCGGTCCCGGGACAGGTCGCTGAGCAGTGCCCCGCGCGAGGCGAGCACCGCCTCGGCGGTGAAGGCCGCCCACTCGGCGTCGTCGGACGGGCCGAGCCGCAGCGGCTCCGGCGGCTGGTTGAGGGCGATCGGCACCGGCAGGGTGGTCGTCTCGTTCTGCTCTGCGAAGGTGTCGAGCTCCCGGGTCAGGCGCCGGGTCCACTCGGGCATCCGCGCCGCCCGGTGCCGCGCCGCCGGCCACCCTGCGGCGTCTCCCGCCGCGAGCCCCAGCAGCAGCCCTTCCACCCGGGAACGGTCCCCGTCGCCGGACGCGGCGCCCTCCGCCGCCCGCCCGTGCGGGCGGCCGCCCGTGCCCGCCGGCGGGCGCGAGCCGGGACGCGACGCGTCGGTGCGGGCCGCGGGGACCTGGAGCTGCGGCACGGCGTCCTGGCCGGTGGATCCGGCGGCCGGCGCGTCAGCGGCGCGCGGCCCGGCCGGGGTCGGCTCTGTGCAGTGCGTCATGAGGCGGCCCGCCCGGTGGTGGCGTGGCCGGGCTCGTCGGGGGAGAGCAGGTCGGCGATGTCGTGGACGTGGTAGCCGGCCATCGCGGGCAGGCAGCTGCCCCGTACCGCTCTGACGGCCCGTGACCAGCGGGCCGGGATCGCCGACCAGCCGCCGAGCGTGCCGGCCAGGGCGCCCGCGACCGCGGCGGTGGTGTCGGCGTCCCTGCCCATGTTCACGGCGGTGAGCACCGAGCCGGTGAAGTCGCCCCCCGCCAGGGCGAAGGCGCCGAAGGCCAGCCCCACCGCCTCGGGCGCCAGATCGGTCCACGGGTAGCCGCCGATGACGACCGCGGAGCGCAGCGCACGCTCCCGGTCGAGCACGGTCAGGGCCGGGTCGAGCCTGACCCGGCGGGCCACCGTGACCGCCCGCCGCAGCGAGCGGGCCGTCCAGGAGTCCTCGGGCACCACGGACAGTGCCGCGGTGATGACCACCGCGGAGTCCCCGCCGCCCATCGCCGCCGCGACCCCGGCCGCGACCGCCTGCCCGCCGTAGATCCCCTCGCCTTCATGGCTGACCGTGCCGTCGATGGCGACCAGCCGGGCGGCCTCCGCGGGCCGCCCGGCGGCGAAGACACCGCAGGGCGCGGCGCGCATCGCCAGACCGTCGCTCCAGGCGTGCCGGTGCTGCGCCGTGATCGGCGACGCCAGGCCCCGGCGCAGATTCTCCAGCGTGCCGCGCTCGCTGAACCCGGCCCCCTTGAAAGGGCCTTCGTCGCGGTCCGCGATCCATACGTGCCAGGCCGTCTCGACGTCGCCCGTGGTGAGGGCCGATCCGTGTCTGGCCAGCAGCAGCCCGGACAGGATCGCGTATTCGGTGTCGTCGGTGCCGGCCGGGTCGTCGGTGACGAAGTCCTCGATACGTCCCCACCGCTTGCGGATCGCGGAGGGTTTCATGTTCTCGGCCGGCGCCCCCAGCGCGTCGCCGACCGCGAGGCCGGTCAGCGCGCCGCGCGCGTGGTCGCGCGGCGAGCCGGGGACGGGGGCGGGCCGGCGGGCGGTGTGGGGCGACGGGGTCAGATACGGGCCGGAGGGATCGGGTGAGGCGGGAGTTGTGCTCATGCCGTGCCATTTCCTGGTGAGTCCTGCTGTGTGGTGCGTGCGTCCGCCGTGCTCCTGCGCGGCCGGGCGGCGCTCGCGGCGGCGGGCCGCTCGCGGCTGCGGACATGTCGGTGGCTCCTTCGGCTGTCAGGCGCGGTAGCGGTCGAAGATCCGGTTGCCGTCGCGCACCAGCTTCTTGCGCAGCGAGTCCAGGTCGATGGCGCCGCTGTAGAACTGCTGCAGGGCCGGAGTGGCGAGCTTCTCCGACCACTCGGGGTAGCCGCGCCGGCCCAGCGCCGGGGAGGCCACCAGGTGCGCGGACACCGACATGCCGGTGCTCCAGCCGAGCTTGTCGGTGGTCAGCGACGGATCGCGCAGCGCGTCGGTGCCGGTCGGCGCCATCCAGTCGCCCTTGGCCAGCTCCACCAGGTGGCCGGTCTGCGTCATGAAGTCGATGAAGGCGGCCGCCTCCTGCTTGTGACCGCAGTCCTCGGCCACCGAGAGCGTCTGCGGGCTGACGCCCTGGGCGCGCCCGCCGTCCGGGGCGCCGGCGCCGACCGGCAGCGGCAGGGTGACCCAGTCGAAGTGGGCCGGGGCCTGCTGCTCTATCTGCTGCCGGTAGGACAGGTTGAGCGGCAGCATCGCGTAACGCCCGGCGAAGAAGCCCGGCAGCGCGTCGCCGCCGGCCATGCCGAGTGCCGTGGCCGGCGCCGACCGGTCGGTGCCGACCTGGCGGCGTACGAGCTCGGCGACGGCGGAGTCGGCCCGGTCCAGGCGGACTTCGGTGCCCCCGTCGTCCTTTCCGTAGAGGATCCGGCCACCGGTGGTCACCGCCAGATTCAGCGTCAGGCTCACCGGTGAACTCATCGGCCAGGCCACGCCGTAGCGCTCGCCGGAACCGCCGCGCGACAACTGCTTGCAGATGTCATCGAACTCGTCCCAGGTCCACGGCTTCGCCGCGTCCGGCAGGGCGACGCCGGCCTTGGCCAGCAGCGTGCGGTTGGCGATCAGGACTCGCGGCTCCTGCAGGAAGGGCACTCCGTACAGCCCGCCGCCGAAGCGGGCCATGTCCCAGGCGGCCGAGGGGATACGGCGCCGGGTGGCCGCGGGCAGCAGCCGGGTCAGGTCGGCCAGGTAGCCGCCGGAGCCGAAGTCGGTGAGGTCGTTGCCCTCGTCGTGGATGATGTCCGGTGCCGCGCCGCCCTCGAAGGAGGTCAGCAGTTGGTCGTGGACGTCGTCCCAACTGCCCTGCACGTAGCGGACCTGCACCTCGGGGTGCGCGGAGTTCCACTGGGCGACCAGCGCCTTGTTGGCCTTGACCGACTCCTCCTGCCAGGCGAGCGACAGGAAGTCCAGGGTGGGCACGCCGGAGCCGGCCGACGAGCCGCAGCCGGACAGCAGGGGGACCGAGCCGGCGGCAGCGGCGGTCGCGGCGGCGCCGGCGAGCAGCGTACGGCGGCGCATCAGCCCTTCACCGCCCCGGACAACATCCCGCCGACCAGACGCTTTTGCAGCAGCGCGAAGAAGACCAGGCTGGGAATGGTGGCGAGCAGCGACGCGGCGGCCAGCGGGCCGAGGTCCGCGGCGCCCTCGGCACCGGTGAAGTGGGTGAGGATCACGGACATCGTCTGCTTCTCCGGCGTCTTGAGCAGGACCAGGGCGAAGAAGAACTCGTTCCAGGCGGTGACGAAAGCGAACATCAGGGTCGCGATCAGCCCGGGTGTCAGCAGCGGAAGGACCACGCTGCGCAGCGTCCGCAGGCGACTGCAGCCGTCGATCGCGGCGGCCTCCTCCAGCGACACCGGCACCGCTCGGACGTAGCTCTGCAGCATCCACAGCACGAAAGGAAGCGTCCACACCACGTAAACGACGACCAGGCCCGGCCGGGAATCGATCAGGTGCAGATTTTTCAGCACCATGAACAACGGGATGATGATCAGCACCAGCGGGAACATCTGGCTCACCAGGATCCAGCTGGTCCCCGCCCTGCTGACCGCGCCCTTGAAGCGCGCCATCGCGTAGGCGGCGGGCACCGCGACGCCCACCGAGATCAGCGCGGCCGCGCCGGCCACCAGCAGGCTGTTGAGTGCCGCGTGCAGCAGCGGCTGCTCGTCCAGCGCGGTACGGAAGTTGCCCAGGGTCGGATGCCGCGGCAGCCAGGTCGGGTCGACAGAACCCAGCTCCCTGGGCGACTTGAACGCGGTGGAGATCAGCCACAGCAGCGGGAAGGCGAGGAAGACCAGATAGCACAGCAGCGCCGCGTACTGCCCGGTCCGGCCGGCACGGCGGCCGAGGCGGCGGCGTGCGGGGGACGGCAGCCGGCGGGGGACGGGCTGCGGGGCGGCCTGCTCCGAGGCGGGGACGGCGGCGCTCACTGGTCGGCCTCCTTGAGACGGTTGCGCAGGAAGACGGTGAGCAGCACGGCGATCACCGCGATCATCACCAGGCCCATGGCCGCCGCGTAGCCGAACTGGCCGTAGCGGAAGGCCTCTTCGTAGGCGAAGAGCATCGGCAGCCGGGTCTTGCCGCCCGGGCCGCCGCTGGTCAGCACGTACACCAGGCCGAAGGAGTTGAAATTCCAGATGAAGTTGAGTGCGGTGATGGACAGCACCACCGGTTTGAGCGTCGGCCAGGTCACAGTGGTGAAGCGGCGCCACAGCCCGGCGCCGTCGATACCGGCCGCCTCGTGCAGCTCCACCGGTACGTTCTGCAGGCCGGCCAGCAGCACCACGGTGGTCTGCGGCATCCCCGCCCATACGCCCACCACGATCACCGCGGGCAGCGCGAGCGACAGGCTGGAGAGCCAGTCGGTGTGCCCCGAGGACAGATGCAGATGGCGCAGGGTGTTGTTGAGGATGCCCGCGTCCGGGTTGTAGACCAGCCGCCACATGATGCCGACCACGACCTCGGGCATCGCCCACGGCACCAGAGCCAGCGTGCGGGCCAGCCAGCGGAACCGCAGATTCTGGTTGAGCAGCAGCGCCAGGCCGAGCGCCATGAGCAGTTGGAGGGCGGTGACGCAGACCGCCCAGATCAGGCCGATCCTGAAGGAGTCCCAGAACAGCGAATCCAGCCGCAGGTCGGCGAAGTTGCGCAGGCCGGTGAAGGACGTGGACCGGGTGACGCCCGACTGGGCGTCGGTGAAGGCCAGCGACATGCCGTACACCAGCGGTCCGACGCTCAGCACCAGCACGGGTATCAGCGCGGGCAGCAGCAGGAACCAGGCGTCCCGGTCCAGGCCCAGCATCCGGCGGCGGGCGGCGGTCGTACGCGGCGGGGGAGTGCCGGCGCCGGGCCGCGGCTGGGTGGCGGTGGCGGCGCTCATGAGGCGACCGCCGCGACACCGGCGGCCCGGGCCCGAGCGCCGGTGGTGGACTCGCGGACCACCAGCCGGGGTGCGACCGTCTCGCAGCGCACCGGGTGGTCGCCGCCGTCCAGCCGGGCGACCAGCATCTCGGCGGCGAGCCGCCCCCTTTCCGCCGAGCCGAGGTCCACGCTGGTCAGCGCCGGGTGGCCGGCCATGGCCAGTTCGCTGTCGTCCATCCCCACCACCGCGAGGTCGTCGGGAATGCGCAGACCCCGGTCGTGCGCGGCATGGGCCGCGCCGAGGGCGAGTTGGTCGTTGGCGCAGAAGACACTGTCGATGCCGGGATGCGCGTCCAGCAGGCGGTGGGCGGCCTGCGCCCCGGCCTCGATACCGAACTCGGTGGTCACGGTGAGCGCGGGGTCGGGCACCAGGCCGGCCTCGCGCAGCGCCGTCTCGTAGCCGATCCTGCGGTTGCGTCCCGGCACGGTGTCCGCGGGCCCGTTGATCAACGCGATCCGCCGCCGGCCGCGCTCCATCAGGTGCCGCACCGCGAGCACGGTGCCGGACACCGAGTCGGCGCGCACGCTGTCCACCGTCGCGGTGCCGGGCAGCGACCCGATGACGACCACCGGCCGGGCGGCGCGCGCCAGCACCTCAAGATGCTCGTCGGTCACCCGGATCGGGCACAGGATCAGCCCGTCGGTGGTCCGGTCGGCGAGGCTGCGCACCACGTCCAACTCGTCCTCGGCGATTGCGTCGGTGGAGTGCAGCAGCAGCCGGTAGCCCAGCGGCTTGGTCACCGTCTGTATCTGCCGGACCATCGAGACATAGGCGGGATTGCCCACATCGGGCATGGCGAAGGTCAGTTGCCGTGTACGCCCGCCCTTGAGGGATCTGGCCACCCCGTTGGGCACGTAGCCGAGTTCGGCCGCGGCCTGCTCCACGCGCCGGACGGTGTTGGGACGGGCCCCGTGACCATTGAGAACGCGGGAGACCGAGGCGATGGACACCCCCGCCCGCTCGGCGATGGTCTCCACGGTGGGCGGTCCACCCGAAGTCGTCATAGTCGTCCCCTCGATGTCCGGCGGCAAACTGTAAACGTTTACAGAACGATGCTTCTACGGTTCCTCGTTGGAGGAGTGGTTTCCGCAATGTTGCGCGGAAGTTTCACTGACAGTCAAACAATTGTGACCTGAATCACGCCCCGGAGGGAAGCGTTCAGGGAATCCTGTCCGCGGCGCGACCCGCGCCGCGGACACGACGGGCAGTCAACTGCCCTCGCCCTGTGGGCTATTCGATCAGAGCGAGCACGGCCGCGACGACCCGGTCCGCGACCGCCCGCGACTCGGCGTCCGTCAGCGGCAGCAACGGCGCCTGGGTGTACGGGTGCCGGATCACCCCGCGGGCGACCACGCCGCCTTGAAGGCGCCCAGCGCGCCCGACATCCGGCCCACCCGGCCGCGGTCGGCGACATCGATGATCCCGAACAGCTCGGTCAGCCGCCGCTGTTCGGCCAGGGCGGCCGCGGTGTCCCCGGCCCGGGCGGCCTGGTAGAGGCGCACGTATCCGTGCGGGTCGACGTTGCCCAGGGCCCGGCACGATGCCGTCCGCGCCGCGCGCCATCGCCAGGTCCGCCAGTGTCTCGGAACCGGTGAGGCAGCCGGCCCCGCTGCCCGCCGTGCCGTCCAGCGCCCGCTGGAAGCCCTCCAGGTCGCCCGAGGAGTCCTTGACCGCGGCGATCACCCTGGCCTGCGCCAGCTCGCCGAGCAGCGACGACGGGAGCTTGTAGCAGGGCGAGCCCCGCCACCGGGCAGACGGGTATGGTCCACGCCCGGGCGTGTCCGGTGAAGAGAAGCGCGGTCGCGCCGGCCGGCCGCTCTCCGGCGTCCTTGGACTGCTGCCACTCGGTGGCCGCCGGGAGCCGGCGGCGCAGGTGGACCGCGAAGATCACCGGCAGGATGCCGATCCACAGCACCTGCCAGCTGGTGTGCGGCACCACCCAGGCGTACGTCTTGGCGGCCGGCACCCCGCCCAGCGGGTAGCCGGACAGCAGCATGCCGGAGGCGGTGTTCCGCATCCGCTGCGGCCGGCTCTCGATGATGTACGTGGCGCTCGCGCTGTACTCGCCCGCCATGCCGAGCCCGACGACCATGCGGAAGGCGAACAGCGAACCCGAGCTGATGCGTACGCTCGGTGTCAGCCGCAACTCGGTGCGTGAAGCTCAAGGGTCTGCAGGCGCTCGGTATTGTCGACATTCGACATGGCACCGCCAGGTCCTGGAGGCCGTCGCCGCCCGTGATCCGGACGCCGCCGCGGCCAGGATCGCCGAGCACTTCGCCGACATCACCGCCCGCTTCGACCGCTGGACCGGCGCCGCCGGAGCCGTGGCCGCCACCGGCCCGGTCTGACCCCGGCGCCGGCGAAGCGCCCTGGCGGGTGGCCGTCCCGGCCGCACCCTGGTTCGCTGGAAAGGTCACTCCTTCGCGGGAAACGAGGCCACGCCATGACACCGATGGACCAGTCGCAGCGTCATGTACGACAGCTCCGCGCCCAGGCGGACAAGCTCGCCGCCGACGCCGAACGCGCCGCGAACGCGTCGGAGCGCTCCCGACTGCAGGAAAGGGCGGAGCAGTTGGAGTCGGACAGCGACCAGGAGAGCATGATGGCGGCCGGGGACATCTACCCCGCGCAGTGATCCATGCCCGCCCGACCGCGAGGACGACGCCCGATGAGCGACCAGCCGCCACCGCACCTGCCCACCGCGTTCGGGAACTACCAGAACGACATCTATCTCCGCGCACTCGGCGGCGTCCTGCCGGACCTGCCGATGACCTTCGCCGAGCTGGAGGCCCGTGCGGCCGAGGCGATGGCGCCCTCGCTGGTGTCCTACGTCGCGGGCGGCGCCGGCGACGAGGCCACGCAGCGGGCGAACGTCGACGCCTTCGCCCGCTGGGGCCTCTACCCGCGGATGTTCGTCGGCGCCCGTGAGCGCGACCTGTCCGTCGAGCTGTTCGGGAGGACCTGGCCCGCGCCGCTGTTCATGGCGCCGGTCGGGGTGATCGGGCTGTGCGCGCAGGACGGGCACGGCGACCTCGCCACGGCACGGGCCGCGGCCGCCACCGGGGTGCCGATGGTCGCCTCGACGCTGACGGTCGACCCGCTGGAGGACGTGGCGGCCGAGCTCGGCGGCACACCCGGATTCTTCCAGCTCTACACGCCCACCGACCGCGACCTGGCGGAGAGCCTGATCCACCGGGCGGAAAGCGCGGGATACGCCGCGATCGTCGTCACCCTCGACACCTGGGTCACCGGCTGGCGCCCCCGCGACCTGGCGACCGGTAACTTCCCCCAGTTGCGTGGCCACTGCCTGGCCAACTACTTCACCGACCCGGTCTTCCGCCGGCTGCTCGGCAAGGACCCGGGGGACGACCCGCAGGGGGCCGTACTGCTCTGGACCCAGCTCTTCGGCAACGCTCTGACCTGGGAAGACCTCGGCTGGCTGCGCTCGGTGACGACCCTGCCGCTGATCGTGAAGGGCATCTGTCACCCGGATGACGCGCGCCGCGCCAAGGACGGCGGCGTCGACGGCGTCTACTGCTCCAACCACGGCGGCCGCCAGGCGAACGGCGGCCTGCCCGCGCTTGCCGTGCTGCCCGAGGTGGTGGCCGCGGCGGACGGGCTGCCCGTGCTCTTCGACTCCGGCGTGCGCTCGGGCGCCGACCTGGTCAAGGCGCTGGCGCTGGGGGCGACGGCGGTGGGCATCGGCCGCCCGTACGCGTACGGCTGCGCGCTCGGCGGCACCGACGGCATCGTCCACGTCCTGAGGACCGTGCTGGCGGAGGCCGACCTGATCATGGCCGTCGACGGCTACCCGAGCCGCGCCGACCTCACCCCGGCCAGCCTGCGCCCGCTGCCGTGAGGCGGGAGCGGGCGCCGGGGGGGGGCGTTGTCAGTGCCGGGTGCGAGGCTGCACCCATGACCACATGGAATCTGCTGGACCTCGATCAGGCGCTGCGCGCGTCGTGGGCCGCCGACACCTGCTCGCCCGACGACCTGGTGCGTGGCCGGTGGCACCAGGACAATCCGGCGTGGGGGCACTGCGACATCAGCGCGCTGCTCGTCCATGACCTCTTCGGCGGCGACCTGAAGGTCGGCGAGGTCCACCACGCCGGTGAGCAGCACGGCTTCCACTGGTGGAACGTGCTGCCGAGCGGCGTGGAGCTGGACCTGACCCGCGAGCAGTTCCTGCACGGCCAGCAGGTCACCGCCGCCCGCGTCGTCAACCGCCCGCCGGGGCCGCTGCCACGCCGCTGGGCGGAGTATCTGCTGCTGCGCGAGCGGGTCACCCGCCACCTCGGCCCGCTGCCGGAGCCGGACACCATGGTCCAGCGGGCCGCCGACGGGGCAGGGCAGATGTCGATACCCGGCCCTCCCCGTTCGTCGGAAAGTTGACGGGGGCCGGACCGAGCCCCTCGGGACCGACGACGGGACGCACGACCATGACGCGCTATCTGCTGCTCATCCACGACAACGAGGCCGACTACCAGGCCGCCGACGACACCGTCAGGAGGGCACTCGACGACGCCCACGCGGCTTTCGACCGCGAGCACAAGGACGTCATCCTCAGTGGCGAGCACCTGCAGCCGACCTCGACCGCGACGGTGGTGCGCGAGGACGGCGCCGGTGGCCACCTGGTGACGGACGGCGCCTACGCCGAGACCAAGGAGGCGCTGGGCGGCTACTACATCATCGAGGTCTCCGACCTGGACGCCGCGCTCGCGGTCGCCAAGCGGCTGCCCTTCTTCGGCAGGACCGGGGAAGCCGCCGTCGAGGTGCGCCCGCTCTTCTGACCCGGCCGCGGCGGGCGGGCGGCGATCAGTCCGTCGTCGGGACAGGAGGAGGGGCGATGCCCACCGACCGGCAGAGCCGCGAGCCGGGGAAGGCCGCAGTGGCCCGCGCCGTCGCCGAGGCGCACCGCGGCCAGTGGGCCTTCGTACTGGCCGCGACCGTCCGGGTCACCCGCGACCTGGACCTGGCGGAGGAGTGCGTGCAGGACGCCTACGCCAAGGCCCTGGTCGCATGGGCCTCGGCCGGCATTCCGGCTCGCCCGGGCGCCTGGCTGACGACCGCCGCCCGCAACCGTGCCGTGGACGTCATCCGGCGCGACGCCTTCTTCCGCTCGGCGCTGCCGCTGCTGGCCGCCGACGACGACGAGACGGTGACCGGACCGGCCGACGGCGAGGACATCCCCGACGAGCGGCTGCGGCTGATCTTCACCTGCTGTCACCCCGCCCTCGCCCCGCAGGACCGGGTGGCCCTGACGCTGCGCCTGGTCTGCGGGCTGACGACGGCGGAGACCGCCCGCGCCTTCCTGGTCGGCGAGACGGCCATGGCGGCCAGGATCACCCGGGCGAAGAAGAAGATCACCGCGGCCCGCATCCCGTACCGGATTCCGGACTCCGGCGATCTGCCCGAGCGGGTCGACGCGGTGCTGACGGTGGTCGACCTGGTGTTCACCACCGGGCATGTCGCGCCCGAAGGGCCGGCGCTGCTGCGCACCGACCTGATCGCCCGGGCCGCCGACCTGGCCAGGATGCTCGGCGACCTGCTGCCGGGCGACGCGGAGGTCGCGGGCCTGCGCGCACTGATCCTGCTCACCGACGCGCGCCGGCCGGCCCGGCTCGACACCGCGGGCGCCCCGGTACTGCTGGCCGACCAGGACCGCGGCCGGTGGGACCGCGCGGCGATCGCCGAGGGCCTGGTCCTGGTCCGCCGGGCGCTGCGCCGCCGGCCGCCCGGCCCGTTCGGGCTGCGGGCGGCGATCGCGGCGGTGCACGCCGAGGCACCCTCATGGGAGGCGACGGACTGGCAGGAGATCGTCGGACTCTACGACCTGCTGCTGGGCCGCCGCCCCACCCCGGTGGCCGCGCTGAACCGCGCGGTCGCCGTCGGCTTCGCGGACGGCCCCGCGGCGGGGCTCGCCGCCCTCGACGGCCTCGCGGCGGAACAGCGACTCGCCGGCTACCCCTACGCGTCCGTCGCCCGCGGCGAGTTCCTGCACCGCCTCGGCCGCCTCGCCACAGCCGGGTCCGCGTATCGCGAGGCGCTGCTGCACACCTCGAACGCCGTCGAGCGGGACTTCCTGCTCGCCCGGATCGACGCGCTCGACGCGGAGCAGCCGGGCTGACGGCCGGCGGCTGACCGCCCCGGCGGTCCGCGCCCTGTTCCCCGAAACTCGGGCGTGTCCGTGTAATGGCCGACCTGCGGGCGGTCGGCGGAGGCCAGCGCGCGGATCAGCGGCGCCAACGCGGCCGCGCCCGCCCGCAGGTCGGCGCCCGGCAGCGGCAGGTGGCCGTCGAGCACCGGCCCGAACGGCTCAGGCCGGCCACGCTCGGCGAGGAAGGCCTCGGCGGTGCGGATGATGTGCAACGCGTTCGCCTCGCACTCCTGCGAGGTGTCGCCCCAGGCGGTGATGCCGTGGCCGCCGAGGACACAGCCGACAGCCTGGGGGTCGGCCTGCTTGATCGCGGTGATGTCCAGGCCGAGCTGGAAGCCGGACCGCCGCCACGGCACCCAGGCCACGGTGTCGCCGAAGCACTCGGCGGTGAGCTTCTCGCCATCGGCGGCGCGGGCCAGCGCGATGCCGGAGTCGGGGTGGAGGTGGTCGACGTGCGGCGCGTCGACCAGGCCGTGCGTCGCGGTGTCGATGGAGGGTGCGGCCCCGCCCTTTCCGTGCAGGCGGAAGTCGAACGCGGCCACCATCTCGTCCTCGCGCTCGGCACCGGGATAGACCTCGGTGAGGGCCTGCAGCCGGTCCAGGCGCAGCACGGCCAGGCAGCCTTCTGTGAGGGTGCCCAGGTCGCCGCCGGAGCCCTTGATCCACATCAGTTCGGTGTCGCCGGCGTAGTCGGTGTTCGCGGCCCGCCGCGCGGGTGGGCCGGCCGGCCCGCGGAGACGGCCGGCTTCTTCGGGGAATCGGACGGTGCCGCGCCCGATGCCGCTATGGTTCCGCTCAGTGAGGTCTTCCACCTCGGGTGGACAACACCGGAGACGTGCCGAGCGTGTGCCGGAGCCGGGTGGGTGAAGCGATTCATTTCCCGCGCTTCGCCAAGCCGTTGGAGCACCGTCCTGTGCTGCGACACTGGGGTAGGCGCCTATGGTTGAACGGGTTCAATCGGCAGTTCGGGGGCGACCCCGCGGAGCGTCGGCCCGTGCACGAGGAAACCGGCGGTGGGAGCGGGACGGAGCGTGGCATCCATGGTGGGGATCAAAGACGTGGCGCGGCAGGCCGGCGTCTCGGTGGGCACCGTCTCCAACGTGATCAACCGGCCTGATCTGGTGGCGGAGGAGACCAGGACGCGGGTGCAGTCGGTCATCGCCAGGCTCGGCTACGTCCGCAGCGAGTCGGCCCGCCAGCTCAGGGCCGGCGCCAGCCGCATCATGGCGCTGCTGGTGCTCGACATGGGGAACCCGTTCTTCGTGGCCGTCGCCAGCGGCGCCGAGCGCACCGCCCGGGCGGCCGGCCTGGGGGTGATGGTCTGCAACAGCGCGCAGAGCGTGAGCGAGGAGCTGGAGTACCTCTCGCTCTTCGCGGAGCAGCGGGTCCGCGGCGTCCTGGTGACACCGGCCGACCCGACCGGGCGCAGCCTGGACGGCCTGCGCAGCCAGGGCATCCCCTTCGTCCTGGTCGACCGCGTCTCGGCGGACCCCTCGGTCTGCTCGGTCTCGGTGGACGACGTGGCCGGCGGACGGCTCGCCGTGCAGCACCTCATCGCGGCCGGCCACCGGGCGATCGTCTACGTCGGCGGTCCGCCCGAGGTGACCCAGGTCCACGACCGCAAGGCGGGCGCCCTGGCCGCGCTGGCGGAGGCCGGGCTGCCGGCCGAGTCGCTGACCGAGATCTCCGCCGAGCGCCTCGACGTGGCCGCGGGCCGCGACGCCGGATCCCGCCTGCTGGGCCTCGGCCACCGTCCCACCGCGGTCTTCTGCGCGAACGACCTGGTGGCACTCGGCGTGCTCCAGGCGATGTTCGCCGCGAGGATCAGCGTCCCCGACGACATGGCGATCGTCGGCTACGACGACATCGAGTTCGCCGCGGCCGCGGCCGTCCCGCTCACCTCGGTACGCCAGCCGGCCGTCTCCATGGGCCGGCTCGCGGCGGAGACGCTGCTGGAGGAGACGGTCGGGGACCCGGCCGACCACAGCCACCGCCAGATCGTCCTGCAACCTGAACTCGTCGTCCGCGGCTCCAGCCTGCCCAGCCGCTGACCGCGACCCCTTCGCCCCGGCCGTGCCGCGTCAGCCGGTGACGGCCAGGTCCTCGGGGACCCCGGCGGCCCGCGGTACGTCGCGTTGCAGGGCGACGAGGGCCATGTCGTCGTTCAGCCCGGCCGGTGCGTGCATCCGCAGGTCCGCGGTCACGGCGGCCACCAGCGAGCAGGGACGGTGCTCGCCCCAGGCCGCGGCACGCTCGAGAAGCGGGTAGAAGTCGCCTTTGGCGTCGCGGGCCTCGGTCACCCCGTCGGTGTACATCAGCAGCCGGTCGCCCGGCGCGAAGCGGAAGGTGGTCGGGGTGTAGCCGCTGCCGACGAGCGAGCCCAGGCCCAGCGGGGGAGCGGGATCCGCCGTGTCCAGCGCGGTGACCACGCCCTCGTGGAAGAGCAGCGGGGGCAGATGCCCGCAGCTGACCACGTGCACGTACGGCTCGTCGTCCGGGATCTCGATGACCGCCGCCGTGACGAACCGCTCGGCCGCGTCCACACCCGCGGGGGTGTCCAAGCGCTCGTTCAGGCCCCAGCGGACGCTGCCCTCCAGCGACGCGACCAGTTCCGGCAGCGGCGACTGGCGGTGTGCCGCGGCCCGGAAGGCGCCGAGGACGAGTTCGGTGTCGCCGATGGATCCCAGCCCCTTGCCGCGGACGTCACCGATGAGCAGCCGGGTGGAGTCGGCGGTGCGGGCCACCGCGTAGAGGTCGCCGCCGACAGGTGTCCCGATGTCCGCGGCCCGGTAGGCGGACGCGATGGAGACCGGGCCCGCCCGCCGGGGCAGCGGACGCAGCACCGCCTCGGACACCCGGCGCAGGCCCGCCAGCTCGTGGCGGCGCCACTCCAGCAGGCAGCTGACCAGGACGAGCAGCATCGAGAGCAGCACCAGGGACCCCAGCTGCACGAGCACGTTCTCGGTGGTCAGGGCCATTCGCTCGGCCCCGGCGGTGACCAGCGCCAGCACCGCGAAACCCGCGGTGAGGCTTGCGCGGCGGGGGCCGACGAAGACGGCGATCAGTGCGACGGGGAGCACCAGGGCGTGTGCGAGGTGGATGTCCGGCGGCACGAAGTGGTCCACCACCGGCACCAGCGTGATCAGCACGGCCGCCAGCACGGTCAGGGCGAACTCGCGGGCACCCAGTTCCCGCCGCGGCGGGAGGAGCCGTGACCGGACATGCATGAGGGCTCCTTTCGGTGCCGTCGCGTCATTGCGGAAAACAGCGTACAAGTTGTCGGCAATATTCCGCCGTGAGGTTTAAATCCCCGATTGCTGTGAGGGGTTGTCCCGTGCGGCAGAACCTCCGCTGCGGGGCTGGGGCCCTGAGGTGACTATGGAACCCAGGGGGCGTCACCCAGCGAGCGAGGTGGTTCCGTGGGCCGGCCGGCGATCACCGTCAGCAACCTGAGCAAGCGGTTCGGGTCGGTGACGGCACTGGAATCGGTGGACTTCGACGTGGAGCCCGGCACGGTCTTCGGCCTGCTGGGACCGAACGGCGCGGGCAAGAGCACGGCGATCCGCATCCTGACCACGATCCTGCCCCCCAGCGGCGGCCGCGCCGAGGTGTTCGGGCACGACGTGGTCCGCGAGCCCGCCACCGTCCGGGGGCTGATCGGCCTGGCCGGGCAGTACGCGGCGGTCGACAAGAACCTCACCGGCCGGGAGAACCTGCGGCTGATCGGGCGCCTCACCCACGTACGGCGCTCCCGTATCCGCCGCCGGGCCGCCGAACTCCTGGAGCGCTTCGAGCTGACGGAGTCCGCGGACCGCCCGGCGCGCACCTACTCCGGCGGGATGCGCAGGCGCCTGGACGTCGCCGCCGCCCTGGTACCCGACCCGCCGGTGCTCTTCCTTGACGAGCCGACCACCGGCCTCGACCCGCAGAGCCGCAACGCGCTGTGGCACCTGATCCGCCGGCTCGTCGCCGACGGGACGACCGTGCTGCTCACCACCCAGTATCTGGAGGAGGCCGACCAGCTCGCCTCCCGTGTCGTGGTCATCGACCGCGGCCGGGTCATCGCCGACGACACGCCCGCACTGCTCAAGTCCCATCTCGGCAACACCGTCATCGAACTCGACATGGTCGGTGCGGACCGGGCCGCCAGGGCCGCCGACCTGCTGCGTGGCGGCTTCGAGGAGCCGCCCCGTGTCGAGGGTCCGCGGGTCAGCCTGGTCTCCCGCGAGGGCTCCCGCCCGCTGCTGGACGTGCTGCGCCGGCTGGAGGGACACGACCTGGCACCCGGCACCGTGGCGGTCAGGGAACCCAGCCTCGACGACGTGTTCCTCCAGCTGACCGGCCGCTCCGGGGCGGACCCCGCCGCGGACGGCCCGTCCACGGCGAGCGGCTCGTGACCGGCGCCGCCGCCCCCGGCCCCTCCGCGGACCCCCGCCCGGCCGGCCCACGGGGGCCGCTCACCCACCCGGCCCCGCGGCTGCTGAGCACCGCGCAGGACGGCCTCGCCGTCGCCTGGCGGAACCTGATCGGACTGCGCAGGGTGCCCCGGCTGCTGGTCTTCTCCACCATCCAGCCGCTGGTCTTCGTGCTGATGTTCCGCTACGTCTTCGGCGGCGTGGTCGCCCCGGCTCTGCACGGCGTCAGCTACGTCGACTTCCTGATCCCGGGTATCTTCGTGCAGACCGCCGTCTTCGGGTCCATGAACACCGCGATCGGCCTGGCCACCGACATGCAGACCGGGCTGATGGAGCGCTTCCGCTCGCTGCCGATGGCCCGATCGGCGGTACTCGTGGGACGTACCACGGCCGACCTCGTACGCAACGTCTTCGTCGTCGCGCTGATGACCGGTGTCGGGTTCGCCATCGGCTTCCGCATCCACGCCGGCGTCCTGTCGTTCCTGGGCGGGGTGCTGCTCGTCCTGGCCTTCGGCTTCGCGATGTCCTGGATCTTCGCGGTGGTCGGCATGGCTGTCGGCGACCCGGAGACCGCCCAGGCCGCGGCCTTCCCGGTGCTGGCACCGCTGGTCTTCGCCTCGGCGGCCTTCGTCCCCGTCAACACCATGCCGGGCTGGCTGCAGGCCTTCGCGGTGCACCAGCCGGTCTCCAGGACCGCCGACGCCGTCCGGGTGCTGGTGCTCGGCGGTCCGGCCACCGCCGACGTCTGGCAGGCACTGGCCTGGGACGCCGGCATCGTGGCGGTGTTCGCGCCGCTCGGCGTGTGGCTCTACCGCAGGGCCGTGTGACCCGGACGGCAGCGCCGACAGAGGTGCCGGATCCGGGCTAGCGGTGCTCGGGGTTGTCGAAGTGGCGGTGGCAGCCGGCGTCCCAGACGGTGCGCTGGTTTCCGTGGGCGGGGATGCCGCCTGCGTCCTTGAGCATGCGGGCGAGGTGGAGCAGATTCCACGTCATGAAGGTCGTGTTGCGCTCGGTGAACTCGTTCTCCGGGCCGCCGGAACCGGGGTCGAGGTAGGACGGTCCCGGGCCGGCCGCGCCGACCCACCCGGCGTCGGCCTGCGGCGGGATCGTGTAGCCGAGGTGCTGGAGGCTGTAGAGGATGTTCATGGCGCAGTGTTTGATGCCGTCCTCGTTCCCGGTGATCAGGCAGCCGCCGACCCGCCCGTAGTAGGCGTACTGACCCGCGTCGTTGAGCAGGCTGGAGTCGCCGTAGAGACGTTCGATCACCCTCTTGGTCACCGAGCTGTTGTCGCCGAGCCAGATCGGGGCAGCGATGACCAGGATGTCCGCCGCCATCACCGTCCGGTGCAGGGCGGGCCAGTCGTCGCTGTCCCAGCCGTGCACGGTCATGTCAGGCCATACACCGGTGGCGATGTCGACGTCGACGGCCCGCACCACGTCCACGGCCACGCCCTGCGCCCGCATGATGCCCGCACTGCGGTCGACCAGGCCCTGGGTGTTGCTGGGCTCGGGCGCCTTCTTCAGCGTGCAGTTGATGAAGAGGGCGCGCAGGTCGTCGTAACGGGCCGGGGGTCCGTCGGCGGTCTGCGGTCGGTCGCTGGTCGGCGGTCGGTCGGCCATGGAACGCTCCCGGGATCCTGCCGCCGTGTCGTTCACGGCGGACCACCCGGACCATCGTGCTGCCCAGCCCCGCGACACCGTCCCGCTGGCTCGGCGTACCGCCGACAATCACCCCGGCGGGCTAACGCGCCGGCGGCTCACCGCCGTGGTCCGCGATCCCGGCGGCTCACTGCCGCTGGAGGATCCCGGAGTCCAACGACGACGCCGTGAGGTGCTTGTATCCGACGCTGTCGAAGAAGACCAGCAGTTCGTGGTCGTCCCGGCTCATCAGCTGGCCGTCCCCCCAGAGCCGATGCCGCACCGGAATCCCGCCGATGACCGAAGGGTGGGACCCCGACGCCGCGGCCGGCGACGCCTCGTCGTTGTCGCAGTTGCCGCAGGGCGGCGGGTAGTGCTCGCCGAAGTACGCCAGCAGCTCCGCCCGCCGGCAGCGGGTGGTCTCCGCGTACTCCCGGGCCGCGGTGATCCGGCTGGCCAGCACGGCCTGCTGCCGCTGGTTGACGCCCTCCAGCTGCTCGGTCAGCTCGGCGGGCGGCGGCAGGTCCTTCGCGGGTTCGACGACGAGGTGGCGGCCGGATCCGCTGACGACGACGAATCCCAGCTCGGCCAGCTCGTCGACGATCCGCTCGACGGCGTGCACGGGAACCGCCGCGGACTTCGCCAGGTCGGCGAGGAGAACCGCCCCTGCGGCGTTCTCGATCGCGTCGACCACCTGGTGGAGCGTCGCTTCGCCGAGGTGGGTGCGGGCCGCGAGCATGCGGGGGATCCGGATGGTGCGCGGATCGTGGACCAGGACCGCCGCGGCGGGCTTCCCGTCCCGCCCTGCCCGCCCGATCTCCTGGTAGTAGTCGTCGATGCTGGCCGGGACCCCGGCGTGCACCACGGTCCGGATGTCGGGTTTGTCGATGCCCAGGCCGAAGGCGCTGGTCGCGACCACCACGTCCAGTTTCCCGGCGAAGAACCTGTCCTGGGTTTCCGCGCGGGCCCGCGCGCTCAGGCCGCCGTGATAGGGGGCCACCCGGAAGGCGTCGTGGCGCAGCCGGTCGGCGAGAGCCTCGCACCGGGCATGTGTGAGCGCGTAGACCAGTGCCGGGGTCTCGTGTTCGATGATCACGTCGACACAGCGGTCGTCGACGGCAGGCGCCTCGCGCCGGCTCGGCTGGGTCTGCCGCATGCCGAGTGAGATGTTCGGCCGGTCGAAATCGGCGACGAGGACCTCCGCGGACCGCATCCCCAGCCGGCGGGTGATGTCCGCCTGTACCGGCGGGGCGGCCGTCGCCGTCAGGGCGAGGACGGTGGGCCTGCCGAATTCGGCGACCGCGTCGGCAAGCCGCAGGTATTCGGGCCGGAACTCCCGGCCCCATTCGCTGACCAGATGGGCCTCGTCCACCACGAACAACCCTATTTCGCGGGCGCCGGCCCGGATCGCCTCCCGCGTTTCGGTATTGCTGAGCTGTTCGGGCCCGATCAGCAGGAAATCGAGGTCGCCGCTCTCCAGCCGGGCGAGGACGTCGCGCCGTTCGCGGACTTTCTGCGCGGAGTTCAGCAGCGCGGCGCCGATGGTCCTTCCCGCGCCGAACTCCCGTCCCGCGATCGAGGCGATCTGGTCCCGCTGCAACGCCATCAGCGGCGAGATGACCACGGTCAGGCCACCGATCGACAGGCCCGCCACCTGGTAGATGGCACTCTTCCCGCTGCCGGTCGGCAGGACGGCAAGCGTGTCCCGGCCCCCGACGACAGCGCCGGCGGCGCGATTCTGCGACGGCCGCAAGGCGAAGTCGAACAGCGCGCTCGCGACCGCGGCAGGCGTAAGGCCTGAGCCGTTCATGCCTCACCAATTTACTCCGGGAAGCACCGCCCCCGCACAACCGCGACACCAGAGCCGGGACCGCCGGAACACCGGGTCGGGACACCGGGAAACGCGATCGGATCGCGCGGCGCCGTATCGAATGGCGCGGCACCGGTGGCCGGCGGAGAATCGAGAGGTGGTCCGGTGCAGCCATCCGAGGTAACGGAGGATCGCCCGATGTCCACCACCCGGCAGCCCCTCCCGCCCGCCTTCGAGGCCTGGCCGCGGGCACCCCTGGACGAGTGGAGCGCGACCAGGGACACCCTGCACATGTGGACCCAGATCGTCGGGAAGGTGCGACTGGCGCTGGCCCCGATGATCAACCACTGGTGGCAGGTGCCGCTCTACGTGTCCGCCCGGGGGCTGACCACCTCCGCCATCCCGGCCGGTGACCGCACCGTCGAGATGGAGTTCGACTTCTGCGACCACCAGCTGCACGTGCGCTCCAGCGACGGCGAGGAGCGGCGCGTGGCCCTGGAGCCCAAGCCGGTGGCCGCCTTCTACCACCAGACGATGGCGGCGCTCGAAGCACTCGGCGTCGAGGTGGCGATCCGGCCCACACCCGTCGAGGTCGAGTCCACGACGCCCTTCCCCGACGACACCGGACCCCGCTCGTACCGGCCGGAGCACGCCCGCCGCTTCTGGGCCCAGCTCACCTCGGCCCAGCGGGTGCTGCTGGAGTTCCGTGCCGGATTCATCGGGAAGGTCAGCCCGGTGCACTTCTTCTGGGGTGCGATGGACCTCGCCGTCACCCGCTTCTCCGGCCGGCCCGCCCCGCCCCACCCGGGAGGGGCGCCGAACCTCGCGGACCGGGTCATGGTCGAGGCCTACTCGCACGAGGTGTCCAGCTGCGGTTACTGGCCGGGCGGCTCCGCCGAGGGCAGCTTCTACTCCTACGCCTATCCGGAACCCGAGGGCTACGCCCGGCGTCCGGTCCGGCCGTCCGCCGCCGCCTACAGCGCGGAGGCCGGCGAGTTCCTGCTCCCCTACGAGGCCGTCCGCACCGCCGCGGATCCCGACCGGGCGCTGATGGAGTTCCTGCAGAGCACCTACGAGGCCGCCGCCGACACCGCCGGGTGGGACCGCGACGCGCTTGAGCTCCACCCGGAGCGGAGCATGGCGCACCACTGATCCAGCCGCGAGGAGGCACCCGTATGGCAGAGCGGAACACCGATCCGCGGTCGCTGGTCGAGGGACTGGCGTGCGCGTCGCTGGTGGACGCGATGGGCCGGGTCCACGGGCACCGGGCGCACATCCTGAGCCTGGTGAGCCCAGCGCCGGAGCGGTCCCTGTTCGGCCAGGCGGTCACCATCGCCTTCCTGCCGTTCCGCAGCGACCGGACCGAGACGAACGGCCCGGGCTTCGGGGGATGGTTCTACCGTGCCGTCGGGGACGACCCGGGCGGCAAGGTGCTCGTGCTCTCCAGCGGGGGCTACCCCGACGCCTCGCACGGCGGCGGCACCAAGCTGTCCCGCGTGCAGAACCACGGCCTGGCCGGGGTGCTCACCGACGGCCGGCTGCGGGACTTCGGCGAACTCGCCTCCTACGACTTCGCCGCCTGGTGCAGGGGTGAGGCCACCCACTGGGGCGGCGACATCGTGAGCCCGGCGGCGGCCGACGTGCCCGTCGAGGTCGGCGGCGTCTGCGTCGTCCCCGGCGACTACGTGTACGCCGACATGTCCGGCGCCGTCGTCCTCCCCGCGGCCAGCCTGGCCGATGTCGCGGCCGAGGCCCGCCGCATCGACGCGGAGGACGACACGGCCACGGCCCGGATCCGTTCCGAGGACCCCCGGCGGCTGCGCGCGGGCGACGGGAGCGGCGACGAGCTCTGAGCGTGGCGCCGACCGCGAGGGCCGCACGTGGCGGCGTGCACTCTCCTGGCCCAGGACCGCGGGCAGCGCGCCGGGCCCGGTCCTAGGGTCGGCACCATGACACGGCAGAGCACGGAGAGCCCGGAAGATCACCTGCGCCGCGCCGACCCTGTCCTGGCAGAGGTCATCGACGAGGCCGCGAGCCGCGGCGGCAGCCGGCCATCCGTGCCGCCTGACCCGTCACAGGAGCACGATCCGAACCTGCCGACCGACCGCTACGGCGTCCTGGTGCGCGCGATCATCAGCCAGAACATCTCCGGCGGGGCGTCGCGGTCGATCTACCAGCGGCTCAAGGACCGCTTCGGCGGCCGGTCCCCGACACCGCGGCAGATCCTCGACGACGACCCCGAGGAGATGCGCACCGCGGCGGGCCTGTCCAGGGCGAAGACGGCCTCGCTGCGCTCGCTCGCCGAGCACGTCTCCTCCGGGGAGCTCGACCTGGAACGCCTGCACGAGCTGCCGGACGACGAGGTGGTCAGCCAGCTCGACCAGGTGAAGGGCATCGGCACCTGGACGGCCGACATGTTCCTGATGTTCCACCTGAACCGGCCGGACGTGCTCCCGGTCGGGGACCTCGGGCTGCGCCGCGCCGTCGAGAAGGCGTACGAGCTTCCCACCCTGCCGGACCCCGACGTGCTGGAGCGCATCGCGGAGCCGTGGCGCCCCTACCGGACGCTGGCGTGCATCTACCTCTGGGGGACCGCGCAGACCACACCGCAGGTCTGATCCCCGCCCACGCCGGGCCGGGTCAGCCGGCCGGCGCGGCCGACCGCTTCCGGCTGCGGCGGTCGGCGAGCAGCTCGCGGGCGGCGCGGGCGCCGGAGGCCATCGCGCCCTGGACCGACCCGGTGGCCCGGTGGTCGCCGCAGACGTAGACGCCGGGGGAGTGGCGGGTGCTCCGGCTGAGCGGCCACGGCGGGACCATCGCGGGCAGCGCCTCGGCGACCGGGTAGACGCCCACGGGCTCCCAGCCGTCGGTGTCGGCCTCGTAGACCTCGGCGAGGACGCGCCGGATCTCCGCCTCCCGGCCCGGCCGCTCGTCCGCGCCGAGTACGGAGGTCGCCACCAGTGCCCGGCCGCGAGGCGCGTAGCTGGGGGTGACCTCGCTGAGCACCACCGTGTTCAGGATGCGCCGCGCGGTGTCGACGACCAGCGTCGGCTCGGCCAGCGGGCTGGTGGGCGCGGCGTGGTAGTAGGTGGTGACCGAGCGGACCTGCGGCACGTCGAGGCCGGGCAGCAGCTCCGCCGCCGCGCGCGGTCCGGTCGCGACCACCACGGCCGGGGCGGCCTGCTGCTGCCCGAGCGCGGTCAGCACACCGCCGTCGGTGAGCCGTTTAACCGGGGTGCCCAGGAGGACCGCGCCCTCGTTCAGCCCGGCGGCCATCTGCTCGGGCACCGCCGCGACGCCGCGGGCCGGCAGGCACAGCGTGCCGCGCAGCATCGAGCGCCACACCAGGTGGAAGAAGCGGCTGGAGGTCTCCAGCTCGTCGTCCAGGAACACCCCGGACAGGAAGGGCCGGAAGAGCCGTTCCACCAGCTCCTCGCCGATGGCCGCGTCGGCCAGCGCGGTGCGGGTCGTCCGGTCCTCCGCGCGCTTGAGCACCCGCGGCGGCGCGAGCAGGTCCCGGCCGCTGAGCATCGCCAGGGCGGCCAGGTCGCGCAACGATCCCAGCCGGCCGGGCAGCAGGTCGGCGGCCTGCCGCGGGGTGCGCGTCGGGTCCGCGAAGCGCAGCCTGCCGTGCGGGGTGTGCAGCAGGACGCCGGGGCTGAACGGGCGCAGATACAGCTCGCTCAGCTGCAGCCGCCGGCGCATCTGCGGATACGAGGTGTTGACGACCTGGAAGCCGCGGTCGAAGCGGAAGCCGTCGCGTACGTCCGTACGCATCCGGCCGCCGACCCCGTCGGAGGCCTCGAGCACCCGGACGCGCAGCCCCGCGGCCGTCAGGTCCTGCGCGCACGCCAGTCCCGCCACCCCGGCGCCGACGACCAGCACATCCGGATCAGCCGCCACCGCCGTCACCGACCTTCCGTCCACCCGCGTCCGCCGTCGCTCCGATGATGCAGTGGCCGGCAACGCGTGTGGGGTTCCCGCGCCGTCCGCCGGGGCGGGAACCTCGCCGACGTCCCCCCGCGGACCGTCGGGCGCGACGGGAGGCCGTCAGACGGTCACCGCGTCGACCACGGTCGTCACCAGGCCGGTCTCGATGGCGTACACATGCCCGGACACGCTCACCCGCGACGACAGCGCCGGCGACGCGAGCAGGCGCTCGACGTCCTCCCGGACGGTCCGTTCCGGCTCGGCCACCTCGGATGCCCGCAGCACCGCCTCCGGGACGCCGGTCGCCTGCGCGGCCCGCTGCAGGAAGGCCGGGTCGGCGAGGAATCCCGTTCCGCACTGGGTGTGGTGCATGATCGCGACCTCGAAGAGCGGACCGGTCACGCTGAAGAGCTCCTCGGCGAGGAAGGCCAGGTAGCCGAGGTCGTTGATCACCGACGGGGTGATACGCCCGCCCGCGTTGCGGATGACCGGCGCCTCGCCAGGGCGCAGGCCGAGGACGGCCGCGGGGTCGATCCGGTGGTCGAGGCAGGTGACGACGACGACCTGCGCGGTGGGCAGGCCGAGCGCGACCGGGACATGGTCGCGGGCGAACCGCTCGTTGCGTTCGAGCAGTGGGGCCAACCTGGTCATGGCACTTCCATCCCGCTGACGATCAGGCCGCGGGATCGTGCGGACGACCCGCGGCAGCACAAGTGGACGCTGTCCACATTAGCCACGGGAAGTGGACACTGTCCACCGATTGCTATCCTGGTCCCATGACCCCCGGCCGACCAGCAGCGGAGACGTCCCCGGCAGCAGAGCCGCGGCGCCGCCCACGTGGTGCGGTGCGGGACGGGCTGGTCGCCGCCGGGCTCGAACTGGCCAGGGGCGGCGGCCCGGACGCCGTGGTGCTGCGCGAGGTGACGCGGGCGGTGGGCGTGGTGCCCAACGCCGCCTACCGCCACTTCGCCGACCGGGACGAACTGCTCGCCTCGGTCTGCGCGGCCGCGATCGGGGAGCTCGCCGACCGGATGGCCGAGGGTGTCGCGGCCGTCCCCGGCGAGCACGGCGACCCCGGCGCGGCAGGCGAGCGGCTGCGGGCGATCGGCACGGCCTACTTCGCCTTCGCCCGCGGCGAGCCGGGACTCTTCGCGACCGCCTTCGCCCTGCCGCAGCAGCACGCGTACGGGACACCGGACGGCGCGGT
This sequence comes from Streptomyces sp. NBC_01198, assembly GCF_036010485.1. Lineage (NCBI taxonomy): Bacteria > Bacillati > Actinomycetota > Actinomycetes > Kitasatosporales > Streptomycetaceae > Streptomyces > Streptomyces sp. NBC_01198. Next base: position 7,484,452 of record NZ_CP108568.1, read on the forward strand.
GGGCTCGGGCCGCACGCCGCTGGCCCTGCTCCGGGCCGCGCTGGACGAGCTGGTCGAGGCCGGCGTGCTCGACCCGCGGCGCAGGCCGGGCATAGAGTACCCGATCTGGTCCGCGGTGCACGGAACGGCGGTGCTGTCCGGGCAGGGGCCGCTGCGCGAGGTGCCCGACGCCGATCGCGGCCGGCTGGAAGAGCTCACCCTGACGATGATCGGCGAGACGCTACGGTAGGCCGGCGGCCCGACCGGCGCCCCCTGGTCAGGCGCCGCCGAAGCGGCCCGCCGCGACGACGACGGCCAGGGCGAGGTAGACCAGGTTCAGCGCGGCGTGCGGATACTCCCGGCGGCGGAACTCCACGACCGCCGCACCGGCCATGACCAGGCCCAGCCCGACGGCGGCCAGCGGCGCCAGTATCCGTGCGAGGCCCAGCCAGGCGGGCAGTACCAGCCCGGCGGCGCCCAGCAGTTCGGCGGCCCCGAGGCCTTTGACGAATCCGGCGCCGAAGTCCAGGACCCACCCCCCGCCGGGCGCCCTGGCAAGCCTCTCCCGGGAAATGAACAGCTTGTTGGCGCCGGCGATCAGGAAGACCGTGGCCAGCAGTCCGGCGACGATCCACACAGCGGTGTGCACGCGATGTCTCCTCGGTTGTCTGTCCGCGGCAGGTGGGGACGGCTCGCAGGTCGGCCGGACCGCCCGCGCCGCGGGTCCTACTGCTGGGACGGGAAAGCGGTCGGCGGCGTAACACCGCGCCAGGGCGGCACTGGTTGGCGCATCGTGGCGCCATCCTGGTGCCACGAACGGCTCCCGCACGGACGAGAGAGCGGATGATGCCACTGTTGTGCAGCGGGGTGCCATGTTGTTGTTGCAGGTCAAAGCTGGTGTTGCTAGTCGCCGATGCAGAGGTGCCACCGAATGGCTTGCGGATGGCGCCACTATGGTGTCATGATGGCGCCATGGACCTCACCCCCTACGTCGACAGCCTCCGCCGCGAACTCGCGGTGGCCGCGGAAGCCGGCGGCGACGATGCCCGCGAGCTGGCCGAGAGGCTCACCGCTCCCCTGGAGTCGGCGACCCGGCTGACCATGCTCAACGTGCTCTCCGCCGCGATGGACGAGATCACCCGCGAACTCGCCCCCGGCTCGGTCGACGTACGGCTGCGGGGGCTCGACCCCGACTTCGTCGTGACCAGGCCGCCCACCGGCGGCGGGGTCACCGCGGAGCCGGCCGGACCCGTGGAACCGCGCACGATCCCCGACCCGGCCGACGGCGACGAGGGCGGCACCGCCCGCGTCAACCTGCGTCTGCCGGCCCACCTCAAGACGCGCGCGGAGGAGGCCGCGGCCCGCGAGGGCCTGTCGGTCAACGCGTGGCTGGTCCGTGCCGTGTCGGCCGCCGTCGGCGGCGGCGGGATCCGGCCGCGTACGCCGGAGAAGGCCCAGACCCTCGGGCAGAGCTACAGCGGCTGGGTGCGCTAGCCCCCCGCCCCGCCCCGGCACTTCACCCACACACCACGTCCCACCAGCGGGGACGCTCAGCAGACCCAGGAGAACGCGACAGCCATGCCTACTTTCGACACTCCCGAACCCATCTCGGCCACCGCGCACGTGGAGGCCGGTTCCATCCAGTTCACCGCGGGCGACCGCCCCGACACCGTCGTCGAGGTCAGGCCCCGCGACCCCAAGCGGGACCAGGACGTACGGGCGGCCGACCAGACCGAGGTCACCTTCGCCGGCGGCGCGCTGACCGTCAGGACGCCCAAGCAGCGCTATCTGCTCGGGCGCACCGGCACCGTCGACGTGACGGTCGCACTGCCCACCGGATCGCGCGTCGACATGACCGGTGCCTGGGCCCAGGTGCTCGGCGAGGGCCGGCTCGGCGAGGTGCGGGTGAAGACGTCCTCCGGTGACGTCCGCCTCGACACCACCGGCCCGCTGCAACTGAAGGCGTCGCACGGCTCGATCACCGTGGACCGGGTCGAGGGCCTGGCGGAGATCACCACCAGCTCCGGCAGCCTGCGTGTCGGCCTCCTCGACGGTCCCGCCGTGCTGAAGAACTCGCACGGCACCACGACCGTCGGTGCCGCGACCGGTGAGCTGCGGGTGAGCGGGGCGAACGGCGACATCGAGATCCGCCGCGCCGAGGACTCGGTCGTCGCCACCACCGCGCACGGCACCCTGCGGGTCGCCGAAGTCGCACGCGGCCGGGTGCAGTTGGAGACCTCCTACGGTGCCATCGAGGTCGGTGTCCGCGAGGGCACCGCCGCCTGGCTCGATGTCAGCTCCGACCAGGGGCAGGTACGCAACACCCTCGACGCCTCCGCCGCCCCGGAGAAGTCCGAGGAAACCGTCGAGGTCCGGGCCAGGACGCGCTTCGGCAACATCGACGTACGCCGCGCCCGGGCCTGACCACCGGTCTCGCCGGCTCACCCACACCCCGGTCCACTCCAGCCTTGAAATGGGGGGCTTCATGCCTTCTTCTGTCATGCCCACGTCCAGACAGGATGAGGTCCGCCCGGTGCCGGCCGCCATCTCCGCCATCGGCCTGCGCAAGTCCTACGGCGGCAAGACCGTGCTCGACGGCGTCGATCTGCGCATCCCGGCCGGGTCGGTGTTCGCGCTGCTCGGGCCGAACGGCGCCGGCAAGACGACCGCGGTGAAGATCCTCTCCACGCTGATCACCGCGGACGGCGGCCAGGCCCAGGTCGCCGGCCACGACATCGCCACCGCACCGGACAGGGTGCGGGCCGCGATCGGGGTCACCGGGCAGTTCTCGGCAGTCGACGGGCTGATCACCGGCGAGGAGAACATGCTGCTGATGGCGGACCTGCACCACCTGCCCAAGCGCGAGGGCCGGCGGGTCGCCGCGGAGCTGCTGGAGCGGTTCGACCTGGCCGAGGCGGCCAGGAAGCCCGCGCAGAGCTACTCCGGCGGCTTGAAGCGCCGGCTGGACATCGCGATGACGCTGGTCGGCGCGCCGCGGATCATCTTCCTCGACGAGCCGACCACCGGCCTCGACCCGCGCTCCCGCCACACGATGTGGCAGATCATCCGCGAGCTGGTCACCGGCGGGGTCACCGTCTTCCTCACCACCCAGTATCTGGACGAGGCCGACGAGCTCGCCGACCGCATCGCGGTCCTCGACGACGGCAGGATCGCCGCCGAGGGCAGCGCCGAGGAGCTGAAGCGGCTCGTCCCCGGCGGTCACGTGCGGCTCCGCTTCGCCGACCCGGCCGCGTATCGCAGTGCCGCCCTCGCGCTGCACGACGCCGCCCGCGACGACCAGGCGCTCACGCTGCAGGTCCTCAGCGACGGCAGCCAGCGCGAGCTGCGGGCCGTCCTCGAACGGCTCGACTCGGGCGGCATCGAGGCCGACGAGCTGACCGTGCACACCCCCGACCTCGACGACGTGTTCTTCGCCCTCACCGGCGGGAACGTGCAGAACCACCCCAAGGAGGAAGCCCGATGAGCTCCCTGACCCTCGCCGTGCGCGACTCGTCCACGATGCTCAGGCGCAACCTGCTGCACGCCCGCCGCTACCCGTCCCTGACGCTGAATCTGCTGCTCACGCCGGTCATGCTGCTCCTGCTCTTCGTCTACATCTTCGGCGACACCATGAGCGCCGGCATCGGGGAGGGCGGGGCGGACCGGTCGGACTACCTGGCGTATCTCGTGCCGGGCATCCTGTTCCTGACCATCGGCGGCACCACGATCGGCAGTGCCGTGTCGGTCTCCACCGACATGACCGAGGGCATCATCGCCCGCTTCCGCACGATGGCGATCCACCGCGGTTCCGTGCTCGTCGGGCACGTCGTCGGCAGCGTGCTGCAGTGCGTGATGAGCGTGGTCCTCGTCGGTGCCGTGGCGGTGGCGATCGGCTTCCGGTCCAGGGACGCCACCGCGGTGGAGTGGATCCTGGCCGTCGGGCTGCTGGCGTTCGTCGCCCTGGCGCTCACCTGGATCGCCGTCGGGATGGGCCTGTCCAGCCCGACCGTCGAGGCGGCAAGCAACAACGCGATGCCGCTGATGGTGCTGCCGCTCGTCTCCAGCGCCTTCGTGCCGGTGCACGCGATGCCTGGCTGGTTCCAGCCGGTCGCCGAGTACCAGCCCTTCACCCCGGCCATCGAGACGCTGCGCGGGCTGCTGCTGGGCACCGCGATCGGCCACAACGGGTGGCTCGCCGTCGCCTGGTGCCTGGCGCTGACCTTCCTCGGCTACCTCTGGTCGACCTCGCTGTTCAACCGCGACCCGAAGTAGCCGGCCAAGGACCGGGCCCGCGGCTCGTCCGGACCTCGGGCGGCGTACTGCGACACGGTGTCGCGTGCGCCGCCCCGCCCGCGCTCCGCGCCACGGGCGGTTCGCCGGGTGGCTTACCAGGCGCCGTGGTGGATCACGCCCAGGACGAGTGCGGCCACCGCGGTGGCCAGGAAGACGATGCCGCCGAGGATGTCGTGGGAGCCGACCCTCAGGTGGGCGATGATCGCGCCGATGAAGTACAGCACGAGCCCGGCCGCGGCGAGGGTGCCCAGGACCGGCACGGCGAGCCCGGCCAGCAGCCCCACGGTGCCGGCCGCCAGCAGCCCGCCGAGCACCGGGGCGTACTTCCGGGGCAGGCCCTTCATGTCCATCTGGCTCAGGGGGTACTGATGGCCGATCAGGTAGGTGACGGCGGCGCCGGCATTGAAGACCGCACCGACGATGGTGACCGTGAGATAGGCGGCGAGCACGTTTTCTCCGCTTCTGTGGGAACTGTGTCGCTGGGCACCCGTGCGGGATGCCGTTCTCCTGGCATGGCATGTCGTGCAGGACAGGTCCGCGACCCGATGGGGGACATCGATCGGCAGCCCGGTCTGCCGATGATCTCTGACGGCTGGCAGCCGTCGCGCGACTCCACGTGAGATGGCTGACGAGGGCTGGGATGCCGCCCGCGCGCCGATGATCGTACCGGGTCACCACCCCCGGCAGGACCCCGGGGCGGTCAACTGGCCCTGGTGGAACGGCTGTCGGGCTTCGCCTGGGCGACATCGCCGGGGTGCGCAACCGCGCGGGGCGTCGGTTCGACCTGGCAACCCCGGGACCGGTAAGAAGGCTGCTGCCCGAGAACACAGCACGCCTGAAGGACCGGTATAGGTCGTGTATGGCACGCCGGGGCAAGGTGATGGCCGACCCACCCGAACCGGGGAACGCCCGTGGACCCGACAGGAGCGACCTTGTCAGAACCGCAGACCGCCGCCCCCGCGGACCGACGCGTCGTGCTCAACAGCGAGGGGCAGTTCTCGATCTGGTGGGTCGACCGCGCGCTGCCCGCCGGCTGGTACGCCGAGGGGACCAGCGGGTCACGGGAGCGGTGCCTCGCCCACATCCAGCAGCGGTGGACCGACCCGCGCCCGGCCGGTCTGCGCCGCCGCGACGGGGCGGCAGGGACGGCCGCGGCGGGGACAGCGGGGGGTGGGACGGCCGGTGGCGACTGCGTTCCCGGACTCGTCGCACGTCAGGCGCGTCGGAACCCGGAGGCGGTCGCCGTGCAGGGTGACGGATTCACTCTGTCCTTCGGCGGGCTCGACGCGGCCTCCGACCGCTGGGCCCGCAGCCTGCGCGAGCGGGGCGTGGGACGCGGCGAGCTGGTGGGGGTGCTGCTCGGCCGGGGCCCCGAACTGCACGCCGTGACGCTGGGCGTGTGGAAGGCGGGCGCCGGATGCCTGCTGCTGGACCCGGAGTTCCCGGAGGCCCGGCTGCACTGGTTACTCGCCGACGCGGGGGCGCGGGCACTGGTCACCGAGGCGGCCTACGGACCGGACGGGTTCGAGGGCCTGATGCTGTGCGTGGACGACCCCGAGCTCGCCGACGAGTTGGCCAGGCACCCGGGCGAACCACCCGCTGGGGCGCCGGATCCTGACGACGTGGCGTGCGTGACGCATGTGCCCGCGCCGGCCGGGCGCCCGCACGCCGTGTCGGTCACGCACCGCGGCCTGGCACACCATGTTGCCTGGGCCGAACGGGAGTTCACCGGCGCGGGCAGCGGGGGCACGGCCGTCTTCACCTCGGTGGCCTCCGAGTTGACGGCGACAGGCCTGTGGGCGCCGCTGGGCGCCGGGCAGCGGGTGATGCTCGCTCCGCAGGCCGTGGACCCGGCGAGGCTGGGGGAGTGGCTCACGGCGAGCGGGCCGTTCGGCTTCCTCACCCTGACCCCGGGCCAGCTCGACCTGCTCGTGCGGCAGTTGGGTGACGCGGGGGTCGCGGCACTGGCCGGCACGTTACTCATCGCGGGCGGCGCTCCCGGGCCCGCCACCGCCCGGCTCGCCGAACTCCTCGGCGCCGGGCGGCTGCTGACCGCGTACGGGACGGCCGAGACGTCCTACGGCACCTGCCTGCCGCCCGTGCGGCCCGGCGAGGACACGCGGATACGGGTACTTGACGGCAGTTGCCGCCGGGTACCGGCCGGCGGCGTCGGCGAGCTCTACGTGGCCGGGCCCGGCGTGGCCCGCGGTTACGACGGACGCCCCGCGCTGACCGCGGAGCGGTTCCTTCCCGACCCCTACGGCCCGGCGGGGACGCGGATGTACCGCACCGGGGAACTCGCGCGGCGAACGGCGGCGGGGGAGGTGGAACTGCTCGGCCGCGCCGACCGGCAGGTGTGGGTGTGCGGCCACCGGGCCGACCCGGCGGAGACCGAGGAGGCCCTGCACGACCACCCCGGCGTCGGGGAGGCCGTTGTCATCGGCGTGCGGGACGCGCCGGACGACGTCCGGCTGGCCGCCTACGTGGTGCCGCGCCCGGGCGCGCAGGACCTGGACGCGGCGGCGCTTGCGGCGCACTGCCGGCGGCGGCTGCCCGGCCATCTGGTGCCCGCCAGCCTCGCCCTGCTCGACGAGGTGCCGCGCGCCCCCGACGGGCGGGTGGACCTGGCGGCACTGCCCAGGCCGGGATGGCGCGCGCCGGGCGGGCCCGACGCCCCGCGCGTGCCCGGCGCCGCCCTGAGGCGTGCCGCCACGGGCCGGCGCGCCCCCTTCGCCGGGCGCGCCCTCGCGGAGGTGCTGGCCGCCTGCCGGGTGCCCGGCGCCTCCGTCGCCGTCATGCGGTGCGGCGACCTGGTCGCGGTCGAGGCCGCCGGAACGGACGGGGAAGGCGGCGCGGTCACCCCGCGCACCGCCTTCCCGGTGGGCGGCCTTGGCCGGCATGTCGCAGCCCTTGGTGCGCTGCGCCTGGTGGACGAGGGGCTGCTGGCCCTGGACGCGGAGTCCTGCGGGGAGGGGGGCACGACGGCCACGCTGGCGGACCTGCTCGGGCACCGCGGCGCGGACGCCGGCGCCGACCGGCTCCCGGCGCTGCTCGAGGACGCCACGGGCGAGCCGTTCGGTCCGCTGATGCGGCGCCTGGTGCTCGGGCCGCTCGGCCTTGACGACAGCTGGTTCGGTGGGCCGCCGCCGCACCGCAACGGCAGGACCGGCGCGCCGGCGGCCCGAATCGGCCACGACGCCGCCGGCCGCCCGCTGGCCGGCGCCGCCACGGCGATGGACCCGGCGGAGCTGTGGAGCACCGCGGCCGACCTGGGCCGGGTGGCGCTGGAGATCCGGCGCTCCGCGCTCGGCGCCCCGCTCGCGCTGCTCGCCCGCGACACCGCCGCCCGCATGTTGACACCGAGCCCTGACAGCCTCTATGGCCTCGGCACGATGGTCGACATCCTCGGCTCCGACACGGAGTTCGGGCACGAGGGCGCCCCGCCCGGCTACTACGCGGCCTCCGCACTCCGTCTGCGGACCGGCCGCGGCCTCGTGGTGCTCGCCAACAGCCGCGCCGGGGAGCGGGCGCGGAGGGAGATCGCCGTCCGGCTGAACGGCATACGCCAAACGACGGACAGGCGCTGGCCATTGGGTGACGGAACGTGGTGAGGTTCGGAAGACGCGCAGGGCACGGACAACGTGACCGGTACGTAGCGTGAGGGGGGTCCGAACTGTGTTGTAGAGATCAGTAGTAGTACACAGAATGTCTCTGCAATGTCTCCCGCGGGGGGGCGGGGCGTACGCTCCGCCGGGAAGGGGACGGTGTGTCGCCCTGGCTGTCTTTTCAGGTGCTCGGCCCGCTCAAGGTGAGCGTGGACGGCAAGTCACTCGTGCTGCGCAGCGCGCGGCAGCGCACGATTCTGGCGGTGCTGCTGCTCACCCCGGGACGCGTCGTCTCGGTGGACTCGCTGGCGGACGCCGTCTGGCACAGTGACCCGCCGGCCACCGCGCGCAACCAGATCGCCATCTGCGTCTCCGCGCTGCGCAAGACCTTCCGCGACGAGGCGGGTGTCGACGGCCTCATCGAGACGGTGCTGCCCGGCTACGTGCTGCACACCGAGGGCCACTACGTCGACGTGGTCGACCTCTACGAGTCGGCCGCCGCCGCCGGTGCCGCCGCCGAGGCCGGCGACCCGGAGGCCGCGGCCGCCCGGTTCGAGGACGCCCTCGCGCTGTGGTCGGGCCCGGTGCTCGACGGCATGGACGGCGGCTCCCTGACCGGGGTGGTCAGCCGGCTCACCGAGCTGCGGATCGACCTCGCCGAGGAGTACGCTGCCGTCCAGCTCCAGCAGGGCCGCTACCGGTCGGTGGTGGCGAGCCTGACCCCGGTCGTGGCCGAGTACCCGCTGCGCGAGCACGCCAGGGCGGTGCTCATGCAGGCCTACCACCTGTCGGGCCGCCGGTCCGAGGCGCTGGACTGCTACCGGGAAGGCCGCCGGATCCTCATCGCGGAGTTGGGCGTCGAGCCGGGCGCCGAACTGCAGGCGCTCCACCGCAGGGTGCTCCAGGGTGATGGGCCGGCCCCGGTGCAGGCCGCCGCGCCCGCCCCGGCGGCCGATGTCGTACCCCGGCAACTACCCCTGCCGCCTGAGCCGTTCGTCGGGCGGGCGGCCGAACTGGAACTGCTCGAACGGCTGGTGCAACCGGTCCCGGCGCAAGGCGGCGGCCTGCCGGTGCGGATCGCGGCGGTCTGCGGCGCCGCCGGGGTCGGCAAGAGCGCGCTCGCGCTGCACTGGGCCGACCGCGTCGCGGGCCGCTTCCCCGACGGCCAGATCTACCTGGACCTCCAGGGCCTGCACGGGCCGAGCGGTCTGGTCACCGCCGAGTCGGCCCTCGACCGGGCGCTGCGCGCCCTCGGCGTGCCCGGCGGCTCGATCCCCGTGGGCCTCCAGGACCGGGCCGCGCTCTACCGCAGCACCCTGGAGGGCAGGCGGCTGCTCGTCGTGCTGGACAACGCGCGCTCCCTGGAGCAGATCCGCCCGCTGCTGCCCGGCCGCGGCCCGGCCCGGGCGCTGTTCACCACCCGGGACCCGCTGAACGGGCTGGCCGGCGCGTTCGCCGCGGTCCGGCTCGAACTGCACGGGATGACCCCCGAGGAGTCCCTGGGCCTGCTCGCCGCCACCATCGGCGACCAGCGGGTGGCGGCGGAACCGGAGGCCGCGCGGCGGCTGGTGGACCTGTGCGACCGGCTGCCGCTGGCGCTGCGGATCGTCGCGACCCGCTTACTGTCCGACAACCGCTGGTCGCTGCGCCGGATGGCGGCACGGATGGAGGACCGCCGCGAGCGGCTCGACGTGCTCAGCCCCGGCGAGAGCGGGGTGCGCTCGGGCCTGTGGCTCAACTACCGCGCCCTGTCGGTCCAGGCGGCGCGCCTCTACCGGCAGCTGAGCATGCTGGACGTGCCCGACTTCCCGGCCTGGATCGGCGCCCCCGTCCTCGGTGTCAGCCCGGCGGTCTCCGAGGAACTGCTCCACCAGCTCGCGGGCGCCCAGCTGCTGGAGAGCACCCCGGTGCAGGGCGGCGGGACGCGCTTCCGCATCCAGGACCTGATGCGCCTGTTCGCCCAGGAGCGCTGTCTTGCCGAGGACAGCGCGCGGGAGCGCGAGCAGACGCTGGACCGGGTGCTGTCCGCCATGAACACCCTGGTGCACGCGGCCCAGGAGCAGCTGTACGGCAAGGCCGAGGTCGCTCCGCACGACCCTGCGCACACCCAGGAGATCCCCGGCGAGACGGCGAGCGAGCTGGTCGCCGACCCCATCGAGTGGTTCGAGAGCGAGCGGGAAGTGCTCGGCGCGCTGGTGGCGCAGGCCGCCCGCGGCGGCCAAGCCGGCCGCGCCTGGGTCCTCGCGGTGGGCTCCGTGCCCTTCTTCGAGACCCGCAACTACCTGGAGGACTGGCGGCAGATGGCCGAGTGCGCCCTGGAAGGCGCGCAGCGCGCGGGCGACATCCGCGGCATCGGCACCATGCTCCGCTCGCTGGGGACGCTGGCCATCTACCAACGGCGGTACGAGGAGGCGCGGGACCGGCTGCTGGCCGCCCTGGACCATCTGGAGCAGAGCGACGACATCCAGGGCCGGGCCATCGCGCGGCGCAACCTCGCGGTCTGCGCCAGGTTCTCCGGCGACCTGGCCGGCGCGGCCCGCTGCTGCGAGGAGTCCCTGGTGCTCTTCCGGCGGGCCGGGGACTCCTCCGGCCTGTCGCACGCGCTGGGGCTGCTGGCCCAGATCGAGATCGAGCAGGGCAATCCCGAACGCGGGGTGGAGCTGAGCAACGAGGCGATCGAGGTCAGCTACGAGGCCGGGTCACTGCGCAGCCGTACGCAGAACCTCTACCGCCTCGCCGAGGCGCTGCTCGGCGCCGGGCAGTCGGCGCAGGCGGAGCGGGTCTGTCACGACGTGGTGGGCCTCACCCGCGGCCAGGGCGACCGGTTGGGTGAGGCCCACGGTCTGTGCGTCCTCGGCGAGGCGCAGTGGCGGCAGAACGAGCCGCACAAGGCGCGCGCCAGCCTGCTGCGGGCGCTGCGCGCCGCCGAGGAGGTCAACGACCGGTTCCTGCAGGCCCGGATCACCACCAACCTCGCCTGCGCGGAGGCGATCTGCGGCGGCACCGGCGCCGACGCGCCGCTGAAGTGGGCCCAGCAGGAGTTCCGTACGCTCAACGCCCCGGTGTGGGCGCGGCGGGCCGGCCGGTTGCGCGAGGCCCTGGAGTCCTACGACGGGGTCGGCCCCATCGAGGGGAAGGTGCTGGCCCGGCTGCTCCACGGCTGACCGGCACTCCCGTCCCCGCGGGCGGTCACGTCCAGGGCAGGTCGTTGGTCCCCAGGCCGGCGTTCATCGCGAGCAGAAGCGGCAGGAAAAGGAGCGCGGCGGTGACGAACGCCGCTGCGACCGAGCTGAGCTTGCGCATGATTGACTCCCCGTGTTGTTGCGTCAATTCCCCTGAGCGGCTTTCCTGACGGCACCCTAGGCGCGGGCGCTTTTGGCGAGATTTCCCCGTAATTTCGCGTGTGCGAAATCGACTCGATAATGCGGGAAAAGTGCCTGCGGATAGGTTGCGGAGAGAATTTCGCCGGGGATGCCGTGGGATGGGGATCATGCTGTGCTGAACTCTGGGGGTGTGGCCGTCCGGCCCGCCGATGGGAGCGCCGAACCGCATACGGACGCGGCGGCGGTGCTCGAATTCCGTTTGCTGGGACCGGTCTCCGTGACCCGCTCCGGTACGGCGGTCCCGCTGCCGGGAACGAAGATCCACACCGTCCTCGCCGTGCTCCTGCTGGCGCGAGGCGCCCTGGTCGCCGACGGCCGGCTGAGCGCCGCGCTGTGGGGCGACGCCCCGCCGCCCACCTCGAACTCGCAGATCTACACCTATGTCTCGCGGCTCAGGAAAGTCCTCGGCGACGCCGTCCGGATTTCCAGGAAAGGTCCTGGATATGTCCTGGACGTGAAAGGCGCCGACGTCGATCTGTTCTCCTTCGAACAGCTCGACCGGCAGGGCCGCCAGGCCCTGAAGGAGCACCGCCACGAGGAGGCCGGCCGGCTGCTCGGCCGGGCGCTCGGCTGCTGGAGCGGCCATGCACTGGACAACGTCACAGAGCACCTGCTGCAGTTCGAGCGGCCGCGGCTGGAATTCCTGCGCGCAGAGGCGCTGGAACGCCGGATCCAGGCGGACCTGGCACTCGGCAGGCACCGCTCCCTGGTCCCCGAACTCCTCTCCCTGGTCGCCCGCTTCCCCATGGAAGAGAATCTGCGCGCCCACCTCATCACCGCGCTGCACCGCTCCGACCGGCAGGCGGAGGCGGTCCAGGTGTACGGCGAGGGCCGCCGCATCCTGGACGAGCAGCTCGGCGTGGTGCCGGGGGAGCAGCTCAGCCGGGCCTACCTGCGGATGCTGCGCGGCGAGGGCGCCGGCGCGCAGCGCAGGCCGCTCGTGCTGCTGCCGGTGCGGGCGGCCGCGGTCACCGGGCGTACGGCCGAGGCGTCCCGGCTCAGGTCGCTGCTGCTGCGCCGCCCCTCCGGCCCGGGCTCACGGCTGCGGGCCGCGCTGGTCACGGGGATGCCCGGCAGCGGCAAGACGGCGCTGGCCGCCGAGGTGGCGCACAGCTGCGCCCGGGCGTTCCCTGACGGGGTGGTGCACGCCGACCTCCAGGACGCCGACGGGGCCGCCCGCCGGCCCGCGGCCGTACTCACCGAGATCCTCTCCGCGCTGGGCGACCCGGGGGACGCCGGGCAGGCGTCCCGGTCCGACCTGAACGACCTGGTGCGCCGCTACCGCGCCAGGACCGCCAACTTCCAGCTGCTCATCGTGCTGGACGACGCGTCGAGCGACGCGCAGCTGACCCCGCTGCTGCCCGCCAGCCCGGACACCGCGCTGCTCGTCACCAGCAGGACCCGCCTGGTGACGGTGCCCGCCGTGTGCACCGTCCCGCTGGAACCGCTCGGCGACGAGGACGCGGTGGCGCTGCTCGCCGAGACCGTCGGCGCCGAACGCATCCACGCCGAACTCCCCGCGGCCCGTGACCTGGTGCGCTACTGCGCGGGGCTGCCGCTGGCGGTGCGGATCGCCGGCGCCCGGCTCGCCGCCCGCCCGCACTGGCCGGTCGCCCGGCTGGTCGCCCAGCTGGCCGACCCGCGCTCCCGGCTCGCCGCGCTGTCCTACGGCGAGCTGGAACTGACCCGCACCCTCAACCGCGCGCTGTCCCGGCTCAGTCCGGCCACCGCGGCCGTCCTGCCCTGGCTCGCGGCGGTGGGCCCCGGTCCGTTCACCGCCCGGCTGGCCGGCGACGTGATCGGCCTGGCCGAGGCGGAGCGCGCCCTGGAGGAGCTGGTCGACGCGTGCCTGCTCTCCTCCGAGCCCGGCGGCACCGCACTCGGCGAGGAGCGCTACCGCTTCCACCCCCTGGTCCTGCTGCACGCGGGCGAACTGCCCAGAAGGGAACTGCCCCGATGATCACGCCAAGCCGGCGACAAGTCACGTCACAGGTCTGTTCAAGATCGGTGGCCGAGGCTGGCCGCCATGAAGCGTACGGAAGGTGACCGCCATGAGTGAGGCGGCCCTGATCAGTCAGGAAGACGCGGTGCAGGCCCTCCACTCGGCCATCGAGGAAGCGGCCGGACTGCTGGAGGTGGACTACAGACGTGACGAGGTGCTGCGGATCCTCGACCTGTACGGGGGGGATCTCGCCCAGGGGATCGTGGCGTTCCGGGTGTCGACCGGTGCGCGCCGCTCCGGCGAGCTCGACTGCCGGTTCACCGTGCCGCAGGACGTCGACCCCTACGAACTCGCGGTGGACAAAGGGCTGCTGGACCAGACGGACCACCCCGTCTCCCGGCTGCTCGCGGACATCCGGGACAACTGCCCCGTCGACGGATACGGCATCGACTTCGGCGTCGTCGGAGGGTTCAAGAAGATCTGGGTGGTGCTGCCAAGGACCGGGCTCCAGCAGGTCGCCGCGCTGGCCGGCCTCCCGTCGATGCCGCCCAGCCTGGGAAACAGCCTGGAGTTCATCGCCCGGCACGGCCTGGGCGACACCGTGGGCCTGCTCGGCATCGACTACCGCAACCGCAGCGTCAACATCTACTTCGGCGAACCGCCCGCCGGCGGCATCGCCCCCGAGTCGGTGCGGGCGATGCTCCGCGAGATCGACCAGGCCGAACCCACCGAGCAGGTGCTCAGCCTCGGCCGCCAGGCCTTCGGCGTCTACGTGACCCTCAGCTGGGACTCGCCGGTGATCGAGCGGATCTCCTTCGCCGTGGCGACGACGGACCCGTCCGGTCTCGACGTCGAACTCGACGACCGCATCGAGCTGTTCGTGCGGCACGTGCTGCGCTCCGACCCGGACACGAAGTTCGTCTACGCCGTCGCCTCCCAGCCCGACGGTGCCTACTACAAGCTCCAGTCCTACTACCGGTGGGGTGCCGGCGTGCCGGACATCATGCAGCTGCCCGAGGGATCCCTCGCGGACCCGGTGTAGCCCCCCCTTTTCCCCCGTCGTCCCTGTGACGGCTGTTGCTTTCTCGAACTCTCCATGCCCCGGCGGAAGTTGGATGCTTCCTGCCGCCCGGGCACTATCTCCGGAAGGACGAAACCTTGGGCACCGTAGAGGTTCCGGTACTGATCGTGGGCGGCGGCGGCTCCGGCCTGTCCGCGTCCGTCATCCTGTCCGACCACGGCGTCGAGCACCTGCTCGTGGAGCGCCGCGCGGACACCTCGCGCCTGCCGAAGGCGCACTACATCAACCAGCGCACCATGGAGATCTTCCGCCAGCACGGCCTGGTGGACGACGTGACCGAACTGAGCGCCGACACCGAGCAGTTCGGCAAGGTCCGGTGGCAGACCACGCTCACCGGGCAGGGCCCGCTTGACGGGCGGGTCATCCACGAGATGGACGGCTTCGGCGGCGGCGCGCTCCGCGAGGCCTACGAGGCGGCCGGCCCGGTGCTCCCGGCCAAGCTCCCGCAGCTGCGCCTGGAGCCGGTGCTGCGCCGGCACGCCGAGCAGCGCAACCCGGGGCGGGTGCTGTTCGGCCACGAACTGGTCTCGCTGGCCGAGGACGAGGGCGGCGAGTCCGTCACCGCCGAGATCCGCTCCGTCGAGACCGGCGAGACCACCACGGTGACGGCCCGTTACGTGATCGCGGCGGACGGCGGCCGCACGGTCGGACCCGCCCTCGGCGTGCGGATGGAGGGCCTGCCCGCCCTCTTCGACGCCACCACGGCGTACTTCTCCGCCGATCTGTCGCCGTGGTGGACCGAGGGCTCGATCATCACCTGGTTCCTCAACCCGCAGCGCGCCGACCTGTCAAGCGCCCTCATCGAGATGGGACCGACCTGGGGCAAGCACTGCGAGGAGTGGGGCCTGCACCTGCCGCTGTTCGGCATCGACCGCACCGACGAGCAGGCGGTCACCGCCCGCATCCGCGAGGTGCTCGGTCTGCCCGAACTGGAGCTGACGCTGCACGAGGTGACCAGCTGGACGGTGGAGGCGGTGATCGCCGAGCGCTACCGGCACGGCCGGGTGTTCCTGGTCGGCGACGCCGCCCACCGCCAGCCGCCCGCCGTCGGCCTCGGCCTGAACACCGGCATCCAGGACGTCCACAACCTCGCCTGGAAGCTCGCCGCCGTGCTCTCCGGCAAGGCCGGCGACAGCCTGCTGGACGCCTACGAGGCCGAGCGCCGGCCCGTCGGCCAGTACAACCTGGGCTGGGCGATGTCCGCCGCGGCGCACCACCAGGTCGTCATCGACGCCGCCATCGGCCTCGGCCCGCACGTGCCGCCCGAGCGCCGCCCGCAGATGTTCTTCGGCTACTTCGCGCCGACCCCGATGGGTGTCGCCCAGCGCGCCCGGGCGGCGGAGATCTTCGCCACCCACCGCGGCGAGTGCCAGGCGATCGGCGTGGAGACCGGATTCGCCTACGAGCAGGGCGCGGTCGTCCCCGACGGCAGCCGCCCGCCGGCCCGCTCCCCACTGGGCGACGTGTACCGGCCCACCACCCGCCCGGGACACCTGCTGCCGCACGCGTGGATCGAGCAGGACGGCCGGCGCGTGTCCACCCACGACCTGGTCGGCTCCGGCACCGGCTTCGTCCTGATCACCGGGGCGGAGGGGGACGCATGGGCCGAGGCAGCCGCGCAGGCGGCGGAGAAGCTCTCCGTGCCGGTCACCGCGGTCCGGATCGGCGAGGGAGCCGAGTACGCCGACGCGGACGGCGCCTGGCAGCACCTGTGCGAGACCGGCGGGGCCGGCGCCGTGCTGGTCCGGCCCGACCAGCACGTGGCCTGGCGCGCCGGCGGCGCCGAGACGGACCCGGCGGGCGCCCTGACCGACGCGCTCTCGCTCGTCCTCGGCCACCGGGTCCCGTGACCGCCGGCACCGCTCCGCGCGTCGAGGCGGCCGCGCCGGCCGCCGCACCCGACAAGACACCCGCCCCGGTGCATTCGCCTGTGAACGCCCTGACGAACACGGAAGTAACAGCATGATCAACAGAAGGTCCTTCCTCGCCGGCGCCGGTGGTGTCGCAGTGGCGACGACCGCACTGGCCGGCGCCACCCAGGCCAAGGCCAACGCATCCCGAACCCAGTGGGGCAGGCTCGCCGACCGGCTCCAGGGACGCCTGGTGCTCCCGTCCGACGCGGGCTACCAGACGGCCAAGCAGCTCTACCAGGTGCAGTTCGACGCCACCAGCCCGAAGGCGGTCGCCTACTGCGCCTCCACCGCGGACGTCGCCACCTGTATCCGCTTCGCCGAGTCCCACGGCATCCCGGTCGCCGCGCGCAGCGGCGGCCACAGCGCGGGCGGCTACTCCACCACCAAGGGCCTGATCGTCGACGTCTCCGGACTCAACTCCGTGGTGCTCGGCAACGGTTCGACCCGGATCGGGCCCGGCGCCCAGCTCGTCGACATCATGGACACCCTCGCGCCGGCCGGCCTCGGCATCTCCGGCGGCTACTGCCCCACCGTCGCGGCCGGCGGGTTCCTGCAGGGCGGCGGCATGGGCCTGTTCACCCGCAGCGTCGGCATCGCCTCCGACAAGGTGACCTCGGCGCAGGTGGTGCTCGCCGACGGGCGGACCGTCACCGCCTCGCCGACCAGCCACAAGGACCTGTTCTGGGCCCTGCGCGGCGGAGGCGGCGGCAACTTCGGCATCGTGACCTCCTACGACGTCACCCCCTCGCCGCTGACCGACGTGGCCGCGATCAACCTCGTCTGGACCTTCGACCAGTGCCTGGACATGCTCGACGGCTGGGCCCGGTGGCTGCCCGACGCGCCGTGGACCATCGGCAGCGGCGTCAACGTCACGCTCACCGACGCCGGGCCCGGCACCGTGCCGACCGCCTCGGTCTTCCTCGCCTCGGTCGACACCGGCCCCGGCTTCGACACCGAGATCGCCCGGCTGACCTCGCTGGTCGGCCGTCCCCCGGTCTTCCAGCAGAAGTTCACCGCCCCCTACCGGTCGGTGCTGATGCAGCTGTACCAGTGCTCAGAGCTGTCGGTGCAGCAGTGCCACCGCGTCGACACCTCCCCCTCCGGGCAGATCCAGCGCCCGGCGTTCGGCGCCTGGCGCAGCCGCCTGTTCGAGCAGTCGATGCCGCGCGACGGGTGGGCCAAGGCCCTGGAGGCCTTCGACGCGCACCGCTACCCGGGGCAGATGCGCCAGCTGCAGATCTCCTCCCTCGGCGGCCAGGCCAACACCCCGGCCCGCGACGCCACCGCCTACGTCCACCGCGACAGCCTCTTCTCGGTCAGCTACCTCACCTCCGACCCCGTCGCGCCGATCTCCGCGGAGGCCGAGGCCGCCGCCTACGAGTACGTCGACGGCGGCTTCGCGGTGATCGACCCGTACTCCAACGGCGAGACCTACCAGAACTTCATCGACCCGCGCCTGCCGGACTGGCGGCGCTCCTACTACGCCGAGAACTACGCACGGCTGGCCCAGGTCAAGGAGAAGTACGACCCGTACCGGTTCTTCCGGTTCGCGCAGAGCGTCCGCTGACCGGCGCCCGGCCCCGCACGGGGTTCCCCCGGCGGGGCCGGGCCCTTCCTCGCACCATCAGGCCATTCCGGCCGGTTCGGTCCGGCCCAGACAGGAGCACTCCATGAAGATTGCGACCCCTGCGGGCCCGGCCCCGCTGCAGTTGCCCGACGAGATCTCCCCGGACCTGGTGCGCTTTGCCACGTCCCGGCTGATCGCGTACATCAGCGGCAGAGCCGATCCGGACGGCGCGCTGCGCGGGCACTGCGAGAGCAGAGTGCTGGAGTCCGCGCTCGCGCTGTCGCTGATGGCCCGCACCGGCGTGCAGTCGCCGGCCAGGGACCGGCTGCTCGCCTATCTGCGCGGCCACCAGGAGTCCCCGGACAAGCTCGACCGGGTGCTCGCCTCCCTCGCCATCGGGCGGGCCGTGGGCCGGGAGCCCGGCGCCGACAGCGTGCTGGTCGACACCCTGGCGGCGGGCGTGCTGGCCGCCGCGCCGGGCTTCATCTCGGTCCGCCGCAGGCTGATGGTCTACGCGGTCCTCTCGGTGCTCGGCTGCCCGCTGCCGGCCGACGCGGAACTCCCGGGCGGCGGGCAGGCCCCCACGGACCCGCTGCACTCGTGGGCCGCCGTGCAGCAGGCGTCCATCACCCTGATCCTGGCCGGCGCCATGGGCGTACGGAACCGCGCCACCGAGGCAGCCCTGGGCGTCCTGCTGGCCACCGACCCCGCCACCACGGTGTGGGAGGGCTACGCGCTGATGCACCTGCTGGCGCTGCACGCCCTCGCCGGGCTGCCCGGCCAGCAGGAGACCGCGCGGCGCGGCCTCGACACGCTGCTGCGCCACCAGCGCCCCGACGGCGGATTCCCGTTCGTGCTGGAGATGCACAACTGGTGCACGTCC
Organism: Streptomyces sp. NBC_01198; assembly: GCF_036010485.1. Classification (NCBI taxonomy): domain Bacteria; kingdom Bacillati; phylum Actinomycetota; class Actinomycetes; order Kitasatosporales; family Streptomycetaceae; genus Streptomyces; species Streptomyces sp. NBC_01198. The sequence continues at coordinate 7,503,098 of NZ_CP108568.1, forward strand.
ACCGGCGGTCTGGCACTGCACGCGGCAGGCGCAGACCCGGTGCTGCTGCGCCGCATGGCGGCGATGCTCGCCGCCCACCAGGGCGGTGCCCCGCTGCGGTCGCTCTCCCGCGGCGCGCCGCTGACCGGCGGCTGGTCGATGTCGACGATCGTCGCGCAGAACGACGTCGACGACACCGCCTGCGCCCTGGAGTTCCTGCAGGCGGTCGACCCGGTCACGCATGCCGGGGCCGTGCGGCGCGGCATCGACGCGCTGCTGGCCGTACAGGGCGCGGACGGCGGCTTCCCGACCTATGTGGCGGGCGCCTCCTCCGAGCCGTGCATGACCGCCGCCGCGATCTGCGCGCTGGCCCCGCACCGTGCCACCGCACCGGCACGCGACAGGGCGATGGCCTTCCTCGCCGACAACCAGTTCGCCGACGGGAACTTCGAGCCGGGCTGGAGCCGCAGCCGCCTGCACAGCCTGTTCCGGGTACGCCTCGCGGCCTGCACGGCGGGCCCTGACAACCCGCGCGCCGCCCTGATGGCCGAGCGGATCGAGCAGACCGTGCGCGAGACGCAGAACGCCGACGGCGGCTGGGGCATGCAGCCCGGCGACCCCAGCGACGACATCAGCACCGCCTACGGCCTGATCGCGCTCTGCTACGCCGACGACCCGCGGCCCCTCGGCCACGCGCTGACCTGGCTGCTCGCCCAGCAGAAGGCCGACGGCAGCTACGGCGGCGTGCCCGACATGGTCGGCCCCCGCCCCTTCGCCTACCACTTCCCGCTGCTCACCGACATCCCGGTGCTGCTCGGCCTCGGGCACGTCCGCGCCCGGCTCGCCGACCCGCAGAGCGTGCTCCACGGCGTGGGGTGACGGTCATCCCGAGCCCGTCCGCGGCGCCTGACATGCGGTCAGGTCCCCCGGACGCCCCTGAGAAAACCCTTTCGCCCCCACAGAACACGGAGTCACCCGCATGATGCGAAAACTGGCAGCCCTGCCCAGCGGAAAAGTGGGCAAGTGGGTCGTCCTCGCGCTCTGGGCGGTCCTGCTGGTGCCGGCGGTGATGCTGGCCGGGAAGCTCTCCGGCGCGGAGCAGAACGACAACTCGGCTTGGCTGCCGGGGAATTCGGAGTCCACCGCGGTCGTCGAGCGCGCCGAGAAGCTGATGCCCGCCGACACCGTGCCCGCCATCGTCATCTACGACCGGGCCGCCGGGGTCACCCCCGCCGACCTGGCCAAGGCGCAGGCGGACGCCAAGGCGTTCCAGGGCATCGACAACGTCGTCGGCCCGCAGCAGGACCCGGTCGCGTCCCAGGACGGCAAGGCCATCCAGACCATCGTGCAGGTCCACAAGGACAAGTCCGGATGGGAGGGGCTCGGCAAGGTCGTCGACAAGATGACCGACGTCGGCAAGAAGGGAGCCGACGGCCTCGGCTTCCACGTCGCGGGACCGGCCGGCTACGGCGCCGACTCGATCAAGGCGTTCGGCGGCGGCGGCGCGCTGACCACGATCACCGCAGTGGTCGTGGTGGTGATCCTGCTGCTCACCTACCGCAGCCCGCTGCTGCCGCTGCTGCCCCTGATCACCGTCGGCGTGGCCCTGATGGGCGCCGAGGCGCTGATCTACCTGCTGGCCCAGCACGCGGGGCTGGTCATCAACAAGCAGACCAGCTTCATCCTGACCGTGCTGATCTTCGGCGCCGCCACCGACTACGCGCTGCTGCTGATCTCCCGCTACCGGGAGGAACTGCTGCGCCACGAGGACCGGCACGAGGCGATGGCGGAGGCGCTGTACCGCTCGGGCCCGGCCATCGTGGCCAGCGCCGCGACCGTCGCGGTCAGCCTGATGCTGCTGATGCTCGCCGTCCTGAACTCCACCAAGGGCATGGGCCCGGCCTGCGCCATCGGCGTCCTGGTCGGCCTGCTCACCATGGTCACCCTGATGCCGGCCCTGCTCGTGGTCTGCGGCCGGTGGATCTTCTGGCCGGTCAAGCCCGCTTACGGAGCCCCGGCCGCGCAGCGCAAGGAGAGCGTCTGGAGCCGGGTCGGCAGCACCATCTCCCGCCGCCCGCGCGTGGTGTGGGCGGGCACCGTCCTGGTGCTCGCCGCACTGGCGATCGGCACGCTCGGGCTCGACGCCTCGGGCCTGGCGAACAAGGACCAGTTCACCGACAAGCCGCAGATGGCGGTCGGCGAGGAACTGCGCGCCGAGCACTTCCCCGCCGGCGCCGGCGACCCCATGTACGTCGCGGCCAAGGCCGCCACGGCATCCCAGGTCAAGGCGGCGCTGGACGGGATGTCCGGGGTCGCCCACGTCGCGGACCCCGTGGTCAAGGGCGGCGAGGCGGTGCTGCTCGCGCAGTTGACCGACGAGCCGAGCAGCGAGGCGGCGATGCGGACCGTCGACCGGGCGCGGACCGCGGTCCACCGGATCGAGGGCGCGGACGCGCAGGTCGGCGGCAGCACCGCGATCATGGTGGACACCGAGGACGCCGCGGCCCGCGACAACAAGGTGATCATCCCGCTCGTCCTGGTCGTGGTGCTGCTCATCCTGGCGGCGCTGCTGCGCGCGGTGGTCGCACCGCTGCTGCTGATGGCGACGGTACTGCTGTCGTTCGGCGCGGCCCTCGGGGTGAGCAGCCTGATGTTCGAGCACGTCTTCGGCTTCGCCGGGGCCGACGCGTCGTTCCCGCTGCTCGCCTTCGTGTTCCTGGTCGCGCTGGGCATCGACTACAACATCTTCCTGGTCACCCGGATCCGCGAAGGCGTGCTGGTGGAGGGCACCAGGCGCGCGGCGCTGACCGGGCTGACCTCCACCGGCGGAGTGATCACCTCGGCGGGCGTCGTGCTGGCCGGCACCTTCGGCGCGATGGCCTCGCTGCCGCTGGTCTTCGCGGCGGAGCTGGGCTTCACGGTGGCCTTCGGGGTGCTGCTCGACACGATCGTGGTCCGCTCGGTGCTGGTCACCGCGCTCACCCTGGACGTGGGCCGCTGGATGTGGTGGCCGAGCAAGCTCTTCCGGCGTCAGGACGACACCCTGCCGTCGGTGGACGACCTCGAATCCGTGCCCACGCTCACCGGCCGGTGAGCAGCCCCCGCCACGGGTTCCCGGCGCTGCCGCGCACGGCGGTGCCGGGCCCGTGAGCGGGGCGCGCGGGGCGCGCGGGGCTCGCGGCGCAGGGGCCGGGAGCGGGCCGTTCGGTCCGATCAGCCGGCAACCGGGACGAAAGGGGGTGCACTTCGGAACCGGCCTCGTGGCAGAGGCGATCGCAGGCGCAGTCCGGGGCATGTCCGGACACAGATTTTCGGGGGCAGATTCCATGCGTGCGAAGACGTTGGACAGAGAGATCCGCCGCGGCACCTTGACCGCCGTCCCGGTGGCCGTCGACGGGAGCGGACCGCGGCCCGTTGCCGAGCAGCGGCCGGCCGGGATCGAGGGGGCCGCGGGCCGCGAGCAGCGCATCGCCGAACTCGAGGCCGAGGTGTCGGAGTTGAGACGCGCGAACGAGGCGCTCAAGCAGTACGTCAGCAAGGCCCTCCTCACCCCGCGGCACCGTGAGGAGCAGGTCACCGGGGCCGCCGGACACCCCGAGGACACCGCCGACCCGTTGCGCCGTCCCGCACCGGGTGCCGGGCACGGACCCGCCCGCGGGCCGCAACCGGCCGCCGCCAGGGTCGAGTTCCGGGTCCTCGGCCCGATCGAGGCGATCGCGGACGGCCGCCGGGTGGACCTGGGGGCACCCAAGCAGCGTGCGGCGCTGGCCCTGCTGGTGAGCCAGGTGGGCCAGCCGGTATCGGTCGACATGCTGGTCGAGGCGCTGTGGGACGGCCGGCCACCGCAGTCGGCGATCCCCTCGCTGCACGCCTACATCGCCAACCTGCGGCGGGTGCTCGAACCGCACCGGGCGCCGCGCAGCCCGGCGGCGGTGCTGTGCACCCGCGGGCGCAGCTATCTGCTGGACGGCGAGGCCGTCGAGGTCGACGCCCACCGTTTCGCGGAGAGCGCCACCGCCGGATGGCGTGCGCTGGACCGGGGGGACCCGCAGCGGGCGCTGCACGCGTTCGAGGCGGGCCTCGCGCTGTGGCGCGGCGAGGCGTACGCGGAGGTGGCCGGCGCCCGGCACGTCACACCGGCGGCGGTACGCCTGGAGGAGCTGCGCCTGTCGATGATCGAGGGCCGCTGCGCGACCCTGATCGCGGTGGGCGACCACGAGCTGGCGGTGCCCGAACTGGCCGCCTTCACCCAGGCGCACCCGCTGCGCGAGTACGGCTGCGAACTGCTGAGCCTCGCGCTGTACCGGGCGGGCCGGCAGGCCAACGCGCTGTCCGTGCTGCGGGCCCACCAGAACCGGATGGTGGAGGACCTGGGCATCTCGCCCAGCCCCGCGCTGCAGCACCTGGAGATGGAGATCCTGCGCCAGGCACCGGAGCTCAGGGCCCCCGGCAGGGTCCAGTAGATCCCGGCGTGCCGCGCTCCCGCACGGTGGCGCCGGGAATCCGCCGCCGCCGTGCGGGAGGGCACGGCTCCCGGGTCAGGGCGCGCGCGTACCGGCGGCGGCCGCGGTCGTCCGCTCGGTGAGCAGGGAGAGCACCTCCCGCTGGTTGTCCACCAGGTAGAAGTGGCCGCCAGGCAGCACCCGGAACTCGAAGCCCCCGGTGGTGTGCGCGGCCCAGGCGCGGGCCGCGGTGACCGTCGCCCAGGGGTCGTCGTCCCCGGTCAGGGCCAGGATCGGTGCGGCGACCGCGGTGCCCGCGGGGAGCAGATGGGTCTCGGCCGCGTGCAGGTCGGCCCGGATCACCGGCAGGATCATCTGCCGGATCTCCGGGTCGGCCAGCAGCCGCGGGTCGGTGCCGCTGAGATCGCCCAGGTGGGCGGTCAGGCCCGGGTCGTCGAGGCCGAGCACGACCGGGCCGATGGTGGCCGGCAGCGACGGGGCCCGGCGGCCGGAGACGGCGAGCAACGACGGCCCCCCGCCCCGTGCTTCGAGCAGCCTGGCCACCTCGAAGGCGAGCGCCGCGCCCATGCTGTGGCCGAAGAACGCGTACGGGCGGCCGTCGTCCAGGGCGGCGGACAGCACGGGCGCGGCCAGCGCGGCCAGCCGCGCCAGGTCCCGTACCAGCGGTTCGGCCCGCCGGTCCTGGCGCCCGGGGTACTGGACGGCGAGCACCTCGACGTCGTCGAGCGCCACCGCCCACGGGAAGAACGCGGACGCCGCACCCCCGGCGTGCGGAAAGCACACCAGGCGTACGGCGGCGTCCGGGCGCGGGCGGTGCACCCGCACCCAGTCGGTGATGTCGGTGCCGGTGCCGGCCGCGGCATCGGCGGCGGCCGCGGAACGGGCGGTCGGGGCGGACGGGTTGAGAGCCATGGTGGGGTCCTCGTCGGTCTCCGGACGGACGTGCGGGCCTTCGGACGGCCGGGGGCGCCGGCATCAGCGCAGCGGTGCCCCCTTGCGGGCGGTCCGTGCGGTAGGAGGGGGTGGGGAGGTCGGGCCGGCCGCCGTCGCGTCCTGCACGGAGCACGCCGACCTGGCCGCCTTGGCCGTCGATACGGTCCGGACCTCCTCGTCCGGTACGGCCGCGGGATCGTCCACCCTCGGGAGGGCGGCGAGCAGTTCTTGAGTGTAGGGGTGGGCGGGAGCGCGGAAGACCTCCTCCACTGGCCCGCTCTCCACCACCTTCCCCTGACGCATCACCAGTACCCGGTCGCTGGTGTGGTGGATGACGCCGAGGTCGTGCGAGATGAACAGCAGTGCCATGCCGAGCCGGTCCTGCAGATCGGCGAGCAGGTCGAGGATCTGCGCCTGGACCGAGGCGTCCAGCGCGGACACCGGCTCGTCGCAGACGACGAGGTCGGGTTCCGGCGCGATGGCCCGGGCGATGGCCACCCGCTGGCGCTGGCCGCCGGACAGCTGGCGCGGGCGGCGGCCGGCCACCGACGGGTCCAGGCCCACCAGCCTGAGCAGTTCGGCGATCCGGGCGCGCTCCCGGCGTACCGTACGCCGCCCGGGAACCCCCAGCGCCTCGCTGATCACCCGCTCCACCGTGAAGCGGGGGTCGAACGAGCCGAGCGGATCCTGGTGGATGAGCTGGACCCGGCTGCGCACCGCCCGCCGCTCGGACTCCGGCCGCCCCGACCAGGGCCGGCCGAGCACCCGCACCGATCCCGCGTCGGGCTCCAGCAGGCCGAGGACGACGGCGGCGGTGGTGCTCTTGCCCGAGCCGGACTCGCCCAGCACGCCCAGGGTCTCCCCGGCGTCCAGCGTGAACGACACGCCGTCGACGGCCAGCCGGTGGACGCCGTCGGGGCCGGCGAAACCCTTGTTGATGCCGTCCACTTCGAGGACGGCCCCCTCGCCCGCCCGTGCACGGCGCGTCTGATCGCGGGAGGCGGCCGGCACCGCGGGCCACGGCACGTCCAGCCGCCAGCAGCGCGCCCGGTGTCCGGCTCCGGCAGGGCGGCCGTCCTCGACCCCGTCCGCGCCGGCCGGCTCACCCGCGCTGCCCGCTCTGAGCGCGGGAGGTTCCTCCGCACGGCAGCGGTCCACGGCCAGCGGGCAGCGGTCGGCGAAGGAGCAGCCGGTGCCGTCCCGGTGGCCGGCCGCCGCGGCCTGGCCAGTGGGCCACGGCGACAGCCGGGTGCCCTTGGCGTGCGCGGCCGGCACGGCCGCCAGCAGCTGCCGGGTGTAGGGGTGGGACGGCGAGCGCAGCACCTCTTCCGCGGTGCCGGTCTCGACGAACACCCCGCGGTACATCACCGCGATACGGTCGGCGAGCCGCGCCACCACCGCCAGGTCGTGGCTGATCAGCAGCACCGCGGTGCCCTCGGCCTTCTTCGCCGCGAGCAGGTCGAGGATCTGCGCCTGCACCGCGACGTCCAGCGCCGTCGTGGGCTCGTCGGCGATCAGCACCTCGGGGTCGGCCGCCATGGCGGAGGCGATCAGCGCGCGCTGCCGCAGCCCGCCGGACAGCTCGTGCGGATACTGCCTGGCCCGCAGTTCGGGCTCTGGCACCCGCGACTGCGCTAGCAGGTCCACCACCCGGCCGCGTACCTCCGCCCTGGGCACGGTGCGGTGCACCCGCAGCGCCTCCGCGATCTCCGCGGCGACGGTGCGGACCGGGTCGAGGGAGGACAGCGCGTCCTGCAGCATCAGCCCGATCCGGCGGCCGCGGATCTCCCGCCACTGGCGGTCGTTCAGCCCGCGCAGGTCGCGGCCGCCCGCCTCCAGCCGCTCCGCGTGCACGGTGGCGCCCGCGCCGGCCAGGCCGACCAGCGCCCGCGCGGTCACGCTCTTGCCGGAGCCGGACTCACCGACCACCGCCAGGCACTCCCCGGGCGCGATGGCCAGGTCCACCCCGCGGACGGCGTCCACGACCCTGCCGCCGGCGCCGCGGAACGTCACGCGCAGGTCCTCCACGGCCACCAGCGGCCGGGCCGGATCCACCCCGGCCGCCGGCGCCGCGGACGGTGCGGACGCCCCGGTCCCGTAGCCGGCCGGGGACGCGCCCGGCTCGCGCGGGCCGCCCGGGTCCTTCGCCATCACGCCTCCCGGCCTTCGAAGCGCCGCCGAAGGTCGCGGCCGAGGACGTTCACGGCGACCACCGTCACGGTGATCGCCACCCCGGGGAAGACGGCCATCGCCCATGCGGTGGCCAGGAAGTCCCGCCCGTCCGACAGCATCTCGCCCCACTCGGCGGTGGGCGCCTTCGGCCCGAGGCCGAGGAAGCTCAGCGACGACCCGGCGATCACCGCCGTGCCGATATTGATCGTCGCCAGCACCAGCAGCGGCGGCAGGGTGTTCGGCAGCAGGTGCCGCACGCCGTTGCTCAGCCGCCCGCGCCCGTAGGCCACCGCGCCGCGTACGTAGTCCGCGTTCTTGACCACCAGGGCCTGGCCGCGGGCGAGCCGTACGAAACCGGGCGTGAGCGAGCAGCCGATCGCGAGCGTGGCGTCGCCGGTGCCGGGGCCGAGCACGGCCGCGACGACCAGGGCGAGGAGCAGCCCGGGGAAGGCCAGGAAGACGTCGGTGAGCCGCATGATCGCCTCGTCCAGCACCCGGCCGCCGGTCGCGGCGAGGATGCCGAGGACCGAACCGGCCGCGACGGCCAGCGCGGTGGCGCCGACGCCGATGAAGAGGGAGGGCCGGGCGCCGTAGATGATCCGGGCCAGCACGTCCCGGCCCAGCTGGTCGGTGCCCAGCAGATGCCCGCCGCCGGGTGCGGCCAGGGCCGTGACCGGATCGGCGGCGTTGGGGTCGGTGGAGGTCAGCAGGCCGGGAAAGAGGGCAGCGACCAGCACCAGGGCCGTCACCAGGCCGGCGACCAGCACGCTCCAGGCCGGCAGGCGTACCGCCCGCGCCCGGGAAAGCGCCGAGCCGGGGCCGAGCGCGCCCCGCCCACCGCCGGCGGTGCCCCCGCCGACCGCGTCCAGTGCGCTCATCGGACGGCCCCCTCCGAGACCCTGCCCGCGGCCGCGGCGGCGAGCACCGCCCGCTCGGCCGCGGCGGGCGGCACGTGGGTGCGGCCGCCGGCCAGCACCAGCAACGGGTCGCGCAGCGCCCGCAGGTCCTGCCGCAGGTCGCCCGGCACCACCAGCAGGTCCGCGGCCAGGCCCGGCGCGATCCGGCCGGTGCGGTCGGAGAGGCCCAGCGCCGCGGCCGCCTCGGAGGTGGCCATCGTCAGCACCGCCTCCACCGGCAGCCCGGCCCGCTCGTACCACAGCAGGCCCTCCGCGTAGCCCTCGAAGGTCGCCAGGTGGACGCCGGCGTCGGTGCCTGCCACCAGCCGCACCCCGGCCTCGTACTCCCGCCGCACCAGGTCCAGGTAGGGCTTGACGACGTCGGCGCCGCGGTCCCGTACGACCGTGTCCAGCGTGCTGCTGAACGTCGGGCAGACGAAGACCCCGTCGGCCGCCATCCGGTCGATCAGCTCGTGGTCGAAGGCCGGCCGGCGCGGCACCGCCGAGGCGAAGGTGCAGTGCTCCAGCGTGTCGGCCCCGGCCACCAGCGCGGCCTCGATGCCGTCGGTGCCGTGCACGTGGGCGGCCACCGGGCGGCCGAAGCGCGCCGACTCCTCGACCGCGGCGGCGAGTTCGGCGGCGGTGAACTGCACCTGGTGCGGGCGCGGCCCGCTGGTTGTCATGGTGCCGCCGGTCACCATGAGCTTGGTCAGATCGGCGCCATCGCGCAGGTTGCGGCGCACCGCGGCACGTACCGCGTCCTCGCCGTCCGCCTCGCCGCCGAGGAACCAGCAGTGGCCGCCGGTGACGGTCACCGGGGTGCCCGCGGTCAGCAGCCGCGGCCCGGGGATGTCGCCCGCGGTGATCGCGTCCCGCACCTTGCGCACCAGGCCGTTGCGGTCGCCCAGGTCGCGGGCGGTGGTCACCCCGGCGTCCAGCAGTCGCGCGGCGCGGCCGGCCATCGCCGGCAGCAGGGCGGCGTCGTCCGCCGCCAGGAACGGCGTCAGCGGGTCCTCGCTCGCGTCGAAGACCAGGTGCACGTGGCAGTCGATCAGACCCGGCAGGATCGTGGCCGCCCCCAGCTCCACCACGGGGGTGCCGTCCGGGGCGTCCCCGATCACCGCGGCCCTGGGGCCGACGTCGGCGATCGTGTCGCCGTCGACCAGCACCGCGCCGTCCGGCACAGCCTCCTGGCCGCCGCCGGGCAGCACCAGTTCTGCCGCCAGCACTCGTCGCGTCATGCCTGCGCCTCCTTCAGGCGTGGGTCGACCACGCGGTAGAGCACGTCGGTGAGGATGTTGACCGCGCTGAAGGCGATCGCGGAGACCACCACCACGCCGCTGATCACCGGCAGGTCCCGGCTGTTGACCGCCGAGACCAGCACCCGGCCGAGCCCGGGCCTGCTGAAGATCGTCTCGATGATGACCGCGCCGCTCAGCAGCGCGCCGACCGACCAGCCGGACAGGGTGACCATCGGCACCAGCGCGTGCCGCAGCGCGTGCCGCAGCCGTACGGTGGTCTCGCTCGCGCCGCGGGCCCGGGAGCTGAGCACGAACGGCTCGCTCAGCGCCCGTTCCATGCCCTCCCGCATCACCTGGGCGAACACGCCGAGCAGCGTCAGCGCCAGCGTCACCGCGGGCAGCACCAGCCCGTCGATCCCGCTGCCGCCGACCGCGGGGAACAGCTGCCAGCGGAACGAGAAGAAGGTCAGCAGCAGCACCCCGATCCAGAATCCGGGCAGCGAGGCGAGCACGAGCTCCACGGTGGAGGCCAGGTCGCGCAGCAGCGGCCGGCGGCCCGCGGTGGTCACGGCGAGCACCGTCGCCACCGCCAGCGCCAGCAGGAAGCCGGCCACCGCCAGTTCGACCGTCGAGCCGAGCTGGCCGAAGATCAGGCTCTTGACGGACTGGTGCAGCTGGTAGGACTGGCCGAGGTCGCCGCGCAGCAGCCGCCCCATGAACAGCCCGTACCGCACGTACACCGGGTGGTCGAAGCCGGTCTCGTGCCGGACCTCGGCGACCAGCGCCGGGGTCTGGCCGGTGGGCCCGAGCATCGTCTGCACCGGGTCACCCGGCAGCAGGTACAGCGCGACGAACGCCGCCGTCGCCGAGCCGAGCACCACCACCACCGACAGCACCAGGCGGCGCAGCAGCCACCGCCACAGCGGGCTCGGCCGGGGTGCCCGGCGGGTCCGGCCGGCCGGCCCGGCGGCCGGTGCCGGCGGGCCCGCCGCCGGATCGTCCACCGGGTGTGCCGTGCCCGGCTGGCTCACTTGCCCAGCCAGACGTCGTAGAACAGCGGGTAGGCGGTCGGGTCGAAGGTGACGCCGTGCACCTTCTTCGACGCCCCGAGCAGGTAGGAGGAGGCGTAGGTGGGCAGTGCCAGCGCGTGCTCGTTGATGTACTGCTGCGCCTGGCCGACCGCGGTCGCGGCGTCCGCGGGGTCGGCGGTGCTGATCTCGGTGCCGAACCAGCCGTCCAGCTTGCTGTCCGACAGCTGGAACATGTTGCCGCCGCCCTTGGCCACGGTCTGGTCGGTGCCGAAGTAGAAGTGCAGGATGTCCGGGTCCGCCCGGACGAAGCTCATCGCGAAGATCTCCAGGTTCTTGCCGCTGTTGAGGTCGGCGCCGAGCTTGCCCGGGTCCTCGCTGGCGAACTGCACGTCGATACCGGCCTTCTTCGCCTCGGCCTGGATGCCCTGGCCGAACACCACCCGGTCGTCGCGCTGCTGGATCGCGGAGTACGGCCACCGCAGCGTGAGCCGCTGCCCGTTCCTGGTGCGGTAGCCCTGGGCGTCCCGGCCGGTCCAGCCGGCCTGGTCGAGCAGCGTGCCGGCGAGCTTGGGGTCGTACGGCCAGCTGTTCGCGGTGGTCTTGGCGTAGTCGGGGGTGGCCGGCGACAGTACGCTCCAGGCCCGCTTGTACTGGCCGGCGTAGACGGAGTCCACCAGCTTGTCGAGGTTGACCGAGCGCTGGAAGGCCTTGCGGACCCGCTCGTCGGTCAGCGGGCCGTACTTGGTGTTGAGCAGCAGCGTGTAGACCGCGCCGGGCTCGGGGGCCGTCAGCAGCTGGTCGACCTTGCGCACCAGGGCGACGTTGTGCGGCGGGACCTCGCTGATCACGTCGGCCTGGCCGGAGGTCAGGGCGCCCAGCCGCACCGAGCTCTCGGCGACGAAGCTGAAGGTGAGGCTGTCGAGCCGGGCAACACCGGTGTGGGCGGCCGTCGACGGGCCCCAGGCGTATTTGGGGTTGCGCGACAGCTTCACGCTGCTGCCCTTGCTCCAGCCGGCGAAGACGAACGGACCGGTGCCGACCGGCTTCTGGCACAGGTTCTTGAAGTCGTCGCGGATCGACTTCGGTGACTGGATGCCCAGGTAGGGGGTCGACAGGGCCTGCAGGAACGGCCGGGAGGGGCGGGAGAGGCGGACCGCGACCGTCGTCGGGTTGACCACCGTCGCACCGGAGTAGGCGGAGATCAGGCTCGCCGCGTAGTAGGAGCGGGCCTTCGGGTCGACGGCGTGGTCCAGCGTGGCCTTGACCGCGGCCGCGTCCAGCCAGGTCCCGTCGTGGAAGACGACCCCCGTCCGGAGCGTGAAGGTGTACGTGAGCCGGTCCGGCGAGATCGTCCAGGACTTCGCCAGCCACGGCTTGAAGCCGCCGTTCGCGGTCTGCTCCACCAGCGAGTCGAAGATGTTCCGGTCGATCAGCGCGTCCACGTCCCGGGCGCCGACCTCGGGGTCGAGGCACTCCGGTTCCACCGACGTGGCGAACCTCAGGTCGCCGCCCGCGGTCGGAGTGCCGCCGCCGGCGCTCCCGCTGCTGGTGGAGCCGCCGGACGTGCAGGCCGCCGCGGTCAGACACACCATTCCCGCCGCCACCGTCTTGAGTATCAGCCCTGTCTGCTTCGAGCCCCCGCCTCGACTGCCTAGCAAGCCTGTCTCCTTCGCTCCCGTCGGCCGGGCCGGCCGCGCTCGTGCGCCAATATGGCCAGCGCGTCTAAAACCGACCTGAAGGGGTCGCGGCCGGATGGGGGTCCGCCGGTTCCTGATCCGCCCCGGCGCCGTCCCGGCCTGCGGGTTCCGGACCCGGTGCCGGTTCCGCTTCGGCGGGAGCCGTGCCGGCGGGGGGTTGCGATCCGGTCAGGGCCCCGTGGAGGTGGCGGGCCAGGGCGCGCGGGGTCGGGTGGTCGAAGACGGCCATCGCGGACACGTCGAGCCCGGTGTCGTTGCTCAGCAGGCCACGCAGTTCCAGCGCGGTGAAGGACGAGAAGCCCAGATCCAGCAGGCTCGCCTCCTCGGGTACCGACGCGATCGACTCGTGGCCGAGGACGCCCGCGGCGTGCGCCCGTACCAGCTCGACCAGGATCTCCAGCTGCGCACCGTCCGACGCGGTGGCCAGCCGGTCCCGCACGTGCTCGGCGCCGGCCGGATCGCCGCCGGGGCGGTGCCCGGGACCGCCCGGCGAGGACAGCCGGGACACGTCCGTGAGCAGCGGCAACGCCTGCGCCGTCGCCAGCTGTTCGGCGTCCAGCTCCTCCCAGCTGATGTCCGCGACTGCGAGCGACACGGCCGGCCCGGCCAGCGCGTGGCTGAGCATGCCGACGTTCACGGCCCGCACCGCGGCCGACTCCTCACCGCTCTCCGCACTGCCGTCCGCCGCGGGGCTGCCGGCCGGCTGCCGGCGGCCCAGGGACAGCGCCACCGCGGGCAGGCCCGCGTTGCGGCGCGCATGGGCGACGGCCTCGAACGGGGCATGGACGGCGGACTCCCCGGTGGCCCCTTGCCGCAGGCCGAGGGCAGGCAGCAGGGCGTCCGACAGCAGGACGAAGGCGGCCGGGTCGTACGCGCGGGTCAACCGGTCGAGCAGCTGAGCGGTCCGCGCGCCCGTCGTCGCCGAGGGCGTGCCGCTCTCCGCGACCACGGCGACCGCGGCCAGCGGGAGGTGCGCGGGCAGCGCGGCGAGGACCGCGGCCAGCGCCTGCTCGTCACCGTCCGCCCACGCCAGCGGCGTGACGCCGGAGCCGGCCCGAGCGGTGCCGTCCGGTCCGGCCAGCAGCACCTGGCCGGCGCCCTGGGCGGCCAGCGCGGCCGCGAACTCCCCTGCCAGCGGCCCCGATCCGGCCACCAGGGCGGTACCCGACCGCAGCGCGGCCGCGGTCTTCTGATCGGGCTCCGGTGCCGGTACCGGCAGCAGCCGGCGCACCCAGGCGCCGGTGCGCCGGATCGCCAGGCGGTTCTCGCCGCCCTGCCCCAGCGCCGCGACGAGTGCGGCGGCCGCGGGCGCGTCCAGCTCGGCGGGCAGATCGACCAGGGCGCACCGGAGGTCGCCGGGCAGGTCCCACAGCGCCGCCTGGTCCGCCGCCGGACTGTCGTCGTCGGCGTCGACACCGACCGCCACCCGGGTCGCCGCCCACAGCGGGCCGCGCATCCCGGCGGCGGTGAACTCCGCCGCCAGTCGAGCCAGTTCGCCCGGCCCCGCGACCGCGCCCGGCAGCAGCAGCACCCCGTCGAGCGACGGGTCGGCCGCGAGCCGCGGCCACTCGCCGGCTGCCCGCACGGGAGAGGTGGTGAGCTGGGCCCCGGCCGCCGCCAGCGCGTGGCCCACCGGCTCGTCGCCAGGACCGTCCCCGCCGCCGAGCAGCAGCCAGCCGCCCGGGTCGGCGGGCGCGGCGGCCGCGGCCGCCGGGCGCCAGCCGAAGCGGTGCCACCACCCGTGCCGGCGCCGCCACGCGGCGAGGTGGGGCAGCAGCGCGCGCAGCGCGGGACCGGCCCGGTCGGCCAGACCCAGGGCCGCCGCGGTGCCGTCGAGATCGCCTGCGGCCACCGCGTCCCAGAACGCGTCGTCCGACCGCTCGGGCCGGGCCTCGGCGGCCGGCTCGTCCAGCCAGTACCGCACCTGGTGGAACGGGTAGGTCGGCAGCGGCACATGGCGGCCCGCACCCCCCGTCCCGCCGGTCCCGTACCAGCGAGTCCAGTCCACCGGGGCGCCGTTGACGTGCAGCGTGGCCAACGCCGATGCCAGGGTGCGGACTTCGGACCGGCCCCGGCGCAGCGCCGGTACGACCACGGCGCCCGCCGCGCCGCTCTCCTGCGCCATCGGCGCGAGCGCCACGTCGGGCCCCACCTCGACGAAGACGGTGACGCCCGCGTCCACGAGATGGCGTACCGCGTCATGGAAGCGCACGGTGCCGCGCACCTGCTCGGTCCAGTACGCGGCGGTGGCCATCCGCTCCTCGGGCCGTCCGGTGAGACCGGAGACCACCGGGATCTCCGGCACCCGGAACCGTACGCCCGCCGCGACCCGCTCGAACTCGGCGAGCATGCCGTCCATGTGCGCGGAGTGGAAGGCGTGGCTGACCCGCAGCTGCTTGACCCGCCGGCCGCGCTGCCGCCAGCGGGCGGTGACCTCGGCGACCGCGTCCGCGTCACCCGAAACGACCGTGGACTGCGCGCCGTTGACCGCGGCGATCCCGATCCGGCCGGCCACGCCCTCGAAGGACTCCAGGACCTCGGCCTCCGAGGCGCGCAACGACGTCATCAGCCCGCCGGCGGGCAGCGCGTCCATCAGCGCGCCGCGGGCCGCGACCAGCCGGCACGCGTCCGGCAGGTCCAGCATCCCGGCGGCATGGGCCGCGGCCAGCTCGCCGACGGAGTGGCCGGCCAGCAGGTCGGGGGCCGGGCGGTAGTCGGCCAGCAGCCGGTACAGCGCGGTCTCCACCGCGAAGAGGGCGGGCTGGGTGAAGCGGGTGCGGTCAAGGCGCGCGGCCTCCTCGGAGCCGGCCGGCGCCCGCAGCAGCGGAGCCAACGGCTGCTCCAGCAGCGGATCCAGCTCCGCAAGCACCTCGTCGAGGGCGTCACGGAAGACCGGGAACGCCTCGTACAGCTCCCACCCCATGCCGGGCCGCTGGCTGCCCTGGCCGGTGAAGAGATACGCCGTCCTGACCGCCGGTGAGGCGGCGCCGGTCAGCAGCCCGGGCGCGGTGCCGCCTGCGGCCAGCGCGGCGAGCGCCGCCGAGCGACCGCCGGCGTCGTCGGCGACGACCGCCGCGCGGTGTTCGAAGGTGCTGCGGGTGGACGCCAGGGCGCGGCCGACGTCGACGGCGTCGTACTCCCCGGCGCCCGCGTGTGGGGCCACCGTCTCCAGCAGCCGAGCCGCCTGGGCCCGCAGCGCCTCCGGGGTGCGGCCCGACAGCACCCAGGGCGCCAGCGGCGGTGCGGCCGCCGACGCCCGCGCGGCAGCGGCGGGATCGTCGGCGCCCGACTCCGGGTCCGCTGCCTCAGGGGCGACGCCGACCGCCGGGGGCGCCTCCTCCAGGATCACGTGCGCGTTCGTGCCGCTGATGCCGAACGAGGACACGGCCGCGCGGCGCGGCTTCGCGCCGGCCGGCCAGGGCACCTCCTCGGTCAGCAGCTCCACCGCGCCGGAGCTCCAGTCGACGTGCGGCGAGGGCTCCTGCGCGTGGAGGGTGCGCGGCAGCACCCCGTGCCGCATCGCCATCACCATCTTGATGACGCCCGCGGCCCCCGCCGCCGCCTGGGTGTGCCCGATGTTGGACTTGACCGAGCCGAGCCGCAGCGGCCGGTCCGCGGGCCGGTCGCGACCGTAGGTGGCCAGCACCGCCTGCGCCTCGACCGGGTCGCCCAGCGAGGTGCCGGTGCCGTGCCCCTCGACCACGTCGACCTGGTCGGCGCGCAGCCGCGCACCGGCCAGCGCCTGCCGGATCACCCGCTGCTGTGCGGGCCCGTTCGGGGCGGTCAGGCCGTTGCTCGCGCCGTCCTGGTTGACGGCGCTGCCGCGCAGCAGCGCGAGCACCGGGTGCCCGTTCCGCCGTGCGTCCGACAGGCGTTCGAGCAGCAGCAGGCCCACGCCCTCGGAGAAACCCGCGCCGTCCGCGCCGGCCCCGAAGGAGCGGCAGCGGCCGTCCGCGGACAGCCCCCGCTGCCGGCTGAACTCCACGAACAGCCCCGGGGTCGCCATCACTGTGACCCCGCCGGCCAGCGCCAGCGCGCAGTCCCCGGCTCGCAGGGCCTGCGCCGCCAGGTGCAGCGTCACCAGCGACGAGGAGCACGCGGTGTCCACCGAGACCGCCGGGCCGCGGAAACCGAAGGTGTACGCGATCCGGCCGGACGCCACGCTCGGCGCGCTGCCGTTGCCGATCAGACCGGCCACCTCGTCGGGCACCCGGTGAAGCCGGGAGGCGTAGTCGTCGTACATCACACCGGCGAACACGCCCGTGTCGCTGCCGCGTAGGCCGGCCGGGTCGATACCGGCCCGCTCCAGGGTCTCCCAGGCGACTTCGAGCAGCAGCCGCTGCTGCGGGTCGGTGGCCAGCGCCTCGCGCGGGCTGATGCCGAAGAACTCGGCGTCGAAGCGGTCCGCGTCGTAGAGGAATCCGCCGCGCCGGGTGTACGACGTGGTGGCCCGCTCGGGGTCCGGGTCGTAGAGGGTGTCCAGGTCCCAGCCGCGGTCGGGCGGGAAGCCGCCGGTGGCGTCCACGCCGTCGGCTACCAGCCGCCACAGATCCTCGGGCCCGCGCACCCCGCCCGGGTAGCGGCACCCCATGGCGACCACGGCGATCGGGTCGGTCCGTTCGGCCTCCAACTCCCGCACCCGCTGCCGGGCGCGCCGCAGGTCCGCGGTCACCCGCTTGAGGTAGTCGACGAGCTTCGCCTCGTCCGCCATGGCCACTCCCACCCTCTCCCGCGTCCGCGCCGCGGTCAGTTGCCGCGCCGCCGGCCGGCCAGCCGCAGCGCACGCCACAGTGCGCCGAAGACCAACCGCTTGACGTCCCGCACGCCGAGCATCCGCAACAGCGACAGCAGCACCCACACCCGGGTTTCCAGCAGATGCGACGGCGAGCCGTGCACGTCGTCGTTGTCCACCAGGTCGAGCCGCCGCACCGAGCGCCGCAGCGCCTGCGGGTCCGCGGCCGGGATGATCTCGTCGCGCCGGCTCCACAGGCACGCCACCGGCACGTCCAGCGCGGCCAGTTCACCGTCGGTCAGGCCCCACCCGGCCACCCGGTCGCCGACCCCCTCGGGCGCCGTGCCCAGCAGGTGCGCCAGCGTGTCGACGGTGACCCTCGGCACCCGCGCCTGCCAGGCGCGGTCGGCGAAGAACGCGCTGACCGGCACACCCGCGGTGATCACACCCCTGATCCGGGGGTCGGCCGCCGCGGCCCGCAGTGCCAGGTGACCGCTGAAACTCAACGCCACCAGATACGTCCGCGCGGTGTCCGCCCGCTCGCCGACCGCGTCCAGGATCGCCGACAGCATCGCGGGGCTGTCCTCGTCGTACGGGAGGGTGTTCTCGCCGACCCCGGGCATCTCCGCGACCACGCCCGCCACGCCCAGCCGGGTGGCCTGCACCAGGATCGGCGCCCACTGCTCCTTCACGCTCACGATGCCGCCGGTGACCAGCAGCAGCGGCCGGTGCTTCCCGCCGGAGCCGGCCGCGGGCAGCCCCGAGGTCCAGCAGCGCACCCGCCCGGCCGGCAGGTCCACGTCCAGGCGCTCGATGCCCTTCCGGGTGCCGCGCCAGGCGTCGAAGGCGGCGACACAGCGATCCAGTGCCTGCTGGCGGGCCGGGCCGTTCACGAACGGGAAGCGCGCCATGTTGTAGTAGCGGCTGGCCTCCAGCAGCCGGCCCGCCGCCTCGGCCCGGGCGCCCTCCCGGCTCCACTCGTAGACCCACGACCCCGGGGTGCCCTCGCCGTCGTCGGTGATCCGTGCCAGCAGCGGGTGATACCGGTCGGGACTCAACTGCTGCGCCTTGGCGTGCACTTCGACGAACTGTTTCAGCTCCTCGACGTCGTTGGCGGCGCCCGCCGTCGGAACGCTGCCGGCCGTCGTCCTGCCCTCGGTCATCGCGCTACTCCGCTCAGTGTCGTCGTCAGCCGTACGTGCGCCGGCGGATCGGCCGTGTCGTGCAGGTCGTGCAGGAAGGACGCGGCGGCCTCGTCCCCCCCGTCCTGCGGGGTGAAACCGTGCCGCGGATAGAAGTCCCTGACCATCGCGTTCTTCGCCGACGCCCGGTAGCCGCCCGCGACCGCGGACGCCCCCGAGGCCCTGGCGTGCGCCAGCACCGCGGCCAGGCAGGTCTGCTCGATACCGCGGGAGAACACCCGGCAGCTCAGCACCACGTTGTCGATCCGCAGCACCTTCTCCTCCCAGCGGGCGAAGACCGCGCCCACCAGGCCGTTCTCGCCGAATCTGTCCGAGGAGGCGATCCGCAGCACGAGACCGGCCGGGTCGGCGATCCACGCGCTCACCTCGGCAGGCTGCAGTCGGCGGGTGGTGAGGTTGAACTGATTGGTGCGCAGAGTCAGTTGGGACACCCGTGGCACCTCCCGCTCGGTGGGCACCGCCAGCTCCACCCGGATGTCCAGTTCCGCCAGGTAGTCGCCCACCGACGTGAAGCCCTCGCGGAAGTCCGCCCGCGCCAGCTCGTCGCGGTAGCGGGACGTACGCGCCCGGTCCTCGGCGGTCACCTCGCGAACGTCGAACCAGCCGTCCGCCAGCAGCCGTTCGATGTGCAGCGCCGGTTCGTCGTCCAGCCGCACCACTGCCACCTCCGGCAACTGCCGCCCGACCAGGCCGCACTCGAAGGGGCTGTCGTCGGCGAAGACCAGGCTGTCGACACCGATGTTCAGCGCGGCGGCCAGCTCCGTCAGGTTGTCGTGCTTGGGCCGCCAGTTGGCCGCCACCCGGACGAAGTCCTCCTCGCGCAGCACCATTCCGGCCCGGTCACGCAGGGCCTGCGCGACCGGCCCGGCGTCGTTCTTGCTGGCCACCGCGAGCACCACGCCCTGCGAGCCGATCTGCTTGACCACCCGCTGGAACGCCGCGAACGCCTCACCCCGGAAGCCCTCGCCGATCTCGATGCCGTCGACTCCCTCCTCGCTGAGGATCCCGCCCCACAACGTCTCGTCCAGATCGACCACCAGCGCCTTCTTCGTCCGCCCCGCCCCGCCGCGGGCCAGGTGGACCACCTCGCGGGCGTAGGCCGCCGTCAGCTCCGGCGACAGGTGCTCCCTGGCGTACGCGCTCAGCCGCGGATCGGTGACCGGCAGGCCCTCGGCCAGCAACGGGTCGAGGTCGACCACCGCGACGGAGGCCCCCGCCAGCCGCAGCAGCCGCGCGTTGGCCTCCCGCCACATCGCGCCCAGCTCCGCCCGCGACCGCAGGTCCACCAGCTGCGCGGTCCAACGCCTCGGGAGCGGGATCGTGTTGACGACCAGCACGCCGCCACGGCCAGCCGCGTCGAAGGTCTTCACCAGCCGCTCCAGCGTGGCCAGCTTCTCGGCGAGCACCCGCTCGACATCCTCGGGCCCCCACGGGACCGGCACCTCGTCGAAGACCACGAAGGGGTCGAGCACGCAGAGCGTCAGGTCGGCGTCGGCCGCGTACAGCGCGCTGTCGGGGTCTGACAGCTCGAAGATCCAGCTGTCGAAGGCCGACGTGTGCGGACGCAGCAGCAATCCGTGCCTGGCCGCCTGCGCGGTGAGCGCGGGCACCAGCGCCGACAGCGTGCCATGACCGGTGACGGCGACCTTCACCACCGGCGTGCCGGGGTGCTCGCGCAGTATCTCCGCCGGATCCAGGCGCGCCAACAGGCGCCCGGCTCGCTGCAGTTCGGCGTCGGGCAGACCGGCGAGCAGCCCCCGCAGGCGCGGGTACCCGCTGACCGCGAGCCCCGCTCGCAGCAACCCGAACACATCCTCCTCGGGCACGGACATCCTGGTCCTCTCGGCGAGATCAGCTATAGGGCGATGAGGGTGGTGGTGCGGTGGTGGCGTGGACACTGCTCCGTGGCCGTACTGCCCCATGCTCATAAGCAGCGCTAAAGTCCGCCTTACGGAGACCTGTCGGCGCGGCTCGTGACACGGTCGGCGCGTCGGGTGAGCGGGCTGGTGCGGCAGGGCCGTCGGCTCACGCACCCTCCGCCGCCGAGCCGCCGAGATCGAACTCCCGGTCGATCAGATCCAGCAGGTCCTCGGCGGTCGCCGTGCTGATGTCGGCCCCGTCGGACGGCGCCGCCACGCCCGCGGCCACCCCGGCGGCGGAGCCGCCGCCCGCGGCCTCCTCCAGGCTCCACAGGATGCCGCGCAGCCGGGCCAGCGCCTTCTCCCGTGCCCCCTCGTCGGCGGCGCCGAAGCCGGCGACCGCCGCGTCCACCCGGTCCAGCTCCGCGAACAGCTGGGCCGCCGGGCCCGGCCGCGAGTCCGCCAGCCGCCCCAGTACGAACTCGATCACCGCGGACGGCGTCGGCTCGTCGAACACCAGCGTCGCCGGCATCCGCAGCCCGGTCGCCGCGTCCAGCCTGTTGCGCAGCTCGACCCCGGTCAGCGAGTCGAACCCCAGCTCTTTGAACGGCCGTTCGACGTCCACCGCGGACGGATCCGCGTGCCCCAGAACCGCGGCGACCGTGCCACGTACCAACTGCGCCACCTCGCCCCGCTGCTCCTCGGGCGGCAGCCCGGCCAGCGCCGCCACCCCTGCGGGCCCGTCCTGCGCCCGGCGCGCGGGCCGCCGCACCAGCTGCCTCAGCAGCGCGGGCGTCGGTGAGAGCGCCCGCAGCGCCCGGGTGTCGAGGCTGACCGGCAGCAGCACCGGGTCAGGGGCGGCCAGCGCGGTGTCGAGGAGCGTGAGGGCGTGCGGTGTGGCCAGGGCCTGGAGACCGTGCTGGTTGAGCCGCCTGCGGCGTCCGGTGTCGAGGCTGCCGGTCATCGTGCTGGTGTGTTGCCAGAGGCCCCAGGCGAGGGTGGTGGCGGGTTGGTGGTGGGTGTGGCGGTGGTGGGCGAGTGCGTTGAGGTAGGTGTTGGCGGCGTTGTAGTTGGCTTGGCCGGGGTTGGCGAGGGTGGCGGCTGCGGAGGAGTAGAGGAGGTAGTGGTGGAGGTGGGGGAGGTGTGCGGTGTGGAGGTGGTGTGCGGTGTCGATTTTGGGGGTGAGGGTGGCGTGGAGTTGTTGGGGGGTGAGGGTGGTGAGGGTGGCGTCGTTGAGGGTGCCTGCGGTGTGGATGATGGTGGTGATGGGGTGGTTGTCGGGGATGGTGGCGAGGAGTTGGGTGAGTTGGGTGGGGTCGGCGGTGTCGGTGGCGGTGAGGGTGGCTGTGGCGCCGAGTTGGGTGAGTCGGGTGGTGAGGTCGGTTGCGGTGGGGGAGTCGGGTCCTGAGCGGCTGGCGAGGAGGAAGTGTCGGTGGCCGTGGTGTTCGGCGAGGTGCAGGGCGGTGAGTCCGGCGAGGGCGCCGGTGCCGCCGGTGATCAGCGTGGTGCCCTCGGGGTGAGGGGTGCTCCGGACTGCCGCCGCGTCGTCCGCCTGCGGGAGATGGCGTGCCAGCCGCAGCCCGTAGGCCGTACCGGCGCGGACCGCGACATACGGCTCGCCCGCCGCCCGGGCCGCCGCGACCACACCTGCCAGCGCTTGCGCCGACTCCGCCGTGCCATCGGTGTCGACCAGCGTGATCCGCCACGGGAACTCGCTCTGCGCGGTCCGCACCAGCCCGGTCACCGTGGCCTGCACCAGGTCCGGGTCCTCGGCGGGATCCACCACGGCGGCGCCGCGGGTGACCAGGACGAGGTGCACGTCCAGCAGGCGGTCGTCGGCCAGCCAGGACTGCAGCGACAGTAGCGCCGCCTCGGCCGCGGCATGTGCCTGGGCAGGTATGTCCGGAGAGGCACCGTCCGCGGGAGGGACGTCGTCGGCGGCCGGGCAGAGGAAGCGCACCAGCGTGTCCGGCCGCTCGTCGCCGTCAGGCACCGCGGCCTGCTCGGCATACACCCGGCCCGGAGCCCCCTCCCCGGCCTCGCCCAGCACCGCCCACCGCGAGACGTCCACGGCGCTCGGCTCGACCGGTTCGACCGCCAGCCGCGCCCATTCCTCCCGGTACAGGCCCTCCACCGGCTGCCGCCCGATGGCCGCGACCTGTTCGGCGTCCAGTACGCGGGTGGTGAGCCGTTCGACGCCGGCCACCAGGTGTCCGGCCGGGTCGGTGAGCTCGATAGCGAGGGAGTCCTCGCCGGTGCGGGTCAGGTGCACGCGGGCAGTCGTGGCACCGGTGGCGTGCAGTTGCACCCCGCTCCACGCGAACGGCAGCCGCGTCTCCCCGTCCGCCGCCAGCGCCAGCGGGTGCAGCGCCGCATCCAGCAGCGCCGGGTGCACGCCGAACCGCGCGCTCTGCGCCTGCTGGTCCGGGGCGAGGCCGACCTCGGCGTACAGCTCGTCGCCGTCCTGCCAGGCCGCTGTGAGGTTCTGGAAGGCCGGCCCGTAGAGATAGCCGTGGTCGGCGAGGATGCCGTACGCGTCGGCGAGGTCGATCGGCGTCGCACCCGCGGGCGGCCATACGGTGCCGCCCGCAGCTGACGCGGAGCCCGCGGCCGCGGCAGCGGTGAGGGTGCCGGTGGCGTGCCGGGTCCAGGCGGTGGCGTCGGGGTCGTCGTGGGCCGTGTCGGTGCCGGGTTCGGGGCGGGAGTGGACGGTGAGGGTGCGCCGGTCGGCATCGTCGGACGCGCCCAGCGTGACCTGGAGCTGGATCGCCCGGCCGTCGCGCAGGACGAGTGGAGCTTCGAGCGTCAGCTCCTCGATCGCCTGCTGTTCGGTGTTCTCCCCTGCGTGCAGCGCGAGTTCGACGAGGGCGGTGCCGGGCAGCAGCACGGTCTCGCCGACGGCGTGGTCCGCCAGCCAGGGATGGTCCGCCGTGGACAACCTCCCGGTGAACAGTGCCGAGCCGTCCGGCAGGTGCACCGAAGCCCCGAGGAACGGATGATTCGCTGCCTGCTGCCCCAACCCGCTCGGGTCACCGCTCCCTGCCGCCAACTTC
Organism: Streptomyces sp. NBC_01198; assembly: GCF_036010485.1. Taxonomy (NCBI): domain Bacteria; kingdom Bacillati; phylum Actinomycetota; class Actinomycetes; order Kitasatosporales; family Streptomycetaceae; genus Streptomyces; species Streptomyces sp. NBC_01198. The sequence goes on from NZ_CP108568.1 coordinate 7,526,356, forward strand.
GCCCAGTAGTGGGTGGTCTGGAAGGCGTAGGTGGGGAGGTCGGTGGTGGGGGTGTCGGTGAAGTGGTTGGTCCAGGTGAGGGGTGCGTTGTGGGTGTGGGCGTGTGCGAGGGCGGTGGTGAGTTGGGTGGGTCCGCCGTGGTTGCGGCGGAGGGTGCCGAGGGCGGTGATGGGTTGTCGGTGGGGGTGGTTTTCGGCGGTTTGGTGGATGGCGTGGGTGAGGACGGGGTGGGGGCTGGGTTCGATGTAGAGGGTGTGTCCGGTGGTGATGAGGTGGGTGGTTGTGGTGTGGAGTTGGACGGGTTGGCGGAGGTTGTCGTACCAGTAGGTGGGGTTGAGGGTGGTGGTGTCGGTGGGGTCGGTGTCCGGTCGGGTGGTGGAGTAGAAGGGGATGGTGGATGCGTGGGGGGTGATGGGTGCGAGGTCGGTGAGGATGCGTTCGCGTAGGGGGTCGATGTGGGGGGAGTGGGAGGCGTAGTCGACGGGGACGAGGCGGCTGTCGACATGCTCGTCTTGTAGTGCCTGGTGGAGGTGGTGGATGGCGTGGGTGTCGCCGGACAGGGTGGTGCTGATGGGGCTGTTGAGGGTGGCGATGGTGACGCCGGGGTGTTGGGTCAGGCGTTGTTCGAGGTCGTCTGCGGGCAGTGGGACGTGGAGCATGGTGCCTCGGCCGGCGATGGAGCTGAAGGTCTGGCTGCGGAGGGCGATGATGCGGGCGGAGTCGTTGAGGGTGAGGGCGCCGGCGATGTGTGCTGCGGCGATTTCGCCTTGGGAGTGGCCGATGACGGCTGAGGGGGTGAGGCCGTGGTGTTGCCAGAGGCGGGCCAGGGAGATCATGGTTGCCCAGAGCATGGGCTGGATGACGTCGACACGTTCCGGGTCTGCGGAGCTGGGGGCTTGGTTGAGGGTGTCGATGAGGTGCCAGTCGGTGAAGGGGGCCAGGGCGTGGTGGCAGGCTTCGATGTGCTGGGCGAACACCGGGTCGGTCCGCAGCAACTCCTGTGCCATGCCGGGCCATTGCGAGCCCTGACCGGGAAAGACCAGCACCGTCTTCGGTATCCCTGAGGGCGCGACGGCCGCGTAAAGGTCCGAGTGCGGCCGGCCGTTGACGAAATCGCCGAGCGCCCCGCCTAGGTCGTCGCGGTTGGTGCTGGTGACGGCGAGGCGGTGGGGGAAGCGGGTGCGGGTGGTGGCCAGGGCGGCAGCGATGTGGTGCGGGTCCTGTTCGCGGTGCTGGTCGAGATGGGCGTGCAGGCGGCGGGCCTGGTCGGTGAGGGCCTCGGGAGTGCGGGCGGACAGCAGCCAGGGCCCGAAGGCTGGCCGCTCCACCGGAGCTGCCGACTCCGCTGTCTCAGGGGCTTGTTCGAGGATGAGGTGCGCGTTGGTGCCGCTGATCCCGAAGGAGGAGACTCCTGCCCGGCGCGGGCGGTCCACTTCGGGCCATGTGACGGCCGTCTGGGTGAGTGCGATGGTTCCGGAGCTCCAGTCCACGTGCTCCGAGGGCGTGTCGAGGTGCAGGGTGGCGGGCAGCTGCCCTTCCTGGAGGGCGCGGACCATCTTGATGACCCCGGCGATCCCGGCGGCGGCCTGGGTGTGGCCGATGTTGGACTTCACCGAGCCCAGCAGCAGCGGCCGTTCGGCCGGGCGATCCTTACCGTAAGTGGCCTGGAGTGCCTGCGCCTCGATCGGGTCGCCCAACCGCGTCCCCGTCCCGTGCGCCTCGACTGCGTCGATGTCCCCTGGTGCGAGGCCGGAGTTGGCAAGGGCCTGGCGGATGACGCGTTCCTGGGAAGGGCCGTTGGGTGCGGTGAGGCCGTTGCTGGCGCCGTCCTGGTTGACCGCGCTGCCACGCAGGACGGCGAGCACGCGGTGCCCGTTGCGCTCGGCGTCCGACAGCCGCTCAAGCAGCACCATTCCGACGCCCTCGGCGAGGCTGAAGCCGTCGGCGCTGTCCGAGAAGGGCTTGCAGCGGCCGTCGGGAGCCAGACCCCGCTGCCGGCTGAACTCCAGGAACGGGCTCGGCACCGCCATCACCGTCGCGCCGCCGGCCAGCGCGAGCGTGCACTCGTCGCCGCGCAGCGCCTGGGCGGCCAGGTGGATGGCCACCAGTGACGACGAGCACGCGGTGTCGACCGTCATCGCCGGGCCCTCGAAGCCGAGGGTGTAGGCGATCCGGCCGGACGCCACCGACGTCGTGTTGCCGGTGGCGAGGTACCCCTCCAACTCCTGCGTGTTCTCGGCGCTGATCTGGCCCGCGTAGTTCTGCGCCACGACGCCGGTGAAGACGCCGGTGCGGCTGCCGTGCAGAGCGGCGGGGTCGAGCCGGGCGTTCTCCAGTGCCTCCCAGGCGGTGTGTAGCAGCAGCCGCTGCTGCGGGTCCGTGGCCAGCGCCTCGCGCGGGTTGATCCCGAAGAAGTCCGCGTCGAAGTCGCCCGCGTCGTGCAGGAATCCGCCACCGCGGCTGTACGTGGTGCCGAAGTGGTCGGGGTCGGGGTCGTAGAGGCGGTCCAGGTCCCAGCCCCGGTCGGTGGGGAACGGCCCGGTGGCGTCGGCCCCTTCGGTCAGCAGCGACCACAGCTCCTCCGGGTTGCGTACCCCGCCCGGGAAGCGGCAGGACATCCCCACGATCGCGATCGGTTCGTCCGCCGCGCCGGCGGCGCCACCGGCCGGACGCGTCTGAGCGACACCCAGGGCGCCGGCGTTGCCCGAGCCGCCGGTGGCCGGATCCACCAACTCGTCCCGCAGGTGGGCCGCCAGGCGAGCGGGGCTCGGGTAGTCGAAGATCATTGTCGTGGGCAGCCGCAGACCGGTGGCCGCGCCCAGCAGGTTGCGCAGCTCCACCGCGGTCAGTGAGTCGAAGCCCAACTCCTTGAAAGCCGCGTCCACTTGGATGGCGTCCGCGCCGTCCGGGTGGCCGAGCACCGCGGCCGCCTGCGTACGGACCAGCCTCAGCAGTGTCTCGCTCTGATCCGCTGCCGGCTGCCGCCGCAACTGCTGCCGCAGCGCGTCCGTGGTCGTCCCGCCGCCCACCGTCCTGCCCGCTGCCGTCCGCCGGCTCGGACGCCGGGCGAGGCCGCGCAGAACGGCCGGCGCGAGGGCGGGGTCCAGCCGCCGGGCGTCGAGCTCGACCGGTACGAGCAGTGCGTCCGGTGCGGCGAGCGCGGAGTCGAGGAGGTCGAGGGCGCGTGGAGTGGAAAGCGCCCGCAGTCCCTGCTGGTTGAGGCGCTGGCGCTGGACCGCGCTGAGGGCGCCGGTCAGCGCACTCGTCTGCTCCCAAAGCCCCCAGGCGAGGCTGGTCGCGGGTTGGTGGTGGCGGTGCCTGTGGTGGGCGAGGGCGTCCAGGAAGGCGTTGGCGGCGTTGTAGTTGGCCTGCCCGGGGTTGGCGAGCGTTGCGGCTGCGGAGGAGTAGATCACGTATTGGTGGAGGTACGGAAGGCCGGCGGCGTGCAGATGGTGGGCGGTGTCGATCTTGGGGGTGAGGGTCGCATGCAGCTGCTCGGGGGTCAGAGCGGTGAAACTTGCGTCGTTGAGGGTGCCGGCGGCGTGCACGACGGTGGTGATGGGGCGGTCGTCGCCGACGGTGGCCAGGAGCGCGGCCAGCTGGCCGGGATCGGCGGTGTCGGTGGCCGTGACGGTGGCCGTGGCACCGTGCTCCGCCAGTTGGTCGAGGAGGGCAACCGCTTGGGGCGCCTTGGGTCCTGAGCGGCTGGCGAGGAGGAAGTGCCGGTGGCCGTGGTGTTCGGCGAGATGCAGGGCGGTGAGTCCGGCGAGGGCGCCGGTGCCGCCGGTGATCAGCGTGGTGCCGTCGGGGTGCGGCTGCCGGGGGAGGGTGAGGGCGAGCTTGCCTGTGTGCCGGGCCTGACTCAGGTGGCGCAGCGCCCGGGGGGCGTCCTCGATGGCGTAGGCGGTGGTCGGCAGCGGCGGAAGTGTGCCGTCGGCGAACAGCCGGTGCAGCGTGCCGAGGATGTCCCGCAGAACATCCGGTCCGGCGTCGTTGAGGTCGATGGCTTGGTAGTGGGTGCCGGGGTGTTGGGCGGTGATGGTGGCGGGGTCGCGGATGTCGGTCTTGCTCATGTCGATGAAGTGGCCGCCGTGCGGGAGCAGCCGCAGGGTGGTGTCGGTGTGTTCGTGGGCGAGGGAGTGCAGGACGACGTCCATGCCGTGGCCGTCGGTGCGGGCGAGGAAGTGGTCGGCGTATTCGTGGGTGCGTGAGTTGGCGATGTCGTCTGGTGCGTAGCCCAGTTCGGTGGTGAGGGTGTGGTGTTTGGGGAGACTGGCGGTGGCGTAGGTGTGGGCGCCCAGGTGCCGGGCGAGGTGGGTGGCTGCCTGGCCGACGCCGCCGGTCGCGGTGTGGATCAGCAGGTTCTGCCCGGCCTTGAGGTCCGCCAGGGTGACGAGGGTGTAGTACGCCGTCGCGTAGGCCAGCGTCGCCGAGGCCGCCTCCGCGGACGTCCACTCCTGCGGCACCCTGGTGAGTACGCGGTGGTCGGTCACGGTCGTGGCGCCGGTGCCGTGGGTGAGGATGCCCATCACGCGGTCGCCGACTTCGAGGCCGGTCACGTCGGGGCCGACTTCGGTGATGACACCGGCGCCTTCCGATCCGAGGTGGGGCACGGGTTCGGGATACATACCCAGGGTGATCAGCACGTCGCGGAAGTTCAGGCCCACCGCTTCCAAGGAGACCCGGACCTGGCCCGGTTCGAGGGGCTTGTCGAGGTCGGGCGCCGGCAGCAGCGCGAGCCGGTCGGGGCTGCCGGGTGACGTGAGTCCCAGCCGCCAGGCGCCGGCATCCACAGAGGGGATCGTGAGCCGGCTCTGCAGGCTGTTCGTCAGCCGTTGCGTGTACAACTCGCCCTTGCGCAGCGCGGTGTACGGCTCCTCCGCCGCCCGGGCTGCGGTGATCGCGCGGACCAGTTCCCGGGTGGAGAAGGGGTGGCCTTCCAGGTCGATGAGCGTGATCCGTCCCGGGTGCTCGCTCTGCGCCGTCCGTACCAGGCCGGTCACCGTGGCCTGCACGAGATCCGGATCGTCCGCGTGCTCGACGGGTGCGGCGTTCACCGTCACCACCACCAGGTGCGTATCCGCCACGTCCGGTCGGTCCAGCCACTCCTGGAGCCGTAGCAGTGCGTCCTCGGCGGCCGCGTGCGCCTGTCCCACCACGTCCACACCGCCCTGCGGGCTCACGAACAGCAGCGCCGTGGCGGGTGCCGGGTCGCCCATGGCATCGAGCTCCGGGTGCCTCGGCAGGCCCAGTCCGGCCGGATCCTCGTCTCCCCAGATCACCCAACGGCCTGTGTCCACGGCCGTGTCCGCCAGCGGGAGCGCGGTCCACTCGACCCTGTAGAGGGAGGTGTCGCGACGTGCCGCCACCGCGGCGCCGAGAGCCGCCGGATTCCACGGCCGCGTCGCCAACTGCTCGACTGTGAGGAGAGGTTGCCCCGTCGCGTCCGACATCTCGATGGCCACCCCGTCCTCACCCAGCCGGGTCAGGTGGACGCGCGCGGCCGTCGCGCCGGTGGCGTGCAGCCGTACCCCGTTCCACGCGAAGGGCAGCCGCGTCTCCCCGTCCGCCGCCAGCGCCAGCGGGTGCAGGGCGGCGTCGAGGAGCGCGGGGTGGATGCCGTAGGCCTGGGGATCGGCGCCGTCGCCCTGGTCGAGCTCGGCGTAGAGGTCGTCGCCGTGCTGCCAGGCGGCGGTGAGGTTCTGGAAGGCGGGGCCGTACTCGTATCCGCGACCGGCGAGGGCCGCGTAGGCGTCGGTGAGGTCGAGCGGGGTGGCGCCGGCGGGCGGCCAGGGGGCGTTCGGCCGACTCGGGGCGGGCGCCTGGGAGGGTGTGAGGGTGCCGGTGGCGTGGCGGGTCCACGAGGTGGTGGTGCCGGGGTCGTCGGCGTCGGGCGGCTCGGGCCGCGAATGGACTGTGAGGCTGCGGCGGTCGGCCTCGTCAGGTGCGCCGACAGTCAACTGGAGCTGGACCGCGCTCTGGGAGTGCAGCACGAGCGGAGCTTCGAGGGTCAGCTCTTCTACGGTGTCGTGGCCGGTGTCCTCGCCCGCGTGCAGCGCGAGTTCGACGAAGGCGGTGCCGGGCAGCAGCACCGTACCGGCGACGGCGTGGTCGGCCAGCCACGGGTGGTCGCGTACCGACAGCCGTCCGGTCAGCACCGAGCCGCCGTCCTCCGCCAGTCGCACCACCGCACCGAGCAGCGGATGCCGGGTGCGGCTGAGCCCGGCCTGTGCCACGTCGCCCGTCCCAGCACTGCTCCTCACCCAGTAGTGGGTGGTCTGGAAGGCGTAGGTGGGGAGGTCGGTGGCGGGGGTGTCGGCGAAGTGTGTGGTCCAGTCGAGGGGGGCGTTGTGGACGTGGGCGCGGGCCAGCGCACCTGCGATTTGGCTGGGTCCGCCGTGGTTGCGGCGGAGGGTGCCGAGGGCGGTGATGGGTTGTCCGTGGGGGTGGTTTTCGGCGGTTTGGTGGATGGCGTGGGTGAGGACGGGGTGGGGGCTGGGTTCGATGTAGAGGGTGTGTCCGGTGGTGATGAGCTGACTTGCTGTGGCTTGGAGTTGGACGGGTTGGCGGAGGTTGTCGTACCAGTAGGTGGCGTTGAGGGTGGTGGTGTCGGTGGGGTCGGTGTCCGGTCGGGTGGTGGAGTAGAAGGGGATGGTCGCGGGCTGGGGGGTGATGGGTGCGAGGTCGCGGAGGATCCGCTCTTTGAGGGGGTCGATGTGGGGGGAGTGGGAGGCGTAGTCGACGGGCACGAGGCGGCTGTCGACACGCTCGCCTTGTAGTGCTTCGTGCAGTCGGTGGATGGCGTCGGTGTCGCCGGACAGGGTGGTGCTGATGGGGCTGTTGAGGGTGGCGATGGTGACGCCGGGGTGTTGGGGCAGTCGGGTGGTGATCTCGTCTGCTGGTAGCGGGACGTGGAGCATGGTTCCCCGGCCGGCGATCGAGCTGAAGGTCTGGCTGCGCAGGGCGATGATGCGGGCGGAGTCGTTGAGGGTGAGGGCGCCGGCGATGTGCGCTGCGGCGATCTCGCCTTGGGAGTGACCGATGACAGCTGAAGGGGCCAGGCCGTGGTGTTGCCAGAGGCGGGCCAGGGAGATCATCGTCGCCCAGAGCATGGGCTGGACGACGTCGACACGTTCCGGGTCGGCCGAGCCCGGGGCTTGGTTGAGGGTGTCGATGAGGTGCCAGTCGGTGAAGGGTGCCAGGGCGTGGTGGCAGGCTTCGATGTGCTGGGCGAACACCGGGTCGGTCCGCAGCAACTCCTGTGCCATACCGGGCCACTGGGAGCCCTGGCCGGGGAAGACCAGCACCGTCTTCGGTACGTCCGCCGCCGCAACGGCCTGGTAGACGTCGGGTGACGGCTCACCTTTCGCGAAGCTGTCCAGCGCCGTGGCCAGGTCGTCGCGGGTGGTGCTGGTGACGGCGAGGCGGTGGGCGAAGCGGGTGCGGGTGGTGGCCAGGGCGGCAGCGATGTGGTGCGGGTCCTGCTCGGGGTGCTGGTCGAGATGGGCGTGCAGGCGGCGGGCCTGGTCGGTGAGGGCCTCGGGCGTACGGGCGGACAGCAGCCAAGGCCCGATTACCGAGTGTGACCCCGGGGCAGCGACCGCGGGTTCGTCCTCTTCCACCGGCGCCTGTTCCAGGATGAGATGGGCGTTGGTGCCGCTGATCCCGAAGGAGGAGACGGCCGCGCGTCGCGGTCGGTCGACGTCCGGCCAGCGGGTGGCGCGGTCGGTGAGTGCGATGCTTCCCTCGCTCCAGTCGACGTGTCCTGAGGGCGTGTCGAGGTGGAGGGTGGCGGGCAGCTGCCCTTCCTGGAGGGCGCGGACCATCTTGATGACCCCGGCGATCCCGGCGGCGGCCTGGGTGTGGCCGATGTTGGACTTCACCGAGCCCAGCAGCAGCGGCCGTTCGGCCGGGCGGTCTTGCCCGTAAGTGGCCTGGAGTGCCTGCGCCTCGATGGGATCCCCCAGGGGCGTCCCCGTCCCATGGGCCTCGACGGCGTCGATGTCGCCCGTGGTCAGTCGCGCGTCGGCCAGCGCCGCCCGGATCACCCGCTGTTGGGACGGCCCGTTCGGCGCGGTCAACTGGCTGCTCTGGCCGTCCTGGTTGACCGCGCTGCCGCGGATGACGGCCAGTACACGGTGACCGTTCCGGCGCGCGTCCGAGAGCCGCTCCAGCAGGACCAGGCCCGCGCCTTCGGCGAGGCTGAAACCGTCGGCGCTGTCCGAGAAGGGCTTGCAGCGGCCGTCGGGAGCCAGCCCGCGCTGCCGGCTGAACTCCAGGAAGGGGTTCGGGGCGGAGATCACCGTGGCGCCCCCGGCCAGCGCGAGCCCGCACTCGTCGTTGCGCAGCGCCTGCATGGCGAGGTGGATGGCGACCAGGGACGACGAGCAGGCCGTGTCCACGGTGAGGGTCGGGCCTTCGAGCCCGAGGGTGTAGGCGATCCGCCCGGACGCGACCGACGTCGTATTGCCGGTGGCCAGATAACCCTCCAGGTCGTGGGCGTGCTCGGGGGCGAGTCGGGCCGCGTAGTCCTGGGCGATCACGCCGGTGAAGACGCCGGTCCGCGTCCCGTGCAGCGTCGTCGGATCCAGCCGGGCGCTCTCCAGCGCCTCCCAGGCGGTGTGCAGCAGCAGCCGCTGCTGCGGGTCCGTGGCCAGCGCCTCGCGCGGGTTGATCCCGAAGAACGAGGCGTCGAACTCCCCTGCGTCGTGCAGGAATCCACCGGTACGCGCGTACGAGGCCCCGGTACGGTCGGGGTCCGGGTCGTACAGCTCCTCCAGGCTCCAGCCCCGGTCGTCCGGCAGCGGGCCGGTGGCGTCGGTCTCCGCGACCAGCAGCGACCACAGCTCGTCCGGGGTGTGTACGTCGCCCGGGAACCGGCAGGCCATTCCCACGATCGCAATCGGCTCGCGCCGTGCTGCCTCCACCTGGCCCAACTGGCGGCGCGCCTGCTGGAGGTCGGCCGTCACGCGCTTGAGGTAGTCGCGGAGCTTCTCTTCGTTCGCCATCCGGTATCAGCCCTCGGTAGGTGAAGGACGATCTCCCATGAGCGGAGATCCAGGGGTCGTGAGCGGGGACACGGCCTAGGGAGCGCCCAACTCGTTGTCGATGTAGGCGAAAAGGTCGTCGTCGGTCGCGTCGGCGATACGGTCCTCGGCGTCCGGGCCGCCGTTCGGATCGTCGTCGCGCCCGGTCACGGTCGCCAGCAGGGTGCGCAACCGTGCGGCGACCGTCGCGCGTGCGTCGTGGTCAAGGCCGGGGGCCCTCAACGCCGCCTCCCACCGGTCGAGGTCGGTGATCAGGGCCGCGGGTGAGGCCTCCGACTCCGCTTTGTCGGGCACGAGTTCGGCGTACAGGTGCCGGGCGAGCGCCCCGGCCGTCGGATAGTCGAACAGCAGGGTGCTGCCGAGCCGCAGGCCGGTCGCCGCACCGAGCCGGTTGCGCAGTTCGACCGCCGTGAGCGAGTCGAACCCGAGGTCGAGGAAGCCCCGGCCGGCATCGACGGCGTCCGGGGCGGAGTGCCCGAGCACCGTGGCGGCGTGGGCCCGCACGAGCGACAGCACCGTCTCGGCGCCCTCGCCCGGCGACTGCCTCGCGAGCCGGTCCGCCAGGCCCGCGGCTCTGCTGTCCGCCCCACCAGCCAGGGCACCTGCCGCACGTCGCCGCCCCGGAGCCCTGACGAGGCCGCGCAGCAGAGCCGGTACCACGCCGGGGTCCAGCCGTCGCGCGTCCAGGCCGACCGGGACGAGCAGCGGATCAGGCGCCGCGAGCGCGGTGTCGAGCAGGGTGAGGGCGTGCGAGGTGGCGAGGGCGGAGACGCCGTGGCGGGCGAGCCGCCGGTGCTGCCCGGAGTCCAGGTTCTCGGTGAGGGAACTGGTGTCCTCCCACAGGCCCCAGCCAAGGCTGATGGCGGGCTGGTGGTGGCGGTGCCGGTGGTGGGCGAGTGCGTCCAGGAAGGCGTTGGCGGCGTTGTAGTTGGCCTGGCCGGGGTTGGCGAAGGTCGCGGCAGCCGACGAGTAGAGCACGTACTCGCGGAGCTGGGGGAGGTCGGCAGTGTGCAGGTGGTGGGCGGTGTCGACCTTCGGGGTGAGGACGCCGTGCAACTGCTCGGGGGTGAGGGCACTGAACGTGGCGTCGTGCAGGGTCCCGGCGGCATGGACGACCGTGGTGACCGGGTGGCCGTCGGGAACGGCTGCCAGCAGCGTGGAGACGTCATCGGCGTCGGCCGTGTCCGCGGCCACCGCGGTCGCGCTGGCGCCGAACTCCGCGAGGCGTCGGGTCAACTCGTCCACCCGCTCGGCCTTCGGTCCTGAGCGGCTGGCGAGGAGAAAACGCCGGTGGCCGTGGTGTTCGGCAAGATGGAGGGCGGTGATCCCGGCGAGGGCGCCGGTGCCGCCGGTGATCAGCGTGGTGCCGTCGGGGTGCGGCTGCCGGGGGAGGGTGAGGGCGAGCTTGCCGGTGTGCCGCGCCTGGCTGAGGTGGCGCAGCGCCTGGGGTGCACGGGCGATCGGGTATGTCACGGTGGGCAGTGGAGGCAGCGCGCCGACCTGGAACAGCACACGTAGAGCGTCCAACACCGCGTGGATCCCCATTGGTCCGGCGTCGTTGAGGTCGATGGCCTGGTAGTGGGTGCCGGGGTGTTGGGCGGTGATGGTGGCGGGGTCGCGGATGTCGGTCTTGCTCATGTCGATGAAGTGGCCGCCGTGTGGGAGCAGCCGCAGGGTGGTGTCGGTGTGTTCGTGGGCGAGGGAGTGCAGGACGACGTCCATGCCTGCGCTACTTGTTCGGGCGAGGAAGCGGTCGGCGTAGTCGTGGGTGCGTGAGTTGGCGATGTCCTCTGGTGCGTAGCCGAGTTCGGTGGTGAGGGTGTGGTGTTTGGGGAGGCTGGCGGTGGCGTAGGTGTGGGCGCCGAGGTGGCGGGCGAGGTGGGTGGCTGCCTGGCCGACGCCGCCGGTCGCGGTGTGGATCAGCAGGTTCTGGCCCGCCTGTAGATCCGCCAGTGTCACCAGCGCGTAATACGCCGTCGCGTAGGCGACGGGCGCCGACGCCGCTTGAGCTGCCGTCCAGCCGTCGGGCACCGGGATGACCAGCCGGTGGTCGGTGACGGTGGTGGTCGCGGTGCCGTGGGTGAGGATGCCCATCACCCGGTCGCCGACTTCGAGGCCGGTCACGTCGGGGCCGACTTCGGTGACGACACCGGCCCCCTCCGAGCCGAGGTGGGGTGCGGGCTCGGGGTACATGCCCAGGGTGATCAGCACGTCCCGGAAGTTCAGGCCCACCGCTTCCAAGGAGATGCGGACCTGGCCCGGTTCGAGGGGCTTGTCGAGGTCGGGGGCTGGCAGCAGCGCCAGGTGGTCGGGGCTGCCGGGCGAGCTCAGCTCCAGCCGCCACGCACCGCTGTCCGCAGCAGGGGCGGTGAGGGTGGGCAGTGGCGAGTTCGTCAGCCGGGGGGTGAGCACCTGGCCCTTGCGCACGGCGGCGTAGGGCTCGTCGGCACCCTGTGCGGCGGCCACGGCCGCTGCGAGCGCGGCGGTGGAGAAGGGATGGTCGTCCAGGTCGATGAGCGTGATCCGTCCCGGGTGCTCGCTCTGCGCCGTCCGCACCAGGCCGGTCACCGTGGCCTGCACGAGATCCGGGTCGTCGGCGGGCTCGGCGGGTGCGGCGTTGCGGGTGACCACCACGAGTGGGACGGCTGCCAACTCGGCTCGGCCCAGCCAGTCCTGGAGGCGCAGGAGCACGTCTTCGGCGGCGGAGTGCGCCTGTGCCACCACGTCGCCTGCGGTGTTCGCGGAGGCGAACACGAGCAGGACGGCGTCGTGAGCCGCCTCCGGTCCGGCTGTGGCGAAGGCGTCGAGGTCGTGTTGCGCGGGCACGCCGAGCCCGAACGGATCCTCGTCCCCCCAGACCGTCCAACGTGGCGCGTCCGCAGACGGGTCGGCGATCGGGAGCGGAGTCCACTCGACACGGAAGAGGGAGGCGTCGCGGTCCGCGGCCCCCAGGGCGGCCAGCGCGGCTGGGTCCAGCGGGCGGGTGGTGAGCCGTTCGACGTCGGCCACCAGGTGTCCGGCCGGGTCGGTGAGCTCGATAGCGAGGGAGTCCTCGCCGGTGCGGGTCAGGTGGACGCGGGCAGCCGTGGCGCCGGTGGCGTGCAGGCGTACCCCGTTCCAGGCGAACGGGAGTCGAGTCCCGCCCTCCGCTGCAAGCACCAACGGGTGCAACGCGCTGTCCAGCAGCGCCGGATGGACGGCGAAGGCATCGGCGGTGTCGCTGTCGGCCGAGCCGGCGTCAGCCGTCGTGTCGGAGGGTTCGAGTACGACTTCGGCGTAGAAGTCGTCACCGTGCTGCCAGGCGGCGGTGAGGTTCTGGAAGGCCGGGCCGTACTCGTATCCGCGACCGGCGAGGGCCGCGTAGGCGTCGGTGAGGTCGAGCGGGGTGGCGCCGGCGGGCGGCCAGGGGGCGTTCGGCCGACTCGGGGCGGGCGCCTGGGAGGGTGTGAGGGTGCCGGTGGCGTGGCGGGTCCACGAGGTGGTGGTGCCGGGGTCGTCGGCGTCGGGCGGCTCGGGGCGGGAGTGGACGGTGAGGGTCCGCCGGCCGGTGTCGTCCGCCGCGGCCGCCGTCGCCTGCAGTTGCACGGCCCGCCGCTCGGTGAGCACCAGCGGCGCTTCGAGCGTCAACTCCTCGACCACGTCGGCCCGGACGGCGTCAGCCACGTGCAGTGCGATGTCCACGTACGCCGTTCCCGGCAGCAGCACGGTGCCGCCGACGGCGTGGTCCGCGAGCCACGGATGCTCGGTGAGGGAAATCCGCCCTGTGTGGAGCACTCCGCCATCCGGCAAGTGGACGGCTGCTCCCAGCAGGGCGTGCGCCACCGCCTGCTGGCCGACTCCTCCCGGGTCACTGATGCCCGCGTTGGCGGACGGCATCAGCCAGTAGCGACTCGTCTCGAACGCATACGTGGGGAGGTCGGTGGGGTGGGCGTGGTGGAGTGCGGGGTGGTTGGTCCAGGTGAGGGGTGCGTTGTGGGTGTGGGCGTGTGCGAGGGCGGTGGTGAGTTGGGTGGGTCCGCCGTGGTTGCGGCGGAGGGTGCCGAGGGCGGTGATGGGTTGTCCGTGGGGGTGGTTTTCGGCGGTTTGGTGGATGGCGTGGGTGAGGACGGGGTGGGGGCTGGGTTCGATGTAGAGGGTGTGTCCGGTGGTGATGAGGTGGGTGGTTGTGGTGTGGAGTTGGACGGGTTGGCGGAGGTTGTCGTACCAGTAGGTGGGGTTGAGGGTGGTGGTGTCGGTGGGGTCGGGTTGGGGTCGGGTGGTGGAGTAGAAGGGGATGGTCGCGGGCTGGGGGGTGATGGGTGCGAGGTCGCGGAGGATCTGGTCTTTGAGGGGGTCGATGTGGGGGGAGTGGGAGGCGTAGTCGACGGGGACGAGGCGGCTGTCGACATGCTCGTCTTGTAGTGCCTGGTGGAGGTGGTGGATGGCGTCGGTGTCGCCGGACAGGGTGGTGCTGATGGGGCTGTTGAGGGTGGCGATGGTGACGCCGGGGTGTTGGGGCAGTCGGGTGGTGATCTCGTCTGCTGGTAGTGGGACGTGGAGCATGGTGCCTCGGCCGGCGATGGAGCTGAAGGTCTGGCTGCGGAGGGCGATGATGCGGGCGGAGTCGTTGAGGGTGAGGGCGCCGGCGATGTGTGCTGCGGCGATTTCGCCTTGGGAGTGGCCGATGACGGCTGAGGGTGTGAGGCCGTGGTGTTGCCAGAGGCGGGCCAGGGAGATCATGGTTGCCCAGAGCATGGGCTGGATGACGTCGACACGTTCCGGATCTGCGGAGCTGGGGGCTTGGTTGAGGGTGTCGATGAGGTGCCAGTCGGTGAAGGGTGCCAGGGCGTGGTGGCAGGCTTCGATGTGCTGGGCGAACGCCGGGTCGGTCCGCAGCAACTCCTGCGCCATACCGGGCCATTGCGAGCCCTGACCGGGAAAGACGAGCACCGTCTTCGGTGTTTCGGGCGGGGCGATGGCGGTGTAGAGGTCGGGTGAGGGTTCGCCCTTCACGAGGCGGTCCAGTGCCTCGGTCAGGTCCTCCCGGGTGGACGCGACGATCGCCGCCCGGTGCTCGAAATGCGTCCGCGTCGTGAGCGTCGCCAGCGCGATATCGGCGACCGGCGTCTCAGGACTCCGCGTCAGCGCGCCTCGCAGCCGCTCCGCCTGCGCCACCAGCGCATCCGCCGTGCGCCCGGACAGCACCACCGGAACCGCAGCCGACTCCGCGCCGTCCCGGTTCGTCCCGACCTCGTGCCGCGCCACCTCTCCTGTGTCCGGCCCCTGCTCCAGGATGAGATGGGCGTTGGTGCCGCTGATCCCGAAGGAGGAGACGGCCGCGCGTCGCGGCCGGTCCACCTCGGGCCAGGTGACGGCCGTCTGGGTGAGTGCGATGCTTCCCTCGCTCCAGTCGACGTGTCCTGAGGGCGTGTCGAGGTGCAGGGTGGCGGGCAACTTCCCTTCCTGTAGCGCGCGGACCATCTTGATGACCCCCGCGATCCCGGCGGCGGCCTGGGCGTGGCCGATGTTGGACTTCACCGAGCCCAGCAGCAGCGGCCGTTCGGCCGGGCGGTCTTTCCCGTAGGTGGCCTGGAGGGCCTGCGCCTCGATGGGATCCCCCAGGGGCGTCCCCGTCCCATGGGCCTCGACGGCGTCGATGTCGCCCGTGGTCAGTCGCGCGTCGGCCAGCGCCGCCCGGATCACCCGTTCCTGGGAGGGCCCGTTGGGAGCGGTGAGGCCGTTGCTCGCACCGTCCTGGTTGACCGCGCTGCCACGAATGAGGGCCAGCACACGGTGCCCGTTCCGCTCGGCGTCCGAGAGCCGTTCCAGCAGGACCAGGCCCGCGCCTTCGGCGAGGCTGAAGCCGTCGGCGCTGTCCGAGAAGGGCTTGCAGCGGCCGTCGGGAGCCAGCCCGCGCTGCCGGCTGAACTCCAGGAAGGGGTTCGGGCTGGGCAGCACCGTCACGCCGCCGGCCAGTGCCAGCGAGCACTCGCCACGGCGCAGCGACTGCGCTGCGAAGTGCAGCGCGACCAGGGACGACGAGCACGCGGTGTCCACGCTGACCGCGGGCCCCTCAAGGCCGAGCGTGTACGCCACCCGCCCGGACGCGACCGACGCCGTGTTACCGATGAGGAGGTACCCCTCGCAGGCCGTGCCTGACGCGTCGCGGCTGCCTGGCACGTACTCCTGGGCGATCACGCCGGTGAAGACGCCGGTCCGGGTGCCGCGCAGCGTGGTCGGGTCCAGCCGGGCGTTCTCCAGTGCCTCCCAGGCGGTGTGGAGCAGCAGCCGCTGCTGCGGGTCCGTGGCCAACGCCTCGCGCGGGTTGATCCCGAAGAAGGGGGCGTCGAACTCGGCCGCGTCATCGAGGAATCCACCCCGGCGCGCGTAACTGGTGCCGAGGTGGTCGGGGTCGGGGTCGTGGAGGCGGTCCAGATCCCAGCCGCGGTCCGTGGGGAAGGGCCCGGTGGCGTCGGTTCCTTCGGCCAGCAGCGACCACAGCTCGTCCGGATTGCGTACGCCGCCCGCGAACCTGCAGGCCATCCCCACGATTGCGATCGGCTCGTGCCGCTCCGCCTCGACGTCGTGCAGGCGCTCGCGAGCCTGCTGAAGATCGGCCATCGCACGCCTGAGATAGGTGCGGAGCTTTTCTTCGGTGTCCATCAGGTCTCATTCCTCTCGGAGCGGCGCGTCGCCATGGGCGGCCGGGGCCTGGCGGGTGCGGGGACGCGGGTCAGGGGATGGAGCCGAGCCCCTTGTCGAACGCCTCGAAGAGCTCGTCGTCGGAGGCGGAGTCGAAGTCGGTGCCCACCGAACTCGTCCCGCCCTGTGGGGCGTACGCGGAGTTCCACGCGCGCAGCAGGTCCTGCAGGCGGGCAGCGGTCTTGGCGTGCTGCGCGGGATCCGCCTCCGTGGGCGGCCCGTCTCCGGTGAGCGCCGCCATGGCGGCCTCCAGCGACGCGAGTTCCGCGCCGAGCGGGTCGGCGCCGCCGACGGGCGGGGTGGTGCCGGTGCTCTCCGCGACCAGGGCGACGATCCGGCCGGCGAGCGCGGCCGGAGTCGGGTAGTCGAAGACGAGGGTGGTGGGGAGGCGCATTCCGGTCGCCGCGTTGAGCAGATTGCGCAGCTCCACCGCGGTGAGGGAGTCGAAGCCCAGCTCTTTGAAAGCGTTGTCGCCGCGGACGAGGTCAGCAGTGGCGTGCCCCAGCACGGTGGCGGTGTGGCTGCGGACCAGGGCGAGGACGGTGCTGCGCTGGTCGGGGGCGGGCAGCCGACTCAGGTTCGCGGCGAAAGACGGCGCGTCGGCCGCGTCACCGGTCGCAGGCGCGGCCACCGCCGCGCGTCGGGGCAGGCGTACGAGGTCGCGCAGCACCGAGGGCAGCGAGCGGGGATCCGGGTGGCGGCGGAGCACACCACTGTCGATGGGGGTGAGCACCGCGAGCGTCAGGCCTGACCGCAGGGCACTGTCGAGCAGCGCGAGGGCGTGCGGTGTGGCGAGGGCGGAGACGCCGTTGCGGTGCAGTCGTTGGTGCTGTCCGGTGTCGAGGCTGCCGGTCATCGTGCTGGTGTGTTGCCAGAGGCCCCAGGCGAGGGTGGTGGCGGGTTGGTGGTGGGTGTGGCGGTGGTGGGCGAGTGCGTTGAGGTAGGTGTTGGCGGCGTTGTAGTTGGCTTGGCCGGGGTTGGCGAGGGTGGCGGCTGCGGAGGAGTAGAGGAGGTAGTGGTGGAGGTGGGGGAGGTGTGCGGTGTGGAGGTGGTGTGCGGTGTCGATTTTGGGGGTGAGGGTGGCGTGGAGTTGTTGGGGGGTGAGGGTGGTGAGGGTGGCGTCGTTGAGGGTGCCTGCGGTGTGGATGATGGTGGTGATGGGGTGGTTGTCGGGGATGGTGGCGAGGAGTTGGGTGAGTTGGGTGGGGTCGGCGGTGTCGGTGGCGGTGAGGGTGGCTGTGGCGCCGAGTTGGGTGAGTCGGGTGGTGAGGTCGGTTGCGGTGGGGGAGTCGGGTCCTGAGCGGCTGGCGAGGAGGAAGTGTCGGTGGCCGTGGTGTTCGGCGAGGTGCAGGGCGGTGAGTCCGGCGAGGGCGCCGGTGCCGCCGGTGATCAGCGTGGTGCCCTCGGGGTGGACCGGCGCGGGCAGGGTCAGTACCAGCTTGCCGACGTGCCGGGCCTGACTCAACTGCCGTATCGCCTGCGGGGCCTGCTGCAGAGGATGGCCAACCGTGGGCAGCGCGGGCAGTGTCTCGTCGGCGAACAGGCCGCTCAACGCACCCAGGATCTGCCGGGTGAGGTCCGGTCCGGCGTCGTTGAGGTCGATGGCCTGGTAGTGGGTGCCTGGGTGTTGGGCGGTGATGGTGGCGGGGTCGCGGATGTCGGTCTTGCTCATGTCGATGAAGTGGCCGCCGTGTGGGAGCAGCCGCAGGGTGGTGTCGGTGTGCTCGTGGGCGAGGGAGTGCAGGACGACGTCCATGCCTGCGCCACTTGTTCGGGCGAGGAAGTGGTCGGCGTATTCGTGGGTGCGTGAGTTGGCGATGTCGTCCGGTGTGTAGCCCAGTTCGGTGGTGAGGGTGTGGTGTTTGGGGAGGCTGGCGGTGGCGTAGGTGTGGGCGCCGAGGTGGCGGGCGAGGTGGGTGGCTGCCTGGCCGACGCCGCCGGTGGCGGTGTGGATCAGCAGGTTCTGGCCGGCCTTGAGATCCGCCAGTGTCACCAGCGCGTAGTACGCCGTCGCGTACACGACGATGGCCCCGGCGGCTTCGGCGGGCGTCCAGCCGTCCGGGACCGGGATGACCAGCCGGTGGTCGGTGACCGTGGTGGCCGCGGTGCCGTGGGTGAGGATGCCCATCACCCGGTCGCCGACTTCGAGGCCGGTCACCTCGGGGCCGACTTCGGTGACGACACCGGCCCCCTCCGATCCCACGTGGGGGGCAGGTTGGGGATACATGCCCAGGGTGATCAGCACGTCCCGGAAGTTCAGGCCCACCACTTCGAGCCGGATGCGTACCTGGCCTGGCTGGAGCGGCTGTTCCAGGTCGGGTGCGGGGAGGAGGGCGAGCTGGTCGGGGCTGCCCGGTGCGGTGAGTCCCAGCCGCCAGGCACTGCTGTCGGGGTCGGGGATCGTGAGCTGGGCCTGGGGGCTGTTCGTCAGCCGTGGTGTGTACAACTCGCCCTTGCGTAAGGCGGTGTACGGCTCGTCGGCCGCCCGGGCCGCGGTGACCGCTGCGACGAGAGCCGAGCGGGAGAAGGGGTGGCGGTCCAGGTCGATGAGCGTGATCCGTCCCGGGTGCTCGCTCTGCGCCGTCCGCACCAGACCCGTCACGGTGGCCTGCACGAGATCCGGGTCGTCCGCGAGCTCGACCGTGCTGCCGTCGGAGGTGACCACGATCAGGTGGGTGTCATCCAGTTGTGGAGTGCCCAGCCAGCCCTGGAGCCGCAGCAGCGCGTCCTCGGCTGCCGCATGGGCCTGTTCCACCACGTCCGCGCCCTCCGGCGGTGCGACGAAGAACACCGCGGCCTCGGGTGCCGGGCCGCTGTCGGCCAGTGTGTCCAGGCCGGGATGGCTCGGCAGGCCGAGTCCGAGCGGATCCTCGTCGCCCCAGATCGTCCAACGGGCCGTGCTCGCGGCCGTGTCCGCCAGCGGGAGCGCGGTCCACTCCATCCGGTAGAAGGCGGCGTCACCCTCCCGGGCGGCAGGTGCGGTGAGGGCGGCCAGCGCGGCGGGATCCAGCGGGCGGGTCGTGAGCCGTTCGACGCCTGCCAGCGGATGCCCGGCAGCGTCGGTGAGTTCGACAGCCACCGCGTCCTCGCCGTGCCGGGTCAGGTGGACGCGCGCGGCCGTCGCGCCGGTGGCGTGCAGCCGTACCCCGTTCCAGGCGAACGGCAGCCGCGTCCCGCCCTCCGCCGCCACCACCAGGGCGTGCAACGCGCTGTCGAGCAGCGCCGGATGGATCCCGTACCGCGGTGCCTGCTCTTCTTCCTGCCCGTCCGCTGCGAGCCGGACCTCGGCGTAGAGGTGGTCGCCGTCCTGCCAGGCGGCGGTGAGGTTGCGGAAGGCCGGGCCGTAGTCGTACCCGCGCTCGGCGAGGGCGTCGTAGGCCCCGGTGAGGTCGACCGGACGTGCGCCGGCCGGCGGCCAACTGCCGCGGTCCCGGGCCGAGTCGGATGCCGCCCCGCCCGCCGCCAGGGTCCCGGTGGCGTGCCGGGTCCACGGCGGCGCCTCGGCCTCGTCGGAGGGTTCGAGCCGGGAGTGGACGCTGACGCTACGCCGCCCGCTGGGGTCGGGTGCTCCGACGGTCGCCTGGAGCTGGACCGCCCGGTCCGGGTCGAGGACGAGGGGGGCTTCGAGGGTCAGTTCCTCGACGGTGTCGTGACCGGTGTCCTCGCCCGCGTGCAGGGCGAGTTCGACGAAAGCGGTGCCGGGCAGCAGCACCGTACCGCCGACAGCGTGGTCGGCCAGCCACGGGTGGTCCGCTGTCGACAGCCGTCCGGTCAGCACCGAACCGCCGTCGGCCGCCAGCCGCACCACCGCACCGAGCAGCGGATGCGCGGCGGCCGACTGGCCGACACCGGCCGGGTCGCCGCCGGACGCCCCGGCGGGAACGTCCAGCCAGTGGCGCTGCCGCTGGAAGGGGTAGGCCGGCAGATCCACCAGGTGTGCGTCGGCCTGGTCGAAGAAGGTGCCCCAGGCCGCGGTGCCACCGTGGACGTGGAGTTCGGCCATGGCCGTCAGGGCGGTGTGGGCGGCGGGCCGGTCGGCCCGCAGCAGCGCCGCGAAGGCGGGCGCGGCTGCATCGCCGTCATGCGCGGGCTCGGCCGCGTCGGCCGCTGCCTCCGCAGCGGGGTCTGACGCTGCCTCGACGGTCTCCCGCGCCGGTGCGGTGAGGGTGGCGTCGGGCCCTAGTTCCAGATACGCCGTGACGCCGCTGTCGTGCAGCCACGTCACCCCTTCGTGGAATCGCACGGTGCCGCGCAGGTGGCGGGCCCAGTAGTCGGGGGAGCGCAGCTCCGCGTCGGTGGCGGGCCGGCCGGTGACGTCCGAGACGATCGGCACGGACGGCGTACCGAAGCGCAGCGTCCCGGCGACCTCGCGGAAGGCGTCGAGGGCGGGGTCCATGTGCGCCGAGTGGAACGCGTGTCCGACCACGAGGCGCTTGGTGCGGCGCCCTCGTGCCCGCCACAACTCGACGGTGCGGGTGACCGCGTCCTCGTCGCCCGAAACGACGGTGGACGCGGGTCCGTTGACCGCGGCCAGGCTCAGCGCGGGTTCGGCGTCGAGCAGGGGGCGCAGCTCCTCCTCGGTCGCCTCCAGCGCGGCCATGGCGCCGTCCTTGCGGGTGGCGGCCATCAACCGTCCCCGGGCGGCGACCAGGGCGGCCGCATCGGGCAGGTCGAGGACGCCCGCGACATGCGCGGCGGCCAGCTCGCCGATGGAGTGGCCGAGCAGGGCGTCGGGGACCACGCCCCACGAGGTCACCAGGCGGTAGGCCGCCACCTCCAGGGCGAACAGCGCGGCCTGGGTGACGTCGGTACGGTCGACGAGCGCCGCGCGCGGATCGTCCGCGGCTGCGAACACCACCTGCTTGAGCGGGAGTTCGAGCAGGGGATCCAGCTGCGCGCACACCTCGTCGAAGGCGGCCGCGTACACCGGGAACGACTCGTACAGCTCGCGCCCCATGCCGGGCCGCTGGCTGCCCTGGCCGGTGAAGAGGAACGCGGTGCGCACACCGTGACGGCGCTTCCCGGTGGTCAGGCCGGGAGCGTGCCGCCCGGCCGCCGCCGCCCGCAGCCCGTCCAGCAGCCCGTCACGGTCCGCCGCGACGACCACTGCCCGGTGGGGGAACGCGGTGCGCGCCGTCGCCAGCGTCAGCCCGACGTCGGCGGGCGCCGCGGAGGGCGTGCGGCTCACGTGGTCGAGCAGCCGTTCGGCCTGCGCCCGCAGCGCCCCCTCGGTGCGTGCGGACAGTACCCAGGGAACGAAGGGCGGGCCGGCTTCGGTCGCGGGGCCGGCCCCGGTTGCCGCGGAGGCAGCAGCCCCGCCTCCCACTGCGGACCCGCCTTCCTGAGCGGGCTCGTGCGCTTGCGCCCCGGCCGCCGGCTGCGGCGCCTCCTCGATGATCACGTGCGCGTTCGTCCCGCTGATGCCGAACGAGGAGACCGCCGCCCGCCGGGGCCGGTCCGTGCGCGGCCACGGCACCGGCTCGGTGAGCAGCGAGACCGCCCCGTCCGCCCAGTCGACGTGCGGCGACGGGGCATCGACGTGCAGGGTGCGCGGCAGGGAGCCGTGCTCCAGCGCCAGGATGATCTTGATGATGCCGGCCACACCCGCGGCGGCCTGGGTGTGCCCGAGGTTGGACTTCACCGAGCCAAGCCGCAACGGCCGTTCAGCGGGCCGGTTGCGGCCGTAGGTGTTGACCAGGGCCTGCGCCTCGATGGGGTCGCCGAGTTCGGTGCCGGTGCCGTGCGCCTCGACCGCGTCGACGTCGTGCGGTGCCAGCCGGGCGTGGGCCAGCGCGGCACGGATGACGCGCTCCTGGGAGGGGCCGTTCGGGGCGGTGAGGCCGTTGCTCGCGCCGTCCTGGTTGACGGCGCTGCCGCGGATGACGGCCAGCACGCGGTGGCCGTTGCGCCGGGCGTCGGAGAGCCGTTCCAGCAGCAGCAGTCCTGCGCCCTCGGCCCAGCCGGTGCCGTCGGCGGCGGCCGCGAACGGCTTGCACCGGCCGTCGGGGGCCAGGCCCCGCTGCCGGCTGAACTCCACGAAAGTCGCCGGGGTCGCCATCACCGTGACCCCGCCGGCCAGCGCGAGCGAGCATTCGCGGTCGCGCAGCGCGCGACACGCCAGGTGGGCCGAGACCAGCGACGACGAGCACGCGGTGTCCACGGTGACGGCCGGGCCCTCAAGGCCGAGGGCGTAGGCGATACGGCCCGTGGCCACGCTGCCCGCGCTGCCACTGACCAGATAGCCCTCGAAGCCGGGCGGGGCGGGCTTGAGCCGTGAGCCGTAGTCGTCGTACATCACCCCGGCGAACACGCCGGTGGCGGTGCCGCGCAGTGTCGTCGGATCCAGCCGTGCGTGCTCGAACGCCTCCCACGCCGTCTCCAGCAGCAGTCGCTGCTGGGGGTCGGTGGCGGCGGCCTCGCGCGGGGACATCCCGAAGAAGGCCGGGTCGAAGTCGGCCGCGTCGTGGAGGAAGCCGCCCTCGCGGACGTACGAGTGCCCGACGGCCTCAGGCGAAGGGTCGTAAAGCCGCTCGACGTCCCACCCGCGGTCGGCGGGGAACGGTCCCACCGCGTCGGTGCCCTCGTGCAGCACGGTCCACAGATCGTCCGGGGTACGGACGCCGCCCGGGTAGCGGCAGGCCATGCCGATGACGGCGACCGGCTCGCGCTCGCGGTCCGCTGCCTGCTGCAACTGCTCGCGGGCGTCGTCCAGTTCGACGGCGAGCCGGTTCACGTAGTCGCGCAGCCGGTTTTCGTTGGCCATCTGTGTCATCCGTCTCAGTCGTCGAGAAGGTCGGGTCGCGGGTCGTGCCGGCCCAGACCGAACCGCTGGTCGAGCAGGTCGAAGATCTCGTCGTCGGTGGCGGTGGCGACCTCGTCGGCAACCGAGGTCGTGGTGGCCGCGGGCGCCTCGCCGCCGGCGGCCGAGCCCTCGGTGAGCCCGTTCCAGCGGGACGCCAGGGACTGCAGCCGTGAGGCGACCGCCGCGTCCTGTCCGGCGTCCGCACCGTCGGCGCGGTCGCCCAGGTCGGTCGCGCCGAGGGTCACGAGTACCGCTTCGAGGCGTTCGAGCTCGTCGAGGAAGCGGCTGCGCGGGTCCACGGGCGCGGGTGCCAGCGCGGTGTGCAGGTGTCCGGCGAGCGCCGCGAGCGTCGGGTGGTCGAAGACGACGCCGACCGGCAGGCGCAGGCCCGTCGCCCGGCCGAGCCGGTTGCGCAGCTCGACGGCGGTGAGCGAGTCGAATCCCAGCTCGCGGAAGGGCTGTTCGGCGCTGACGGCATCGGTGCCCGCATGTCCGAGCACGGCTGAGACGTGCGTGCCGACGAGGTCGGCGAGCAGCGTGTGCTGATCGGCTGGGGACAGGTCGGCGAGCTTGGCTCGCAAGGTGTCGCCGTCCGAACCGCGGTTGCCGTTGCGGCCTTCCGCCTCGGGCGGGCCCTCGCCCTCCCCGTCCCGGTACCCGCCGAGTCCGGCCGCGCCGCTCGCCGCGAACCGGCGAGGTCCGGACGGGCGCAGCAAGTCCCGCAGGACGAGGGGCGGTTCTGCCGCCCCGGGCAGGCCGGCCAGGTCGAGACGAGCGGCGACCACCGCGGGCTCGGCGCTCGTCAGAGCCGAGTCCAGCCGGGCCAGGCCCTGTTGCGCGCTGAGCGGGGCGAGCCCGAGGGAGCGCAGCCGGCGCCGGTCGCCGGCGCCGAGCCCCGCGGCCAGGCCGGCATCGAGATCCCACCAGCCCCAGGCCAGCGACTGGGCGGTCCGGCCCTCGGCGCGCAGCCGTACCGCCAGCGCGTCAAGGAACGCGTTCGCGGCGGCGTAGGGGGCCTGCCCCGCGGTGCCCAAGGTGCCCGCCACCGACGAGAACAGCACCAGGGCGGGTGCGCCGGTGCCGCCGGTCAGGTCGGACAGGTGTACGGCGGCGTCCAGCTTCGGCGCGAGCACCCGGTCGGTACGGTCGTCGGTCAGCCGGTCGAAGGCCGCGTCGTCGGCGATGCCCGCCGCGTGGACCACCGCGGTCAGCGGCCGGTCCTGCGGCACCGTGGCGAGCAGTGCGGCCAGCGCGGCCCGGTCGGCGAGGTCGCAGCGGGCCACGGTGACGTCGGCGCCGAGCGCGGTCAACTCCTGTGCCAGCAGCTCGGCGCCGGGTGCGGCCTGGCCGCGCCGGCTGACCAGCAGCAGGTGCCGTACGCCGTAGTCGGTCACCAGGTGGCGGGCCGCCAGCGCGCCCAGCGAGCCGGTGCCGCCGGTGATCAGGACGGTGCCGTCAGGGCCGAAGTGGGCAGCGGGTACGGCGGCGGTCCTACCGTCGCGGGCCGGCGTGCCGGGTGCCGCCGCACTCGGCAGCATGGCCAGCCGCGGAACCAGAGCCTCGCCCTGCCGGATGGCGACCTGTGGCTCGGAGGAGTCGCTGCTGCCCGCGAGCACGGAGCCGAGGGCCGCCCAGGACGCGGTCTGCCCGTCGACGTCCACCAGGCAGAGGCGGCCCGGGTGTTCGGTCTGCGCGCTGCGCACCAGGCCCCAGGCCAGCGCCTCGCCAGGATCGACGGCACCGTCGTCCGATCCGTCCGCGACGCCTCCACGGGTGACGACGACCAGCCTCGCCCCCGCCGACCGCTCGCCGGCCGTCCAGGCCTGCACCTCGCGGGTGAGCCGATGCAGCCGCGCGTGCAGCGTGGCTACGTCCTCGGGGCCGGTGAGCGGGGCCGGCGTACCCGAGCCAACAGGACCTTGCCCGGCCTTCGTTGACGGCAGCAGCACCACGTCCGGCAACGGCCCGGGCGCGGCCAGCAGCGTCTCGACGTCCGCGAAGACCCTCGCCTGGACGGGCAATGAGGCCGCGAGCCCGGCACCGGAGGGCCCGACCACGGCGAAGCCGGATGCCGGACCCGATTCCGTTTCCGGCGCCGTGCCGCCGCGGTTCGCCGGCCCGCTCGCAGGCCGCCACTGCGTCCGGTACAGCGGCGCGGCGGGCCGTCCGCCGTCCGCCGGCAGCGCCCGCAGCAGCAGCGACCCGGCGGTCAGCACCGGCGATCCCGCCGGGTCCCAGGCCCGTACGGCGACCGCGGCACCCTCGGTCGGCGACAGCAGGACCCGCAAGGACTCGGCGCCGTCGGCGTGGATGGTCACGCCGCTGAAGGAGAACGGCAGTTGCGCGGCGGCCTCGTCGCTCCCGGTCAGGTTGAGTGCCTGCAAGGCGGCGTCCAGGAGAGCCGGGTGCACCGCGTATCCGCCTGCGGCGCCTTCGAGTTCGGCCGGCAGCGTGACATCCGCGTAAGTGTCGTCGCCGTGCCGCCACAGCCGCCGCAGGCCCTGGAAGGCGGGCCCGTAGCCGAGGCCCAGCTCGGCCAGCCGGGCGTAGCCACTGTCCACGGCGACCGGTTCCGCGCCCTCCGGCGGCCAGGCGCCCGCCCACGAGCCGCCCGCTGCCGGGTCAGGCTCAGGCGCGAGGACACCCGCCACCACCCGGGTCCACGGCTGCACGTCGTCACCTGCGGGCCGGCTGTGCACGGTGACCGGGCGGGACCCGTCAGGTCCCGCCGCGGCGACGGCGAGCTGCACGCGCATCGCACCGGAGGGTGGCAGCACCAGCGGCTGTTCCAGGGTGAGTTCGGCGACCTGCCCGGCGCCCACCCGGCGGCCGGCGGCTGCCACCAGCTCCACCCAGGCGGTGGCCGGCAGCAGCACGGCACCGCCCACCACGTGATCGGCCAGCCACGGGTGTGCCGCCGTCGACAACCGCCCTGTCAGCAGCAGCCCGTCGTCCCCGGCCACCGGCACGGCCGCACCCAGCAACGGGTGCCCCGCCGCATCCAGGCCGAGCCGGTCCGCACCTGCCTCGCCGCCACCGGCTCCACCGTCCTCGGCGGCCAGCCAGAACCGGCGGCGCTGGAAGGCGTAGGTGGGCAGTTCAGGCAGCGGGCCGTCGGACCGCCCGGGCAGTCCCGGCAGACGCACACCGACCCCGTCCGCCCAGGCGCCGGCCAGCGCCGCGACGACTTCGCGGACCTCGGGGCGGCCCGAGCGCATTGTCGCGATCAGCGAAGCGCCACCGGCGGCGGAGCCGTCCGCGCCCTCGCCCTCGGCCGGCAACGTCTCGCCTGCCATCGCGGTCAGTACGGGGTCGGGACCCAACTCCACCCAGCGGGAGACCCCGAGCGCCGCGGCAGCGGCCACCCCGTCGGCGAACCGCACCGGTTGCCGGATGTGGTCCACCCACCGCTCGGGGTCGGCGAGGTCGGCGGCGCCGGCGAGCGCACCGGTCAGGTTGGACACCAGCGGGATCGAGGGCGCGGCGAACCGCAACCCGGCCAGCACCTCGCGGAAGGGTGCCGCGACCTCGTCCATGTGCGCGGAGTGGAAGGCCCGCGACACCGTCAGGCGCTTGCTGCGGGCGCCGCGCTCCCGCCAGGTGCCGACCACCGCGGCGACCGCGTCCGCGTCGCCCGAGACAACGGTCGACAAGAGGCCGTTGACGGCCGCGATCGACAGCCGGCCGGCGTATCCGGCCATGGTCTCCGCGACCTCCGCCTCCGGCGCGCCGATCGCCGCCATCGCCCCGTCGGGACGCACGGCGCCCATCAGCCGGCCGCGGGCGGCGACCAGCGTACAGGCGTCCGCCTCCGAGAGGACGCCGGCCACATGGGCCGCGGTGATCTCGCCGAGCGAGTGCCCGATGACCACGTCGGGCACCAGCCCGTGCGCCTCAAGCAGCCGGTACAGCGCCGTCTCCAGGGCGAACAGCGCCGGCTGTGCGTACTCCGTGCGGTCCAGCAGGTCGGCGTCCGCCGAGCCCTCCGCCGCCCAGACCACCGCCCGCAGCGGCCGTTCCAGCGCGGTGTCCAGCAGGTCGCACAGCCGGTCGAAGCAAGCGGCGAACTCCGGGAAGGCTGCGTGCAGTTCGCGGCCCATGCCCAGCCGCTGGCTGCCCTGCCCGGTGAACAGGAACGCGGTGCCGCCGGTACGGCCCGGCGTGCCCTGGACCAGCTGCGCCACGTTCGCCGCGTCAGGTTGCCTGCCCGCCGCCGTCCCGCCCGCCGCGAGGGCGGCAAGCCCGCCCAGCGCGGCCTGCCGGTCGTCGGCGAGCACCACCGCCCGGTGCCCCAGCGTCGAGCGGGACAGCGCGAGCGCCCCGCCCACCTCCGGCAGGGCCAACCCGGGCCGCTCGGTGACCCACGCGTGCAGCCGTTCCGCCTGCGCGCGCAGCGCGGGGCCGGACGCGGCGGACAGCGCCCAGGGCACCGGCCCGCTCCGGGCGGTGCTGTCACCCGCCACGGACGCTGTCCCCGCGGCGTCCGCGGCAACCGCACGGCCGGCGGCCTTCCGCGCCGCCTGGCCGGCCGCTGCTCCGTCGTCGGCGGCGGAAACGGCCACGACCTCGTCCTCCGTGCCGCCGGCGCCGGCCTCCGCGGACTCGCCCGCCGAGTCGCGCCGCCCGGAGTCCCCGGAACCCTCGGGTGCGACCGTCGGCGGGGTCGGCGCGCGCCTCACATCCTCGGTCGGCGGGGCCTGTTCGAGGATCACATGCGCGTTCGTGCCGCTGATCCCGAAGGAGGAGACTCCTGCCCTGCGCGGACGCGACAGCGGAGGCCACTGCTCGGCCGAGGCCAGCAGCGTCACCGCGCCCGCTGTCCAGTCCACGTGCGGCGAGGGCTCCTCGGCGTAGAGGGAGCGCGGCAGCACACCGTGCCGCATCGCCTGCACCATCTTGATCACGCCGGCCACGCCCGCCGCCGCCTGGGTGTGCCCGATGTTGGACTTGACCGTGCCCAGCAGCAGCGGCTGTCCGGCGGGGCGGCCCCTGCCGTACGTCGCAAGCAGTGCCTGCGCCTCGATCGGGTCGCCCAGGGCCGTACCCGTGCCGTGCCCCTCGACGGCGTCCACCTCCGCGGTGGTCAGCCCGGCGTCCGCGAGGGCCTGTTCGATCACGCGTTGCTGCGCCGGCCCGTTGGGGGCGGTCAGGCCGTTGCTGGCCCCGTCCTGGTTGAGCGCGGAGCCGCGGAGCGTCGCGAGCACCGGGTGACCGTTGGCGCGCGCGTCCGACAGCCGCTCCAGCAGCACCAGCCCGGCGCCCTCGCTCCAGCCCGCGCCGTCCGCGGCAGCCGAATACGCCTTGCAGCGGCCGTCGGCAGCCATGCCGCGCTGCCGGCTGAACTCCACGAAGACCTGCGGTGTGGCCATCACCGTCACCCCGCCCGCCAGCGCGAGCGAGCACTCGCCGCGGCGCAGTGCCTGCGCGCCCAGGTGCAGTGCCACCAGCGAGGAGGAGCACGCGGTGTCCACGGTGACGGCCGGACCTTCGAGCCCGAAGGTGTACGCCAGCCGGCCCGACGCCACGCTGCCGCGGCTGCCGTTGCCGACGTATCCCTCGACGTCCTCGGGTACGCGGTGCAGCCGCGAGCCGTAGTCGTTGTACATCACACCGACGAACACCCCGGTGCTGCTGCCGCGCAGGGCGTCCGGCGCGATCCCTGCCCGCTCGAAGGCCTCCCACGAGGTCTCCAGCAGCAGCCGCTGCTGCGGGTCGGTGGCCAGCGCCTCGCGCGGGCTGATCCCGAAGAGTGCCGCGTCGAAGCGGTCGGCGTCGTAGAGGAAACCGCCGTGCCGGGCGTAGCTGGTGCCCGGATGCTCCGGATCCGGGTGGTACAGCGCCTCGGCGTCCCAGCCGCGCCCGGCCGGGAATTCCCCGATGGCGTCGCGCTCTTCGAGCACCAGGTCCCACAGGGCGTCGGGGGAGTCCACGCCGCCGGGATAGCGGCAGCTCATCGCCACGATCACCACGGGGTCCTCGGCGTCCGCCGGCCGCGGCCGCCAGCCCCCGGCGACGCTGCCGCGCGGCGCGGGGACCTCCTCGGCGCCACCGGCCACCTCGCGCAGCACGAACGCCGCGAGCCGGGCGGGGGTGGGGTGGTCGAAGACCAGGGTGGCCGGCAGCCGGACCCCGGCCGCCTCGGCCAGCCGGTTGCGCAACTCCACCGAGGTGAGCGAGTCGAAGCCCACCTCCTTGAACGCCCGGTCCGGCGCCACCGACCCGGGAGCGCCCAGCCCCAGCACCGTCGCCGCGTGCGTGCGCACCAGGTCGAGCACCACGGCGGCCCGCTGCTCCGCGGGCAGCGCCGCGAGCCTGCCCGCGAGGCCGCCGGGAGCCGCACCCGCACCGTCAGCGGCCGGACCGGCCGCCGCGCGGCGTACCGGAGCCCGGGTCAGCCCCTGCAGTACGTCCGGCAGCGTGCCGTCCGCGGCTCGCCGGCGCAGCGCCGCGGACTCCAGCCGGACCGGAACCGCGTCCGCGCCGCCGTCCGCGAGCGCCGCGTCCAGCAGCGCCGTGCCCTCTTCCGGCGTGAGGGCCGCGATACCCGAGCGTGCCATCCGCTCCAGGTCCGTACGGTCCAGGTGGCCGGTCATGCTCGCACCGTCCTGGTCGGCCCACAGCCCCCAGGCCAGCGAGGTCGCGGCCAGCCCGCGGGCCCGGCGGTGGCCGGCGAGGCCGTCGAGGAACGCGTTCGCCGCCGTGTAGCTGCCCTGGCCCGCGCTGCCCAGCACCCCCGTCACCGAGGAGAAGAGCACAAAGGCCACCAGATCGAGGTCGCGGGTCAGCGAGTGCAGGTGCCAGGCCGCGTCGACCTTCGGCCGCAGGACCGCGGAGGTGCGCTCCGGTGTCATCGAGGTCAGCACGCCGTCGTCGAGCACGCCCGCAAGGTGCACCACCGCCCGCAGCGGGTGGAGCGCGGGGATCGAGTCCAGCAGCGCCGCCACCTGGTCCCGCTCGGCGACGTCGCAGGCCGCGACCCTCACCTGTGCTCCCAGCGCGGTCAGTTCCGCGACAGCCTCCCGGACTCCTGGCGCCCCCTCGCCGCGCCGGCTGGTCAGCACCAGGTGCCGCACGCCGTGCACGGCCACCAGATGGCGGGCGGTCAGCCGGCCCAGCGCCCCGGTGCCGCCGGTCACCAGCACCGTCCCGTCCGGGCTGCCGAACTGCGGGGCCTCCGCGGCGGCTTCCCGCCCCCGCTGCCTCACCTGCGGCCGCGTCGTGGCGCGGACCAGCCGGGGTACGTACGCCCGCCCGCCGCGCAGGGCGGCCTGCGGCACCGGACCCGCCAGCAGCGTGGAGAGCGCCAGATACGAGGCACTGTCGTGGTCCACGTCCACCAGCCCGAAGCGGCCCGGGTGTTCGGCCATGGCGGTCCTGACCAGGCCCCACAGCGCCGCCGCGGGCATGTCGCGTACGTCGTCGTCGCCGTCCACCGACACCGCTCCCCGGGTCGCCACCACCAGGCGGGCTCCCGCGAACCGTTCGTCGGCCAGCCATCGCCGCGTCAGCGCCGTGAAGCGGTGCACCATCACATGCGTACGCTCCGGCACCCCGCCAGGTGACGGAGCCGCGCACGGCCACGGGTCCTCGCCTTCGGCCCCGCCCACCAGAGCCACGCACGACAGCCCCGGTACGACGACGACGGCCCCCTCCGGCAACACGGGCTCACCGGGGACCCCTTCGCCCGCGCCTCCCGGCCCCGCCGGCAGATCGGTGAGCACCCTTACGCCCGGGACATGCGCGCACAGCGCCGCGGCGATCCCGTCGCCGCCGTCGTCCAGCACGAACAATGGGGCCGATTCGCCCGCCGGCAGCTGGACATGGGGCCATTCGACACGCAACAGGTCGCCGACACCGCTGCGTTCGCCCGCCAGCCGCTCAAGTTCCGCCAGCTGTACCGGCCGCAGCGCCACCGACTCCACGGAGACCACCGGCAGGCCGTCGACGTCCTCCAGGACGAAGGAGACCGCGTCGGAACCAGTACGCGCGATCCGCGCCCGCACGGCCGTGGCGCCTGCGGCATGCAGCCGCACTCCGCGCCACGCGAACGGCAGGCCCGTACCCGCTCCGGGCCCCGTTGTGGCCCCGTCCCCGGCGGGGGTCCCCAGACCCGGATGCAGGGCGGCGTCGAGCAAGGCCGGGTGGATGCCGTAGTCCGCCGCCGAATCCCGCTGCTCGGCGGCCAGCCGCAACTCGGCGTACAGCTCGTCGCCGTCCTGCCATGCCGCGGTAACCGCCTGGAAGACCGGGCCGTAGCTGTAACCGGAGGCGAGGAGCTCGGCGTACAGGATGTCGGTGTCCACCGGGTGCGCGGCCGCCGGAGGCCAGTCGGTGTCCGCCAGGCTCAACGCGGGCCCCTGCGAGGGGATGAGGGTGCCGGCGGCGTGCCGGGTCCAGGCGGTGGCGTCGGAGTCGTCGTGGGCCGTGCCGGCTCCGCGTTCGGGGCGGGAGTGGACGGAGAGGCCGCGCCGGCCGGTGTCGTCCGCCGCGCCGACGGTGACCTGGAGCTGGACGGTCCGATCGGTGTCGAGGAGCAGGGGGGCTTCGAGGGTCAGTTCCTCGACGGTGTCGTGCCCGGTGTGCTCGCCTGCGTGCAGCGCGAGTTCGACGAAGGCGGTGCCCGGCAGCAGCACGGTCTCGCCCACGGCGTGGTCCGCGAGCCACGGATGGTCGGCGAGGGAGATGCGCCCGGTGTACAGGGCGCCCCCGTCCGGCAGATGGACGGCGGCGGCAATGAGGGGGTGGCCGGTCTCCCACAGCCCCACGCGCGCCAGGTCCCCGGCCGGGGCGGGCGGCGTCAGCCAGTAGTGGGTGGTCTGGAAGGCGTAGGTGGGGAGGTCGGTGGTGGGGGTGTCGGTGAAGTGGGTGGTCCAGGTGAGGGGTGCGTTGTGGGTGTGGGCGTGTGCGAGGGCGGTGGTGAGTTGGGTGGGTCCGCCGTGGTTGCGGCGGAGGGTGCCGAGGGCGGTGATGGGTTGTCCGTGGGGGTGGTTTTCGGCGGTTTGGTGGATGGCGTGGGTGAGGACGGGGTGGGGGCTGGGTTCGATGTAGAGGGTGTGTCCGGTGGTGATGAGGTGGGTGGTTGTGGTGTGGAGTTGGACGGGTTGGCGGAGGTTGTCGTACCAGTAGGTGGGGTTGAGGGTGGTGGTGTCGGTGGGGTCGGGTTGGGGTCGGGTGGTGGAGTAGAAGGGGATGGTGGATGCGTGGGGGGTGATGGGTGCGAGGTCGGTGAGGATGCGTTCGCGTAGGGGGTCGATGTGGGGGGAGTGGGAGGCGTAGTCGACGGGGACGAGGCGGCTGTCGACATGCTCGTCTTGTAGTGCCTGGTGGAGGTGGTGGATGGCGTGGGTGTCGCCGGACAGGGTGGTGCTGATGGGGCTGTTGAGGGTGGCGATGGTGACGCCGGGGTGTTGGGGCAGTCGGGTGGTGATCTCGTCTGCTGGTAGTGGGACGTGGAGCATGGTGCCTCGGCCGGCGATGGAGCTGAAGGTCTGGCTGCGGAGGGCGATGATGCGGGCGGAGTCGTTGAGGGTGAGGGCGCCGGCGATGTGTGCTGCGGCGATTTCGCCTTGGGAGTGGCCGATGACGGCTGAGGGTGTGAGGCCGTGGTGTTGCCAGAGGCGGGCCAGGGAGATCATGGTTGCCCAGAGCATGGGCTGGATGACGTCGACACGTTCCGGGTCTGCGGAGCTGGGGGCTTGGTTGAGGGTGTCGATGAGGTGCCAGTCGGTGAAGGGTGCCAGGGCGTGGTGGCAGGCTTCGATGTGCTGGGCGAATACCGGGTCGGTCCGCAGCAACTCCTGCGCCATGCCGGGCCATTGCGAGCCCTGCCCGGGAAAGACGAGCACCGTCTTCGGTGTTTCGGGCGGGGCGATGGCGGTGTAGAGGTCGGGTGAGGGTTCGCCCTTCACGAGGCGGTCCAGTGCCTCGGTCAGGTCCTCCCGGGTGGACGCGACGATCGCCGCCCGGTGCTCGAAATGCGTCCGCGTCGTGAGCGTCGCCAGCGCGAGGTCCGCCAACGCCACACCGGGCCGCGCCAGCAGATGCTCCCGCAGCCGTGAAGCCTGCTCCTTCAGGGCCTCGTCGCTGCGCCCCGACACCAGCACGGGCAGAGCCGGCTCGCCGCTCGGCGCGGGAAAGCGCTCATCCGCCACGCTCTCGCCCGGGCCGGCCACGGCCTTCTCCTCGGCACTCGCCTCGGAGATCTCTTCGCCGTTCGCGGTGACGGGTAACGCGGCCGCCTCTGGCGGCTGTTCGAGGATGACGTGCGCGTTCGTGCCGCTGATGCCGAAGGAGGAGACGGCCGCGCGGCGGGGGCGGGTCGGAGAGCCGGCAGCCCACGGCAGGGAGTCGGTGAGGAGGGCGACCGTGCCCGCGGACCAGTCGACGTGGTGGGAGGGGGCGTCGACGTGCAGCGTGCGCGGAAGCACCTGGTGGCGCATCGCCTGCACCATCTTGATGATGCCGCCGACGCCTGCGGCGGCCTGGGTGTGGCCGATGTTGGACTTCAGCGAGCCGAGGTGGAGCGGGCGGTCGGCGGGGCGCTCACGGCCGTAGGTGCCGAGGATCGCCTGCGCCTCGATGGGGTCGCCCAGCGCGGTGCCTGTGCCGTGCGCCTCGACCGCGTCGACGTCCTGCGGGGTGAGCCGCGCGTCGGCCAGCGCAGCCCGGATGACCCGCTGTTGGGCAGGTCCGCTGGGTGCGGCGAGGCCGTTGCTCGCACCGTCCTGGTTGACCGCGCTGCCGCGGACGACGGCCAGCACGCGGTGTCCGTTGCGTTCGGCGTCCGGGAGCCGCTCCAGCAGCAGCATGCCGACGCCCTCGGCCCACGCGGTGCCGTCGGCGGCGTCGGCGAAGGCCTTGCACCGTGCGTCCGCCGCGAGGCCCTGCTGCCGGCTGAACTCGATGAACATGCCGGGCCCCGCCATGACGGTGGCGCCGCCGGCCAGCGCGAGCGTGCATTCGCCGCGGCGCAGCGCCTGGACCGCGAGGTGGACAGCCACCAGCGAGGATGAGCACGCGGTGTCGACGGTGAGGGCCGGGCCTTCCAGCCCGAGGGTGTACGCGATCCGCCCTGAGGCGACCGAGGTGGTGGTGCCGGTGAAGATGTGGCCGTCGTGACCCGCCGCGGCCTCGTACAGCCGCGGACCGTACTCCTGTGCGGTGGCGCCGACGAAGACGCCGGTGCTGGTCCCGTGCAACGCGGTCGGGTCGAGCCGGGCGTGCTCCAGGGCCTCCCAGGAGCTGGCCAGCAGCAGCCGCTGCTGCGGGTCCATGGCCGCCGCCTCGCGTGGGCTGATGCCGAAGAACGCCGCGTCGAACTCGCCCGCGTCGTGCAGGAAACCGCCGGACTTGACGTAGCTGGTGCCGGGCCGGTCGGGGTCCGGGTCGTACAACTCGGCAATATTCCAGCCACGGTTGGTGGGCATCGGGCCGATCGCGTCACGGCCGTCGGCGACCAGCTCCCACAGGGCGTCCGGGGTGACGGCGGCGCCAGGGTAGCGGCAGGCCATCCCGACGATGGCTATCGGATCGTCGGCCTCGGCGCCCTGATTGGTGTTCCCTGGCACGCCGTCCGCGACCGCGGCGGGCGCGTCCTCGGTGTCGCCACGCAGTTCGGTGTGCAGGTGGGCGGCGAGGACGGTCGGGTTGGCGTAGTCGTAGGTGAGGGTCGAGGGCAGGGCGAGGCCGGTCTCCGCGACGAGGCGGTCCCGCAGCTCCACCGCGCCCTGCGAGTCCAGGCCCAGGTCCTTGAAGCTGCGGTCGGCGCGGACCTCGGCGCCCGAGGCGTGCCCGAGCACGACGGCCGCGTTCGCGCGCACCACGTCAAGGAGCGCGTCGAGGCCCGTACGGTCACCGCCGGCTGCCCGTTCCGGCTCGGCGGCCGCAGCCTCGGGACCTGCCGCTTCCACGGTCGGGTACTCCGCAGGCGCCTCCGGCCCGCCGTCCGCAAGCCAGTGCCGCCGGCGCTGGAAGGCGTATGTCGGCAGGGCCACGTACGAGCCGGCGGCCGCCGGTCCCGCGCCGAGGACGGCCGGCCAGTCGACATCGACGCCGTGCGTGTGCAGACGGGCCAGCGCGGTCAGCACCGTCTCGGTTTCGTCCTGGCCGCGGCGCAGGGTCGGCGCGGAGACGGTGTCGGTGGCCGGCCGTGACTGCCCGGTGAGGCTGTCGCGGGCGAGGCCCGGCAGTGCCGCGTCCGGCCCGACGCCGATGAACGCGGAGGCGCCTGCGGCCTCGGCCGCGCGCACCCCGTCCAGGAATCGCACCGTCCGGCGGGCATGCCCGACCCAGTAGTCAGCGGACGCCGTCTCGTCCGGGGCGGTGAGGGCGCCGGTCACAGTGGAGACCAGCGGGACGCGGGCGGGCGTGTAGGACAGCGACGCGGCGACCTGCCGGAACTCGTCGAGCATCGGATCCATGTGCGGCGAGTGGAAGGCGTGGCTGACCCGCAGCCTGCGGGTGCGGCGGCCCCGGGCCTCGAAGACGCCGGCCAGCTCCAGTACGCGGTCGGTGTCGCCGGAGAGCACGACCGCCCGCGGGCCGTTGACGGCGGCGAGATCCGCCGAGCGCGCCAAGTCCGGATCGACGGCGAGGAGTTCGTGGACCTCGTCGGGGGTCGCGTCGATCGAGGCCATGGCGCCGCCCACCGGCAGCGCGCGCATCAGCCGGCCGCGCGCGGCGACCAGCGCGCACGCGTCGGGCAGCGAAAGGACTCCGGCGACATGGGCGGCGGCGAGTTCGCCGACCGAGTGCCCGAGCAGCAGCCCGGGCCGTACCCCCCAGGACTCCAGCAGCCGGTAGACCGCGACCTCGACCGCGAACAACGCCGGCTGGGTCAGGTCGGTGCTGTCAAGCAGCGCCGCGTCCGCGGCGTCGACGGCCTCGGGGGAGCGGAGCAGCAGGTCGTCGATGCGCCGGGGCAGCAGCGGTGACAGCTCGGCGAGCGTGGCTTCCAGCGAGCGGGCGAAGGCCGGATGGGCGGCGAACAGGCCGGCACCCATGCCGATCCGCTGGCTGCCCTGGCCGCTGAAGACGAACGCGACCTCGCCGGGCGACTGCGCCACCCCGCCGACCACCCGCGCCGCCCGCTCACCGGCGGCGGCCGCGGCGACCCCGTCGAGCAGCGCGTCGCGTCCCTGCCCGACCACCACCGCCCGGTGGTCGAAGGCCGTACGCGTACGGTGCAGGGCCACCGCGATCTCGCGGTCGGTGGGGACCGGGCCCGTGGTGCCGTCGGCGGGACGGCCCGCCAGCTGCTCGTGCAGGCGCCTGGCCTGGTCGCGGAGGGCGTCCGGGTCCCGCCCGGAGAGGGTCCACGCCGTCCACGCGGCGGCCGGCTCGGCCCCGCCGCCCTCCGTCGCGGCGGCAGCGGGCCGTAGGGCGCGGGGACCTGCCCCCACGTAGGAGGCGTCCGCCGCCACCGAGGCGCCGCCCCCCGCGTCCGCCCCGGGAGCACCCGCCTCGTCGGAGCCGCCCGGCGCCTCGGTCAGCACCACATGGCAGTTTGTCCCGCCCATGCCGAAGGAACTGACGCCCGCCGCGAGCGGACGGTCGGCGGCAGCGGCCCAGGGGCCGGGCTCGACCTGTACGCGCAGGCCGAGCTCGGCCAGCGGGATGCCGGGGTGCGCCGTGTCGTGGTTGAGAGTGGCGGGCAGCGTGCGGTGCCGCAGGGCCAGCGCGGTCTTCAGCAGGCCGACGATGCCCGCGGCACCCTCCAGGTGGCCGACGTTGGTCTTCGCCGAGCCGACCGGCAGCGGGTCGCCCGCCGGGCGCGCGGCGCCGAGGGCCGCGCCGAGCGCGGCCGCCTCGATCGGGTCGCCGACCCGGGTGCCGGTGCCGTGCAGCTCCACGTAGCCGGCCGTCGCCGGGTCGAGCCGGGCGGCGGACCAGGCGCGGCGGATGACGTCGGTCTGGGTGGCCTCGCCGGGGACGGTCAGCCCGTCGGTGGTGCCGTCGTTGTTGGTGGCGCTGCCGCGGATCACGCACACCACGCGGTCGCCGTCGGCCAGCGCCCGGGCGAGCGGCTTGAGCAGCACCAGGCCGGCGCCCTCGCCGCGCACGTAGCCGTTGGCGCGGGCGTCGAAGGTGAAGCAGCGGCCGTCGGGGGACAGTGCGCCGAAGCGTGCGGCGCCCAGCGCGCCCTCCGGCGCCAGGGCCAGGCTCACGCCGGCCGCCAGCGCCAGTTCCGACTCGCCGCTGCGCAGGCTCTCGCAGGCCAGGTGGACGGCCACCAGCGACGACGACTGCGCGGTGTCCACGGTCAGGCTGGGGCCGTGCAGGTCGAAGGTGTACGACACCCGGTTGGCGATGATGCCCCGGTTCAGCCCCGTCAGCGTGTGCCGGCCAAGCGCCCGCGGGCCGCGGGCACGGGTGAGGGCGGCGTAGTCGTCGGCGATGGCGCCCACGAAAACCCCGGTACGGCTGCCGCGCAGCGCCGCCGGCCGCAGGCCGGCGTCCTCCATGGCCTCCCAGGCCAGCTCCAGCACCAGCCGCTGCTGCGGGTCGGCGGCCGCGGCCTCGCGCGGCGACATGCCGAAGAAGTCCGCGTCGAAGCCGCCGACGTCTGCCAGGAAGGCCCCGAAGCGGGCGGCCGCGTCCGGGCCGGTCTCCGCGATCAGCGTCCTGGTGAAGCCGCGCTCGGCCGGTGCGGTGGCCACGGCGCTGCGGCCCTCGCGCAGCAGGTGCCAGAACTCCGCCGGGCCGGCGGCGCCGGGCAGGCGGCACGCCAGCCCGATCACCGCGATCGCGTCGGAGCCGGCGTCGACGCCCAGGGCCGTCCCGGCCGGGCCGCTGGTGTCGGCGGCTTCGGTCGTGTCGACGGTGTTCGCGGTGCCGGTGTCATCGGGGGTCGCGTGTGCAGCGGTGTGGCCAAGTGACATCGGGTGTCGTCGCCCTTCTCCAGCGCGCCCGCGAAGGGGCCGGCGGTGGCGGGACCACCGTCGATCCCACAGCGTTCGGGGCGTCCCTTAGGTGGGGCTTTCCGCACTCTTAAGCGGGCTGCCTGTCCTGATCCCGCCCGCGCCGCCACGCCGGGATGCCCGTGTTGAGGAAACGGGGCCTGTCCCCGTATAATC
This sequence comes from Streptomyces sp. NBC_01198, assembly GCF_036010485.1. Classification (NCBI taxonomy): domain Bacteria; kingdom Bacillati; phylum Actinomycetota; class Actinomycetes; order Kitasatosporales; family Streptomycetaceae; genus Streptomyces; species Streptomyces sp. NBC_01198. Next base: position 7,563,960 of record NZ_CP108568.1, read on the forward strand.
GCCAGGGAGTCAACGGGACACGTCCGTAGGCCGATTGACGCCCCATCTCGACTGCTTCCCGGCGTACCCCCCCCGGTGGTCCACGCCGGAGCCGAAGGAGAGCCATGAGCGACCAGACCAACTCCCCGCGGACGGCTGTGGCCGAGCCGCCTCCTCCGGCGGACAGCGGCCCCAGCGGCCACCCCGGGATCACCCTCGCGCTCATCGCGACCGCGTATCTCATGGTGGGCCTGGACGCGACGGTGGTGAACATCGCGCTGCCCAAGATCCAGGGCGCTCTGGGCTTCTCCTCGGTCGGCCTGTCCTGGGTGATCAACTCCTACACCCTCGCCTTCGGCGGGCTGCTGCTGCTCGGCGGCCGGCTCGGCGACATCCTCGGCCGGCGGCGGATGCTGGTGGCCGGCACCACCCTGTTCACCGTCGCCTCCCTGGTCGGGGGCTTCGCCAACAGCCCCGGGCTGCTGGTGGCCGCCAGGATCGGCCAGGGCGTCGGCGCGGCGATGGCCTCGCCGAACACCCTGGCGCTGATCGCCACCAACTTCGAGGAGGGCCCGGCGCGCAACCGCGCGCTCGCGGTCTACTCCGCCACCGCCGGCGCCGGCGCGTCGGTCGGCCTCATCCTCGGCGGTGTGCTGACCGACTGGGTCAGCTGGCGCGCGGTGATGTTCGTCAACGTGCCGCTCGGCCTCGCGGTCGTGATCGGCGCCCCCCTCTTCATCCGCGAGCCGGAGCGGCACCAGGCCCGTATCGACTACGGCGGCACTCTCACCGTCACCGCCGGCATGGTGGCGCTGGTCTACGCCTTCATCCGGGTGCCCACCGACGGCTGGGGCGACCCCCTGACGGTGCTGTGCTTCGTCGCCTCGGCGGTGCTGCTCGCGGCGTTCGTGGTGATCGAGACCAGGATCCGGCAGCCGATCGTGCCGCTGCGGCTGTTCCGCAGCCGCAACCGCTCCGGCGGCTACCTCAACATCCTGCTGCTCACCGCGACGATGATGGGGCTGTTCTTCTTCCTCAGCCAGTTCGTCCAGGACGCCATGGACCTCAGCCCCGCCAAGGCGGGCCTGGCCTTCCTGCCGATGACCCTGGCGATGTTCACCACGGTCTCGCAGGTGGCGAAGCTGCTGCCCAAGTTCGGCGCCAAGCGGCTGATGATCGCCGGCGCCACGCTGATGACGATCACCATGGTGTGGCTGACGCAGATCTCCACCGACAGCAGCTACCTCGGCTCGGTCTTCGGCCCGCTGCTGATCTTCGGCGTCGGCATGGGCCTGAGCTTCATGCCGCTGAACGTCACGATCCTCACCGGAGTCGCCCGCGAGGACTCGGGCTCGGCCTCCGGCGTGCTGCAGACCCTGATGCAGCTCGGTGGCGGCCTGGGCCTGGCCATCCTGGTCACCGTGTTCGGCACGTCCTCGAAGAACGCGGCAGGCAGGCCGGCCGGCGCCTCGGCCGGGGAGCAGGCGCGGTACGCCTTCACCCACGGCCTGCAGTCCGCGTTCACCGTCGGGGTGGTCTTCGTGGCCATCGCCCTGGTCGTGTCCATCGTCGTCTTCGCGCCGAAGAAGGCGCCGGCGGCCGTCACGGCGGCCCCGCCTGCCCAGGCCGGCGCGCCCAAGGCGGAGTGAGCGGCCGACCCCGTACGTACGACGACACCGGCGCGGTCCCCGTCACCACGGGGGCCGCGCCGGTCTGCGTGCCGTGGCGCCCGCGGTGGCCCGGTGACGCGCCGGCGGGGGCGCCGGGAGGCCACCGCATGGCCGAAACCCGCGCACCCCCGCGGGCACGCAAGGCCCGCTTTAGAGGTGCCGCCGATCCTGGGAGCCATTTGCGATCGGCTTCAGCATGGAGGCACTCGTGACCGACACCGCCGACTCGGCCGCACCGACCGAGGACACGGCAGAACTCCCCGGCTTTCCGATGCCCCGCCGGTGTCCGTTCGACCTCAACGAGCAATACGCCGAGCTGCGCGAGGAGGCGCCGATCACCCCGGTGGCCCTCGCCAGCAGCCGGGACGCCTGGCTGGTGACCAGCCATGAGCACGTCCGCACGCTCTTCCTGGACCCGCGGCTCAGCGCGGACGGCACTCACCCGACCTTCCCCATCCTCGCGCCGCGCCGGAAGTCCTTCGACGAGCAGGCCAAGGGCTTCCTGCCGTGGATGGACCCGCCGGAGCACACCCGCTACCGGCGGATGCTCATCAACGAGTTCACCGTGCGCCGGATCCGGGCCATGCGGCCGCGGGTGCAGGCCGTCGTGGACGCCTGCATCGACCGGATGCTGGCCGGGCCGCGCCCGGCCGACCTGGTGCAGGCGCTGGCCCTGCCGGTGCCCTCGCAGACCATCTGCGACGTGCTCGGCGTCCCCTACGAGGATCTGGACCACATCCAGGACCGCGCACAGGTGATGGTCAGCAAGGTGCACCCGCCCGAGGAGCGCGCCGCCGCCCTGCGCGACCTGCGCACCTACCTCGGCGAGCTGCTGCACCGCAAGGCCGCGGAGCCCGCCGACGACACCCTCAGCCGGCTGGTGGCCCGGCACCGCGCGGCCGGCGCGGACGACCACGACCACCTCACCGGCCTGGCGCTGCTCATCCTCATCGGCGGCTACGAGAGCACGGCGAGCACGATCGCGCTGGGCACCGTGGCGCTGCTGGCACACCCCGAGCAGGCAGACGCGCTGCGCGCCGACCCGTCCCTGGCGCCCAAGGCCGTCGAGGAACTGCTGCGGTTCTTCAGCGTCGCCGACAACGTCACCAGCCGGGTGTCGCTGGAGGACGTCGAGATCGGCGGCGTGACGATACGCAAAGGCCAGGGCGTGCTGCTGTCCAACGCCGCAGCCAACCGCGACGCCGCCGTCTTCCCCGAGCCGGAGACGCTCGACGTCCACCGCGACGCCCGCCAGCACATGGCCTTCGGCTACGGCATCCACCAGTGCCTGGGCCAGAACCTGGCCCGGCTCGAACTCGACGTCGTCTTCAGCACCCTGCTCGAACGGGTGCCGGGGCTGCGGCTCGCGGTGCCCGTGGACGACCTGCCGTTCAAGGACGACGCCATCATGTACGGCATCCACGAACTGCCGGTGACCTGGTGACCGCCCCCGCCGGCCGGCCGCCGGCCACCGTGCAGCGCGCCCATGTGGACCGCGACGTCTGCGTCGGGGCGGGCCAGTGCGTGCTCGCCGCGCCCGAGGTGTTCGACCAGAGCGACGAGGACGGCCTGTCGTACGTGCTGGTCGACCGGGTGCCCGCGGAGCTGGCGCCGGCGGTGCGCGACGCGGCCGTCCGCTGCCCTGCAAGGGCCGTCCGGCTCGAAGCCGGGAGCGCCGACCGATAGCCCACCGGCCCGTCCCCGGCCTGGACCCGTCCCGGCCGCCCCCCGCCCGAGGACCAAGCCCCCGTCTGGAGGCCCTTCACGTGACCGACACCGCCGACGCTCCCGGACCCCCGTCCTACCCGATGCCGCGCACCTGCCCGTTCGCGCTGCCCGAGCAGTACGCCCGGCTGCGCGAGGAGCAGCCGCTGGCCCGCGTCCGCCTGCCCACCGGGCGGGAGGCGTGGCTGGCGACCCGCTACGAGGACGTACGCCGGCTGTTCACCGACGCCGACCTCAGCGCCGACCGGGTGCACCCCGGCTTCCCCGCGCTGCTCAGCGGCCAGCAGGCCATCGACCGCAGGGGCTTCCTGCCGTGGATGGACCCGCCGGAGCACACCACCTACCGGCGGATGGTGATCAGCGAGTTCACCGTCCGCAAGGTGGAGACGCTGCGGCCCGCGGTGACCGCCACCGTGCAGGAGTGCCTGGACCGGATCCTGGCCGGACCGCGCCCGGTCGACCTGGTGCAGGAACTGGCCCTGCCCGTCCCCTCGTTGACCATCTGCGAGCTGCTGGGCGTGCCGTACGCCGACCGGGAGGTCTTCCAGTCCCGGGCACAGCTGATGACCGACCGCAACACCAGCGGACCCGACCGGCTCACCTCGCTGGTGGAGCTGCGCGCCTTCCTGCACGGCCTGGTGCTGCGCCGGCAGTCCGACCCGCAAGGGGACCTGCTCAGCCGGCTGGCGGTGAAGTACCGCGAGGCGGGCGTGGAGGACGCCGAGCACCTGACCGGGATGGCGCTGCTCATCCTGGTGGCGGGCCACGAGACCACCGCCAACATGATCGCGCTGGGCACCGCCTACCTGATCGAGCACCCCGAGCTGAGGGAGGCGCTCATCAAGGACCCCTCGCAAGTGCCGCGGGCGGTCGAGGAGATGCTGCGCTACTTCAGCATCTCCGACCACTCCACCGGCCGGGTGGCGCTGGCCGACATCGAGGTCGGCGGCATCACCATCGAGGCAGGTGAGGGCGTGCTGCTGTCCAACGCCGCCGCCAACCGCGACGCCCGCGCCTTCGACCGCCCCGAGGAGTTCGACCCGCATCGCGAGTCGCCCTCCCATGTGGCCTTCGGCTACGGCATCCACCAGTGCCTGGGGCAGAACCTGGCCCGGCTGGAACTGGACGTCGTCTTCACCGCCCTGCTTGCCCGGCTGCCGGACCTGCAACTGGCCACGCCGCTGGCGGAGTTGCCGTTCAAGAACGACACCATCATGTACGGCCTGCACGAGCTGCCCGTCACCTGGTGACATCCGGTCGCCCCCGAAGGGCGCCGGCCGAGCACACGATCCGAGCACAGGACCCGGGCAAGACCTCCCGGGCGCACCGCCCGAGCACCGCAGCAGAGAGGGACACACAGCGCATGTCCAAGACCATCGCCGTTTTCGGAGCCGGCACCGGCCTGGGGCTGGGCGTCGCCCGGCGCTTCGGCCAGGAGGGCTTCCGTGTCGCGCTCGTCGCCCGTACGCAGTCCAAACTCGACGCACTACGCGCCGAGTTGGAGAACGAGGGCATCGAGGCGGACACCTTCGCCCAGGACCTGGCCGACCACAGTGCGCTCGCCGGCACTGTGGCGGCGATCAACGAGCGGTTCGGCCGGATCGACGTGACGGAGTACAGCCCCGCAGGCATCGCCGAGCGGCCGGTCGCCACCCTCGACCTCGACCTCGAAGGGCTGCAGCCGCAGCTCGACGTCCGGCTGCTCGCACCGATCCGCCTGGTGAACCTGGTGCTGCCGCAGATGCTCGAACGCGGCGACGGCGCCCTGCTGTTCGGCCTGGGCGCGGCCGGCACCAACCCGCTGTCGTTCATGAGCAACGTCGGCATCGCCTTCGCGGGCCTGCGCAACTACCTCAAGACGCTCAACGAGTCGCTGGCCCCCAAGGGGGTCTACGCCGGCGGCCTGACCATCGGCGCGCTCATCGAACTCAGCGAGGCCCAGCGCCAGTTCGACGGTCGCCCGACCAGCGCGGAAGCGGTCGGCTTCCAGCCGGAGCGGGTCTGGCCGAAGGACCTCGCGGACACCTTCTGGGACATGTACGTCAAGCGTGACCGCTACGAGGACTCGGTCGGCACCTACTGACACGCCGGGCCGCGGCGGGCAGCGCCCGCCGCGGCCCAGGCGCCTTCCGTCAGCCGGCCTGCTGCCCCGCCCGCCCGGCGGCCGCGGGTGCCTGCGCACCCAGCCGCAGCATCGAGCGGACCATGGCGTCGCAGCGCATGAACCCGATCGGGTTGAGCCGGGGGAAACCGGCCGGTCCGAAGCCCGCCGTCCACGCGCCCACCGCGAACAGCCGCGGATGGGCGCTGCCGTCGGCGGCCAGTACCCGCTGGTCGGTGGCGTGCACGGCGAGTTTGCCCGAGCTGTACGCCGGCTGCCCCGGCGCGTCACGCAGCTGTTCCTCGGTGCACGCCCCGCGCGCGTACAGCCGCCGGATCAGCGCGTCACTGTTGCGCACCACGCTGGCGGTCGGCAACCGCGCTTCCAGCAGCGCCGTCCCCGCCACCTCGCCGGGCGCGTTGACGCCCCGGGCGAGGAAGACCCCGCGGCCGGCGTCGGGCACGACCTCCAGGCCGCCGCCGAGGAAGCGCACCACCCCGGCCCGGCCGAGGGCCAGCAGCTGTTCGGCGCGCGGCCCGGGCGGGCCGCTGCCGATGTAGCCGAAGAAGTCGTGGAACCACGGGTCGAGTTCCCTGGTACGCGACCGCGCCGACAGCCGGTTGGAGCTGAGGAGCTGGAAGATCGGCCCCATGCTGTTCATCAGCGCGTGGATCGCGGCGAGATCCTGGCTGTGGCGCTGGTCGCCGCGCCGCGCCAGGTCGGCCGCGACATGGCCGAGGATCAGCTCGTGCAACTGCTCGGCGCTGTCGACCTGGACCCCTTCCAGCGGATACTCCAGCGCCGGCAGGTCAAAGCGGTCCGCGGGATCGGGCACGGTCTCCGCGATCACCGCGTCGACCCGGGCCCGGTCGCCGGGCTGCCTGCCGCCCAGCAGCTCGAAGATGCCGGCGACCTCGGCCCAGGGACGGGTCACCCGGTCGGGGTGGCCGGTGAACAGCTCCTGGTAGTGGGCCAGTTCCATCTCCGCGTGGATCAGCGGGCGGATGTCGATCCCGAAGTCCACCGGCTCGGCCCGGGCGATCAGCTCCTTGGCGACCTGCGCGGTCAGGAAGTGCGGTGCGGGCTTGTCGCCGAGCAGCTGGCTGTAGCCGAGCTTGCTCCGGTACGGCACCCCCCGCCGCGAACCCGCGTAGAGCACCGGTTCGCGGCCGGAGGGCACGTACTGCAGGGTGCCGTCCGGGTCCCGGGTCCACGAGCCGCCGCGGCCCTCGGTCAGCAGCACCACGTAGTCGACGAACGACAGCGCCAGACCGCGGACGATGACCGACTCGCCCGGCCGCAGCACGTCCAGGTCGGCGTCGGCGGCGTACTGGGCGGGCAGGTAGGTCAGGCCGTGCTCCTGCGCGAAACGGGCGAGTTCGCGGGCCGGCGGCGCCGGTTCCACGTCGTGGTGGCCCTGCGCCAGCAGCACCGCGTCGGCGGCCAGCTCGACGCCGGAGTCCAGCCGTACGGTCGTACGGTCCTCGGCGTCGACCAGCTCGACCGCGGTGCCGGTGTGGGTGACCACCTCGACGTTGGCCGGCGCGCCGGCCACCAGCCGCCGCACCACGCTGGACAGGTACGCCGCCAGGGTGCGGCGCGAGGGGTAGAAGCGCGGGTGCGCCCTGGCCGCCTCGTCGGCCACCACCGGGTCGGCCAGCTCCTCAGGGCCGGCCGCACGGGCCCAGTCCAGGATCGCAGGACCGGGCGGCTTGGGACCCTCGCAGGCCATGTTCTCGTCCGGGAAGACGGTGATCGCCGCCATCGGGGTGTTGGCCCACATCAGGGCCGACTGCTCCTGCCGCCAGACCCGCCCCCCGCCGTGCGGGTGCGGGTCCACCAGGTGCACGCGCACCGGGCGGTCGGGCACCAGGTCCGGGATGTTGGCGCAGATCCGCTCCAGCAGCGAGGTGCCCGCGGGCCCCGCCCCGACGACTACCACGGTGAAGGGCGGCGCGCCGCCGGTATCGGGCACGCCCGCCGTTCCCGGGCGCTCCGCCGTGTCCGTTCTGCCGGCGACGTCCGTGTCCGTGTCTGCCGTGTTCACCGTGTCCCCCATGTCCGCGAGGTCCGCCTTTCGTCGAGCGCCGGTCAGCTGGTGCGGGCGGAGCCCGACGGGAGGTCGGCGAGTGCGCCGGTGGCCGGTCCGGCCGGGAGGTCGTCCGGCGGGTACCCCTCCAGGCCCTCCTTGATCGCGGTGAGCAGGTCGGCCGCCTCCGCCCCGTCGATCACCCGGTGGTCGAAGGCCAGGTTCAGCCGCATCACCGGGGCGACGGCGAGTGCGCCGTCCCGTACCACGGGGCGGTCGGCTATCTGCCCGACGCCCAGGGTGACGGTGGTCCCGCCGACCGAGTGGAAGCCGTTGACCGGGCGGTGGCCCAGCGAGGTGATCGCCACCGTGCCCAGGGTCTGCGGGCGGCGCCGCAGTGAGCGCATGGTGAGCCGGAAGAGGGGCAGCCCCACGAAGCGCGGCAGCTTGTGCAGCACCCGGACCGCGCCGAACTCCGCCATCGTCTGCGGGTCGCCGTCCCGGAAGTGCGAGATCCGCTGCTGGATGTCGGGCAGGCCCGCGGTGTCCACGTCGGGCACCACCGTCGCCAGCACCACCCGGTGCCCGTCGAGCGTCTTGTCCAGGGTGACCTTCGCGTGCACGCCCTCGTAGCGGGCCAGCCGGGGCCACAGCCGCCCGCGCAGCGCCGCGTTGGCCTCCGGGTGCGCCGCCAGGGCCCGGCCGGTGGCCTGGGCGATGTAGCTGACCACCGAGAAGCCCGGGTGCGTGGCCCGGTGCGCCAGCACCCCCGCCATGTCGACGTCGGTGTCGAGGAAGACCGGCGAGAAGGCCCGGATGGCACCGGTGAAGTACTGCGTGTGCCGGCGCTGCCGGACCTCGGGACCGATCCTCACCGCCGCACCCCGCATCCGGTCGGGCCGACCGGTGTCAGGGCGCGGCCGGCCGGACGGCGCCGGGCGCCTGCCGCCGAGGCCGCGGGCGGCGCCAGCGGGCCGTGCGGCCCTGCCGGGCTCCGCGTCGTCGGATGAGCGTGCATCGTGGGTTCCCTTCGTCTCAGCGACTCGTCTCAGACCATCTCGACGGCGAAGCCGGCCTTGATCCACTTGCTCGACTCCACCGACACGCCCAGCGCGCGGTGGCCGGGGGAGATCTGCGCCAGCAGCTGTTCGAGCTGGAAGAACGGCGTGGCGTTGCCGTTGTTGCCGACGTCGCGGACGCAGGAGACCTCGGTCGCCGACGGCAGCGCCAGCAGGTCGACGATCTTGGTCGTCATCCGGCCGGACAGCTGCGGCGGCAGCAGGAAGTCGATCTCGTCGCGGTCCCAGCCGGTCTCGTCCAGCAGGTCGTCGAGGATCTCGGCGGCCATCACCGGCACCGACTGCTCGATCGCCTTGTAGTCCTCCTCGGCCGGTGTGCGCGCCGAGTCCCGGTCGGACGGCCCGAACCAGTGCACGGTCTGCCCCGGCGCGCGGTCCAGACCCGTCAGCTGGGTGAACAGCCGGCGCATGGCCAGCGATCCGGGCACCGGCTGGGCGTCAAGCACCATCGCGCCCGCCCCGTCACCGAACAGCACGTAGTGCACGAGGTGTTCGGGCGGCAGGGTGGCGAAGTCGACGTCGAAGTCGTAGAAGCGGGCCGTCACGTCGCCGCCGAGCACCAGCGCGTTGCGGTACGCGCCGGTCGACAGCAACTGCTGCGCCACGTGCATCGCCTGGAACGCGCCCGTGCAGCCGGACTGCAACTGGTAGGTGGGTACGCCGTTGACGCGCAGCCGGTCGGCGACCACGTTGACGGTGGCGGGCATCAGCGCGTCCGGGGACGCGGTGCCCATCACCACCAGGTCGACCTGCTCCGGCGCGAGCCCGGCCCGCTCCAGCGCCCGGCGGCCCGCGGTCTCGCACAGGTCGGCCAGGGTGGCGGCCTGCTTGCCGCTGTCCAGGTCGATGGCCAGGTGGCGGGTCCTGGTGCCGATGAAGGTGTCGACCCACTCCTCCCACTGGCCAGGCATCCGCAGCCGCTGCCCGAGCGTGGCGTTGTCGATGGCGGGCCCCGGCAGGGCGGTGCCGACCGACCTGATGTGGGCGGCGCCGGTGCCCGGCGCGGCGTTCGCGGTCAGGGCGCTCATCGCCGTCAGCCGCACAACGTGATCTCGACCTGTGCGATCTCGCTCGGCACCGGCGGGTTGGACAGCGGCGGCAGCAGGCGCCAGCGGCGGTAACCCTGCTTTCCGGCGAACTCGCCGCCGGTGCCCGAGGCCTTGAAGTCCAGCCACTTGCCGCCGATCATCCCGTTGCGGTCCAGCCGCGTCCCGGTGTCGCTCAGGGTGCCCTGCGGGAGCTGCACCGTCTCCTGGTAGTCCGTCAGCAGGTGCCCGTCGGACGGCCGGATCGCCACGATCGTGACGTAGCCGAGCGCCTTGCCGACCACCGAACCGCCGGTGCCGAAGATGGTGTCGGTGTAGACGGCGGTGTCGCCGACCTTCTGCATCGGCGGGCTGGTGCCGTCGGCGCCCGAACCCACCGTGTCGTACTTGACGGTCTGCTCGGTGATACCTCGCACGTTCACGCACGACCCGTGCCGGCCGCCGAGGCCGACCGCCGCGCTGGCGGTGGACGACTCGGACACCACGGCGACCGAACAGCCGAGCAGTGCCGTGGCCAGGGCGATGTGTGTACGACGACGGGCTGACCAGAGCCTCATGAACATCCTTAGGACGGGCCGGTTCCAGTCCGGCGGGCGGCGTTCGGACACGAGCGGGCGCGGTCGGCCGCGGGGCGCGCTGCGGCGACCGGCGGTCCGCCCGTCCATGGTCGAAGCGGCGGCTTGGGCAGACCTAAAGCGGACCGGAGCGGTGATCGGGGCGCTCAGCCGCCGACGGCCAGCGTGTAGATGTCGCCCAGCGTCGGCGCCTCGAGCACCGCGGGCAGCGGCACGCGCCGGCCGGTCTCACGCTCAAGCACCGCCAGCAGCGACAGCAGGTGGACCGAGTCCCAGCCGGGCACCTGGTCCAGGTCCACCGCGGCGTGCGCGCTGGTCACCGGAAGGCCGATCTCGTCACGTACCAGCGTGAGGAATTCGTCGATGTCGTTCACCGGAGGCGTCCTCCACAACCAGGGCGGTGGGCATGATCGACGGCAGCTTGGGCGAAGGGCCTTGGGCGGTACTGAAGCCGCAGCCCGCGGCGGCTTGCGGAGCACGCCGGTCCGGAACGCGTATACGCATCTCGAACGGACGTAGGTACTTTCTCGGATGTGGCCCCGCCGGGCGGTCTGCCATGGTGTTTCCGGCAACCCGCGGCGCCCGGAGACGGCCGGCCGGGTCGCCGCAGCGCGGGGGTCGGCCCCCGCGCCGGGAGAGCGGACCGGACCCCCGACGAGGACGTCGCGGGGTCCCTGCACGGCGGAGCGGGGCACCGGCGGTACGCCTCGCACCGCAACAGACCACCGTTCGCGGGGCGCAGGTTAGCCGAAGCGGGGGACGCCGCCGGCGCTGTTTGCACGCCCTGGACCGTCAGGAGTGCGCTATGAGATTCGAGATGCTGGGCAGTCTGCGCGCCGTCACCGGAGAAGGACCGGAGTCGGTCAGCGCGCCGAAGGTCGAGACGCTGCTTTCCGTGCTGCTCATCCGGGCAGGTCAGGTCACCTCGACCACCCGACTGGCCGACGAGATATGGGGCGACCGCCCGCCGCGCCGCTTCACCGCCGCGGTGCACGTGTACGTCTACCAGGTGCGCAAGTCCCTTGCGTCCTGGTCGGGTTCGGCCGAGGACGAGGACGAGCGGCTGACCACCCGCCCGGGCGGGTACGTGCTGCGGGTCGACCCCGGCGAGCTGGACGTGGTGGACTTCCGCGAGCTCGCGGCCGACGGGTGGGCCCACGCGGCCGCCCGCCGCCACGAGGCCGCCTCCCGCTCCTTCGCCCGGGCGCTGTCACTGTGGCGCGGCCCGGTGCTCGACGGGCTCGGCGGCGGTCCGATCGTGGAGGAGTTCGTGCGCTGGGCGGAGGAGGCCCGGCTGGAGTGCGAGGAGCTGCGGATCGAGCAGGAGCTGGCACTGGGCCGCTACGAACGCCTGATCACTCCGCTGCGCGCCCTCACCGCCGAGCACCCGCTGCGGGAGGGCTTCGCCCGCCAGCTGATGCTGGCGCTGCACCTGGCCGGCCGCTCCTCGGAGGCCCTCACCACCTACCGCGAGGTCAGCCGCACCATCGACCGCGAGCTCGGGCTCGAACCCGGCCGCGGCCTGCGGGAGTTGTACGCCACGGTCCGCGACGGCGACCAGCCGCTGGCGCCCGTGGCCTGAGCGACGCCGCGGCCTGAGCCGCGGACAGCAGCGGGCCGGACGGCGCTCACGCCGTCCGGCCCGCTCCGTGTGCGGCGGGCCGCGGGGAGGCGCGGCTACACGGTCCTCGTCGCCGTGGCCAGCCCGCCGTTCGGGCGGCCGGTCACCGCCCGGCCGTAGTCGGCGGCGGCCTGGGCGCGGTCGTGGAGCGAGGGCGCCCAGCCGTGCTCGGCCAGCCACTCCAGGGTGTGGTCGCCGAGGCCGCCCTTGACCAGCTCGTTGAGCTTGCGCAGCGCGGGCACCGCCTTCGCCTCGGTGGCGGCCGACGCGCGGCCGGTGTTGGCGTGCTCGAAGGTGATGCGGCTGCCGGCCGGGGACAGCGCGCCGATCTTTTCGAGCAGCGCGGCCGCCTCCTCGGCGCTGAGGTAGATCAGCAGCCCCTCCAGCAGCCACACGGTTCGCACCGCGGGGTCGTAGCCGGCCGCCTTGAGGTCGTCCTCCCATGCCCCGCGCAGGTCGGCGGGAACGGGGGTGCGCACGCAGGCCGCCTTGGCGCCCCCGGCGTCCAGCACCTCCTCCTTGAAGTCCAGCACCTCGGCGAGGTCCACTTCGAATATCCGCGTCTCCGGCGGCCACTCCAGCCGGTAGGCCCGCATGTCCACGCCCGCGCCGAGGATCACCACCTGCCGGCAGCCGGCCGCCGCGGACTCGGTGAGGTAGTCGTCGAAGAAACGCGTCCTGATGACCACGTTGAACTCGATGACCGCCTTCCACGCCGCCAGTTCAGGCGTCGGCTCTTCGGCCGCCGGCTCGTCGCCGAGTGCGGCCTGCAGGAAAACCCGGGCGAACGGGTCGTCGAATAACCGGTCCGCGCGGGCGGATTCGTTCGCCCGGACCTGCGCGACTTCGATGGCGGTGCGTGCCAGACCTGAACGCATTCGTAATCCTCCGGAAAGGGACGGGGAGTAAGAGGGGGAAGGCACGGGCGGGGCAGGAGAGGGAATGCCCGCGCCGGGACGGGAATACCGGAATAGCCACGGCTTGCGGGATGCCGGGGCAGGGAGGCAGAGCCGTACGGCGCCCTGCCGCCTACGACGGCGTGGTGCTCGGGGTGGCGCGGCGCGGGCGCCGCGGTGTTCCGGTACGAGGCGGTGGCCGGTGTGGCGGCCGGTCGAGTGCCGATGGGTGCCCGCGGGACCGGCCTGCGGCAGTGGTGCGGGCGCGACGCGCCGCACGACCGCCGGGGCCGGGCGCCTGAGGTGCACCGCCGGGCGTCTTCGCCCGGACGATCCGCACGGGCGGCGGGCTACCGACGATACAGGGACTGCCCCCGTTTACTCAAGGTCCGAGCTGAGAAGGCTCTTCGGGCGGGGTCCGTCTATCATGGGGACGAGCCGGACCGGCGTGATCGCCGGGCCGGCGGGCCCTCTCCAGCCCTTCCGACCCGTTCCGGAGCCACGCAGCAGGGGAAGTGCACATGACGCCCACCACCGGCACCGCGGGGCCCGCGACCCCGCGACCGATGCGGGCGGACGCGCGCCGCAACTACGAGCGGCTGCTGACCGAGGCCGGGCTGGCCTTCGCCGAGCACGGCGCGGACGCCTCGCTGGACGACATCGCCAAGCGTGCCGGTGTCGGCAACGCCACCCTCTACCGGCACTTCCCGAACCGGGAGACGCTCCTTGAGGCGGTCTACCGCGACGAGATCTCGCAGCTGCGCGACCTCGCCTACACCTCGGCGCCCGCCGAGGACGCCGGTGCGCAGGAGGCGGTCGACGCCCTCACCGGGTGGCTGCGGGCCTCGATGTCGCGCAGCGGCGCGCACAACGGGCTCAAGGGCCTGTTCGTCCTGGTGCTGCGGGACGAGGGTGCCGAGCTGGGCTCCTGGTGCCGGGAGACCATCACCTCGGCCGCCGGTTTCCTGCTGACCCGCGCGCAGCGCACCGGGGCGATCCGCCAGGATCTCGACGCACTGACGCTGCTGCGGCTGGTCAACGCGATCACCATCGCGTCGGAGCAGAGCGGCGGCCCCGACCAGGCCGAGCAGATGATGTCACTGGTCGTCGACGGGCTGCGGACCCGCTGACGGGTCGTACGCGAGCCGTCAGGCGCCGCCGGCACCGGCCCGGGTACCGCCCGCGGTGTCCGTGGCCGCGGTGTCCGTGCCCGCGGGGTCCGTGGCCGTGGTGTCCGTGTCCGTAGCGCCGGTGCTCGCGCCGTCCGTGTCCGCCCGGTCCGGGAGGAGCTCGTCGGCCAGGATCCGGTAGGAGCGGACCCGGGTCTCCAGGTCGTGCACCATCGTCAGCGCCATCAGCTCGTCCGCGCCGGTGGCGTCCAGCAGTTCCCGCGCCTTGGCACCTACCGTCTGCGGGCCGCCGACCAGGTGGGAGGCCAGTCGGTCCTGGACGAAGGCCGCCTCCTCGCGGGAGTAGGGGAACTTCGCGGCCTGCTCCGGTGTCGCGTGCAGGTCGCTGATGCCGCGGGTGCGCTGCAGCAGCGAGGTGAGCATCATCGGCCCGGCCTGCCACCGCGCCTCCTCGTCGGTCTCCGCCGCCACCACCATGGAGGAGATCACCACGTACGGCCGGCCCAGCACCGCCGACGGTCGGAAGCGCTCGCGGTACAACTGCACGGCCGCGGCGGCCAGGGTGGGGGAGAAGTGCTGGGCGAAGGCGAACGGCAGCCCGAGCAGGCCCGCCAGTTCGGCGCTGTAACCGCTGGAGCCGAGCAGCCACATCTCGGGGCTGGCGTCGAGCGCGGGCAGCGCGCGCACCGCGGGGTGGCCGCCGCCGGGCGCGTCGGTGGAGGCGGCGGACCCCTCGGACGGGCCGAAGTAGCTGAGCAGTTCGCCCAGTCGCCCGGTGAAGTCGTCGGCGTCGCCGGCCCTGCGCAGCGCGTGTGCGGTGATCCGGTCGGCACCGGGCGCCCGGCCGACCCCCAGGTCGATCCGGCCCGGGTGCAGCGCCTCCAGGGTGCCGAACTGCTCGGCTACGATCAGCGGGCTGTGGTTGGCCAGCATCACCCCGCCGGAGCCCACCCGCAGCCGCGAGGTGGCGCCGGCGATCAGCCCGATCAGCACCGGGGGCGAGCAGCTGGCGATGTTGTCGATGCCGTGGTGCTCCGCCACCCAGAACCGGTGGTATCCCAACGCGTCGACACGCCGGGCCAGTTCGACGGTCTCGCGCAGCGCGCGGGCCGGCGAGGAGTCGGCGAAGACGGGGGAGACGTCCAGGACGGACAGACGGGGGGCGGGGCGGGTGTTCATGCGGTCGGTCCTCCACGGGTGCGGAGCAGGGCCGGTACCAGCGGCGGTACCGGAGCGCAACGATACGGGGACTGTCCCCGTTAATGCAATCAAGGCGTTTAACCGGACGACTTTGGGCACTGTTACCGGTGTGTCGGGTGGGGTCCGCCGCGAAGTCGGAGTGTTCGCGCGGCTGACGCCGAGGGGGCGTCCTGCCGCGCCGGGGGAGGTGAGTGCGCTGCTGGACGGCCCTGCGAGGGTCCGGCGGCCGTTCCGCTTCCGCGACCGTGCCTGCTGTCGCAGTGCCGGTGTCCCTACCCCGGTGTGCCCTCCGCGGCCCTGTCACGCCCGCGCCGCGCGGCGGCTGAAAGCCGTTCAGGTATTTGACGCCCCGAGCGGCGATGATGTGCGGTGTTATCCTTCGTATGATTTTGGGAACATGTGACAACCTGCTGAATGGTCACTCTGTGAGCCGACCGCCGAACGTCGCATCGGAGGATTCGAGATGCTCTCCACCATCCCTGGTGAGTCGAGCCACGGCCGCACAATCCGCAGCAGCGAATATCGGCGATTAACGGGAATCCTCGAGGAGTTGGCGGAAGGCCACGGCTCCGTCACCGCGATTGCCGGTGACCCGGGAACCGGTAAGACCCGGCTGCTGACCGCGCTGAGCGACGAGGCCGAGCGGAAGGGGCTGGTGGTCCTGCGGGCCGGGTGCGGCGGCACGCTCACCGCCGGCCGGCCGTACCAGGCGTTCATCGAGGCGCTCGGCGGCTGGCGCGGCAGCCGGTCGATGGTGCTGCACCCCGCGGCGGCCCGGCTGGTGCAGTGCCTCACCGAGGGCTCGGAGGCCGGCGCCCAGGACGCAGACTGGTCGAAGTACGGCGGCGGTCGCTGCCGCTTCTACGCCGGGATGCGCCGGGAGCTCGCGGAGGCGCTGGCCGAGGCCGACCGCGGTGTCCTGCTGCTGCTCGACGACTTCCACGGCGCCGACCCGGGATCGGTCGACCTGGTGGAGACCCTGCTCGACTGGCCGGTGGAGGAGCCGCTCGCGGTGGTGGTCGCGCACCGGCCCCGGCAGAGCCCGCTGCGGCTGCACGCGCTGCTGGACCGCGGGTCGGAGACCGGCGCTCTGCGCCTGGTCGAACTGGGCGCGCTGTCGCTGCCGCAGAGCGCCGCGCTCCTCGACCTGCCGCTGCGCGCTCCCGAGCTGCGCGAACTGCACCGCCGCGGCGACGGGATACCGCTCTACCTGATCGCGCTGGCCGCCGCCGAGACCTGCCAGTCGGAGGTGCCGGCCTGGCAGCGCGTCAGCGCCCGGCTGCTGGCCGAGACCGAGGCGCTCGCCGACCGGGATCGCGACGTGCTGGCGGCCGCGGCCGTCCTGGGCGACCACTTCGACACCGACGCCGTCGCCCAGGCCGGCCGGATCCCTTTCGGCGAGGCGTGCGACAGCGTCGCCTCCCTCGTCCAGCACGACCTGATCCGCACCTCGGAGGAGGGCTCCCTGGTCTTCCGCCACCCGCTGCTGCGCCAGTGCCTCTACGAGGCGATGGACGCCTGCAAGCGCCGCGGCCTGCACCGCAGAGCGCTGAACTGCCTGAGCCGCCGCGGTGAGCCGCCGCTGGAACTGGTCCGGCACGTCGAGGGCGCAAGCAGCGAGATGGAGGCCGGGGACGCCGTCATCCTGGCCGCAGCGGCCGAGGAGGCGCTGCACCGCGACCGGCTGCGCGACGCGGGCCGCTGGCTGGCCATGGCGATGCGGCTGTCCCGGCAGGCCGGCGGCGGCGACGTGACCGCGCGGATACGCCTCCCGGTCGCACGGGCGCTCGCCGCCGAGGGCCGGCTCGCATCGGTGCGCGAGGTGCGGCGGGAGACCCTGCTCACCCTGCCGGCCGACGACCACGGCGAACGCGCTGCCGCCGTCGCCTGGTTCGCCACCGTCGAGACCCTGCTCGGCAACCCGGCCGAGGCCCGCTCGCTGGTCCACGGCGAGACCTACCGGCTGCGCGACCACGACGCACCGACCGCCGCGCGCCTGGGTGTCCAGCACGGACTGGCCCGCGCGCTACGGGGGTTGACGCCCCTGCCCGGCGAGCTGGAGGCGGTACTGCGGGACAGCGCGGCCGACCCGCACGCCCGCGGCGGCGCGCTGGCGCTGCGCGGCCTGACCGAGGCGCTGTCCGACGACCGCGCCCGCGCCGCCGCCACCTTGTCGGAGTGCGCCCGGGCCGTGGACGCCTCGCAGGACGAGGGCATCGGCCTCGGCCCCGAACGGCTCGGCGTCCTCGGCTGGGGCGAGGCGCTGATCGGTCGCTACAGCGCGGCCGCCGGGCATCTGGAGCGTGCCGTGGCGGCCGCCAGGAGCACCGGCGAGGTCCACCTGCTGACCATCCTGCTCACCGGGCTCGCCCTGGTGCGCTGCCGGCTGGGCGGCGTCGCGTCCGCGCACGAACTCGCCGGTGAGGCGCAGACCGTGGCCTCCGCCACCGGCGCCGCCGACCACGCGGGGCTGGCCCGGGTGATGAGCGCGACCTCCGGCGCCCTGCTGCGGATCCCGGACGTCGGCGGCATCACCGGCGACCTGGACGACCTGTGCGGGCCCGAGGCCTGGTGGCGCCCGCTGGCCGCGCTGCTGCTGGCCGACGCCGCCATGGTCAAGGGCGACCCCGGCACCGCGCAGGACCTGGTGCTCGCGGGCGGCGGCGGGGCGAACCTGCCGACCATGATCCCCGGCATGACCGCGCACGCCTACGAGGTCTTCGCCGCGGTGGCCGTGCACGGCGTGGACTGCGGCGAGGAGTGGGCCGAGCGGGCCGCCGCCGTCTCCGCTGACCTGCCCGCCGAGCGGGCCTACGTCCTGATGGCCGCCGGCCACGCCCGCGCCGACCGGTCCCCGGAGGCGCTGCGCGACTACGAGGCCGCCTTCGAGCTGTTCGCCGAGGCCGGCATGGTCTGCGAGCAGATGCGCGCCCTGCTCGCCGCCGCCCCGCACGCCGCCCGCACCGGCCAGGGCCCGCGGGCGCTGCGGATGCTGGACAACGCCGAACGGCTGGGCCGCCGGCACGGCGTGGTCGCGATGTGCGAGGAGGCCAGGCGCTGCCGCCGCGAACTCGCCGGCGACGGCCCCGCGGTGCTGTCCGGCGGCGGCACCGCCGCGCTGGGCGAACTCACCCAGCGCGAACGGCAGATCGCCCAGCTGGCCGGCGAGGGGCTCAAGACCCGTGACATCGCTGTCCAGTTGCACATCAGCCCGCGCACGGTGGGCGTCCACCTCACCCGGATCTACGCGAAGTTGAACGTCGGCTCGCGCGCCGCCCTGGCACGCCTCATGGCCCAGGTGGCCTGACCCGCGGACGGCGGCGGCGTACTCGCGGAGGTCGCGAGTACGCCGCCGCCCTGTCCGGGCCCCCGCGTCACACCGCCGTGGGGACGTCGAGCGCCTGGTCCGAGGACAGGATCGCCTGGTGCAGGTCGCGCAACTGCTGCGCGGGCTCCAGGCCGAGGTCGGCCCGTAGCACCGCCCGCGCCGACCGATAGACCTGCAGCGCCTCCGCCCGCCGCTCCGAGCGGTAGAGCACCAGCATCAGCTGCCGGTAGAAGGTCTCCCGCAGCGGATGCCGGGAGGTGAGCGAGGTGAGCAGGTTGACCATCTCCCGGTGCCGGCCCAGCGCGATGCACGCCTCGACCATCAACTCCAGGCACTCCAGGCGTTCCTGCTCGACCCAGGTGGCCATTCCGGTGACAGCGGGTCCCTCGCCGAGTCCCTCGATCAGGGGACCCCGGTAGAGCGACAGCGCCGCCTCGAACGACGTGACCGCGGCCTCGTGCCGGCCGGACCGCAGTTGCCGGCGGCCACGCTGCGCGGCCTCCTGGAAGTCGTGCAGATCCAGGCCGCGTTCGCCGATGTGCAGCAGGTAGCCGGGCGCCCGCGTGACGAGCTCGCAGCCCGCCGCGGCCGCCCCCTCCTGCGTACCGGCGGCCGAGTTGAGGAACTTGCGCAGCTGGGACACGTACACGTGGAGCGAGGCGGCCGCCCGGCGTGGCGGGCTCTCACCCCACAACTCCACGGTGAGCTGTTCCTTGGACATCAGCCGGCCGGCTCTGATCAGCAGCGCGGTCAGCAGCACCTCCATCTTCGGGGCACTGGGTGAGAAGCTTCCCTTCGGTCCGCAGACCTGGAGCGGACCGAGTACCTCGAAGCGCATGGACACCTCCGTCTTCCGCTGTGCCGGGCGCGTCAGGGACCCCGGCGGACGTGCGCCTTGCGACCACTGTTGCCCGAGCGACGGGGCGGGCGCATCGTCAGAAGTGCCTACGGCGGTGAGAGCGGCCGGAACCGTACCTGCGCGCCTCCGCGCGGAACGGCGTGAAATCCCCCTTGGCTTAACGGCTCTTTTAGCGCCGGCTCGCACCCTCGGATGGTGACGACATCCCACGGTGCGTACACCGCACTCGCCCGTTGTGCCCGCATACTGCGAAAACGCCGCAGTCGCCCGCGTTCGCCCCGTTCCCCGGACGGATGTCCGCCATGCCGCACGGTCCCCGTGCGGCCTCCGGCAGCCGCCTGTTCCAGCCGTCGCGATCCCGCCACGCGCGCGCTGCCGCACCCCGCCCGCCGACCCGTCCACCGACTCGTCCGCCGATCCGGAGACCCCCGACATGTCTGACACGCTCGCACCGTCCTACCCGTCGCCGCGCGTCGACGGGCATCCGCTGGATCCCTCCCCCGTCCTGGGGAAACTGCGCGAGCAGGGCCCGGTCAGCCGGGTGCGGCTCTACGACGGCAGCCACGCGTGGCTGGTCACCCGGCACGCCGAGGCCCGCCAGGCACTGCGCGACGCCCGGCTCAGCGTGGACTCGCGCACGCCCGGCTTCCCGTTCCTGTCCGCGGCCCAGACCGAGATCCGCGACATGCCACCGACGTTCCCGCGGATGGACCCGCCCGACCACAGCGTCTTCCGGCGGCTGCTGGTACCGGAGTTCACCATCAAGCGGATGGAGGCGCTGCGCCCGCTGATCGAGTCCGACGTGGCGGTCATGCTCGACCGGCTGGAGGCGGCAGGTCCGCCCGGCGACCTCACCGCGCTGCTCACCCTGCCGCTGGCCTCGCTGGTCATCTGCCGGCTGCTCGGCATCCCGTACGAGGACGCGGAGTTGTTCCAGACCCGCGCCGCCGTGATGACCAACCAGACCGCCACCCCCGACGAGGTGCGCGCCGCGCGGATGGACATGCTCGGCTACCTCCAGGCGCTGCTGGCCCGCAAGGCCGAGGAGCCGGACGACGACCTGCTCAGCCGGATGGTGGCGCAGGAGGACGAGGCGGCCGGTGTGACCCGCCGCGACCTGGTGGGCGTCGCCATGATCCTGATGTTCGGCGGCCACGAGACCACCGCGCACAGCACCGCCCTCGGCGTCCTGGACCTGATGGACAACCGTGACCAGTGGGAGCTGCTGCGCGAGCGCCCCGGGCTGATCCCCGGCGCCGTCGAGGAACTGCTGCGGCACCACACCATCCTGGAGACGGGCCTGCCCCGGATCGCCAGGGCCGATCTGACCCTGGGCGGTGTCGACATCAGGTCCGGGGAGGGCGTCCTGGTCTCCCTGGTGGCCGCCAACCGCGACGAGGGCGCCTTCACCGACGCCGACCGGCTCGACGTCAGCCGCCCCGCCACCGCCAACCGCCACCTCGGCTTCGGCTTCGGGGTCCACCAGTGTCTCGGGCAGCCGCTGGCGCGGGTGGAGATGCAGGCGTCGCTGGCCGCGCTGCTGCGCCGCTTCCCCGGTCTGCGGCTGGTGAAGGAGCCCCGGGAGCTGGAGTTCCGCGGTCAGATGGCGGTCTACGGCCCCACGTCACTGCCGGTCACGTGGTGAGCGGGGCGCCGCCGAACTGACCCGCCTCGGTGGCCGTACGGCTCCCCGAGTGCCGCCCCGCGACCACCGGCCGGCCCCCCGGACGGCGTGGGCGGCGGCCTGTGACCCGGTCGCCGCCCCCGCCGCCCGGCTGCCCCGGCCACTGCCGGACCTGCGATGATCGCCCCGACAGCTTCGAGTGCGGGAGGCAGGAGATGGCGATGTCGCTGCCCGAAGGGCTGGCCACACCGGCGCTGATGGTCGACGTGGACGTCCTGGACCGGAACATCCGCCGAATGGCTGAGGCCTCGCTGTCCCAGGGCTTCGCGCTGCGGCCGCACGCCAAGACCCACAAGTGCCTGCAGATCGCGGACCGCCAGCTGCTGGCCGGTGCCCGCGGGCTGTCGGTGGCCACGATCAGCGAGGCCGAGGCGTTCGCCCGCGGCGGCGTGGACGACCTCTTCATCGCCTTTCCCGTCTGGCCTGACGCCGACAAGGCGCGCCGGCTGCGGCGGTTGGCGGACGAGGTCGCGCTGCGCGTCGGCGCCGAGTCGGTCGAAGGAGTACAGCGGCTGGGTGACGCGGTGCGCGGCAGCGCCAGGCCGGTGGAGGTGCTCGTCGAGGTCGACAGCGGGAACCACAGGACCGGGGTGCCGCCCGGCTCCGCCGGTGAGGTGGGCAAGGCCGCGATGGACGCGGGCCTGGCCGTCGCGGGTGTGTTCACCTTCCCGGGACACGGCTACGGTCACGACGCGCAGGCCCGCGAGCGCGCCGCCCGGGACGAGGAGCGGGCGCTGTCCGAGGCAGCGCGGACGTTGCGGGACCTCGGCCTCGACATCCAGGTGGTGAGCGGCGGGTCGACTCCCACGGTGGGCCGGTGGCAGCCGGGCCCGGTCAACGAGCTGCGTCCCGGTGTCTACGTCTTCAACGACGCCACCCAGCTGGCCCTCGGATCCTGTGGCGCCGACGACCTGGCACTGGCCGCCGCGGCGACGGTGATCAGCGTTCCCGCCCCGGACCGCTTCGTCCTGGACGTCGGCAGCAAGGTCCTGGGCGCCGACGCCTCCCCCTGGGTGACGGGCCACGGCTACCTCCCCCGTTTCCCGCAGGCGACCGTCGGCGGCCTGTGGGAGCACCACGCCGTCGTCGGGCTGCCTGCGGGCGTCGAGGGACCGCGGCTGGGCTCGGTGGTCGCCGTCGTCCCCAACCACGTCTGCACGCCGGTGAATCTCGCCGACGAGCTGGTGGTCGTCCAGGGCCGCGAGGTGGTCGACCGCTGGCCGGTGGCGGCGCGCGGCGCCAACACCTGAGCTCTCCCCGTACCGGTGGCGACTCGCCGGATGACGGCGTGGCGTGCCGGCGCTAGGCTGGCAGCAAATGCCCGTTCGCCGCCAGCCCCGCCCGACCGCCGGTGTGACCTCACTGATGTGGCCCTCCGGCGGGCGCCACCTGTGGCGGTCGGGCGGGATGAGCGCGGCGCAGTCGCACGAGCGGGGACACCTGGTGTACGCGGCCAGCGGGGTCCTGGCACTCCACACCGAGAGCGGTACGTCGGTCGTTCCCGCCAACCGGGCCGCCTGGACCCCCGCCGGTTTCACGCACCAGCACCGCGCGCACGGCGACACCGACATGCGCATCGTCTTCCTCGCACCGTCCCTGGCCCGGCTCCTGCCGGACCGTCCGGTCGTGTTCCTGGCCTCCGACCTCGCCCGCGAGGCCCTGCTGGCCCTGACCGGCCCCCGCAGCTACGACGACGCGGTGCCCGACTACAGCCCCGCCGCGCGCTCCCGCCTCCTGCGGGTCCTGGTCGACGAGCTCGTCGAAGCACACGAACAGCCACTGCACCTGCCCGAGCCGCGGGACGACCGGCTGCAGGCCATCGCCCGGATGCTGCACGAGACACCCGCGGACAACGCCACGCTCGCCGAGCTCGGCAAGCGGACCGGAGCCAGTACCCGCACCCTCAGCCGGCTGTTCCGCGACGAGCTCGGCATGACCTTCTACGAGTGGCGCACCCAACTGCGCCTCCACCACGCGCTGGTGCTCCTCGCCGACGGCCACGACACCGTCCGGACCGCCTACGCCTGCGGATGGGCCAACCCCAGCAGCTTCATCACGGCGTTCACCCACATCATGGGAACGACCCCCGGCCGCTACCGGAGCCGTGGCGCGGGCACCGCCCACCCGGCTCCGCCTGCGCCGGCGGTCGAGCCCCCGCAGTGACGCGTCCCCCGTGCCTCCTACGTCACGATTCGTGCCCAGGCCCCGCTGATCGATAAGGTGCCGTGTCACGACCGCCCCCGTCCGATCCACGGGCCCACGGCCATGGGGGCGATCCTCACGGCGGGGCAGTCGGCCCCGGCCGACCGGTCAGGAGGAACGAGTGGCACAGATCATCGACGAGGTCTCGCGGACGTTCAACGAGTTCCTGCTCCTGCCGAACCGGACCCGGACGGACTGCTCGGTCGGCACGGTCGACCTGCGCGCCCCGCTGGTGCGGCTCATCGCGGGGGAGGCGGCGGCGATCGAGCTGCAGTCCCCGTTCACGTCCGCGATCATGCAGGCCGTCGGTACGCCCGACCTCGCGATCGCGCTCGCGCGGAACGGGGGTCTGAGCTTCCTGCACCACAATCAGCCGATCCAGGACCAGGCCGCGGCGGTGCGCCAGGTGAAGAACTTCAAGGCCGGGTTCGTCACCAGCGACACCAACGTCCGCCCAGGCGACAGCTTGAGCCTGCTGGTCGATGTCATGCGCCGCACCGGCCACAGCACCGCGGCGGTCACCCACGACGGGACGGCCACCGGCCGCCTGCTCGGGCTGGTGACGTCCCGGGACTTCCACCCCCAGCGCCATGATCTGGCCGGACCCGTCAGCGGCCGGATGATCGCCGTCGCCGACCTGGCCCACGCCGGGCCCGACGTCACGCTGTCCGAAGCCAACGCGCGGTTGTGGGACGAACGGCTGGACTGCCTGCCGGTGCTGGACGCCGAGGGCCGCCTGCAGCATCTGGTGTTCCGTTCCGACTACGCGGACAACAAGCGCTTCCCGAACCAGGTGGTGGACGCCGCCAAGCGTCTGCGTGTCGGTGCGGGCATCAACACCCACGACTACCAGGAGCCCGTCCCGGCCCTGGTGGAGGCCGGCGCGGACGTGCTCTGCTTCGACTCCTCCGACGGATACAGCGACTGGCAGGCGCAGGCCCTGTCGTGGGTGAAGAAGCACCATCCGGAGATCCCGGTCGGCGGCGGCAACGTGGTCGACGGCGAGGCGTTCACCTTTCTCGCCGAGGCGGGAGCGGACTTCGTCAAGGTCGGGGTGGGCGGCGGCGCCATCTGCATCACCCGGGACCAGAAGGGCATCGGCCGCGGCCAGGCCAGCGCGGTGCTGGACGTGGCCGCGGCCCGGGACGCCTTCCGCGAGCGCACCGGCGAGTACGTGCCGATCTGCTCAGACGGCGGGCTGGGCCACGACTACCACGTGGCGCTTTCCCTCGCGATGGGCGCCGACTTCGTCATGATGGGGCGCTACTTCGCGCGCTTCGATCAGGCGGCCGGCGCGAAACTCCCCACCCGTGACGGCTTCGTGAAGGAGTACTGGGGTGAGGGCTCGAACCGGGCCCGCAACTGGCAGCGTTACGGCCAGGGCGGCCAGGGGCTGGTCTTCGAGGAGGGCGTGGACGGCTACGTCCCCTACGCCGGCGACCTCAACGAGGGGCTCGCCCTGACCGTCGTCAAACTCAAGACCACGATGGTCTCCTGCGGCTCCACCAGCCTGCCGGAGTTCCGGTCCACAGCCAGGCTGACCCTCGTGTCGGAGCAGAGCTTCCAGGAGAGCCACGCCGGCGTCACCCTGCGGGACACCCCGGCGACGGCCTCCTGAACGCAGCGGGCGGGCCGGTCAGCCGGCAGCCGTGATGGGCAGCAGACCGCGCTCGGCGAAGACCTTCTTGGCGACGAGAGTCGCGTTGATCGATCGCGGTATGCCGCAGTAGACGGCAGAATGCAGCAGAGCCTCGCTGACCTCCGTCGCGGTCAGGCCGACGTTGAGCGCGGCGTTGATGTGCACGTCGAGTTCGATCTCGCAGCCGCCGAGCGCGGCGAGTACGCCCAGGGTGACCAACTGCCGGTCGCGCGGCGGCAGTTCGGCGCGGGAGTACATGTCGCCGAAAGCCCATGCCACCACCTGGTGCCCCAGCTCCGGTGAGGTGTCGGCGAGGGTCTCGACAACCCGCCGGCCCGCTTCGCCGTCGACGTCGCCCAGGACCTTCATTCCGTATGCGTAGCGCTCTTCGCGGTTCATGGATTCTCCTCGGGTGCCGTACCGCTCCGGTCCGTCCGGTGCGTTGCCACCAGCCTGGCCGACAGCCGGCCCCCGATCTGCCCCGGAGGTATATTCGCTATACTTGCCATGCCTGGGAGGTATGGATGGAGCTGCGGCTACTCGCCTACGTCGTCGCGATCGCGGAAGAGGGCAGTATCAGCGGCGCGGCGCGCCGGCTGCACCTGACGCAGCCCACGCTCAGCCGCCAGTTGCGCGAGACGGAGGACCGGCTGGGGGTGGTGCTGTTCGCCAGGCAGGGCCGCGGTCTCGCGCCGACGCCGGCCGGCGAGGTCCTGGTGCGGCGCGCGGTCACCCTGCTCGCCGAGGCGGAGTCCACGCTGAGGGACGTCCGGCTGGCGGCGCAGGGGATGAGCGGTCACCTGACGGTGACCTTCGCCGGGTCGGGCATCAACGGGCCCCTGGGCGGTGCGCTGAGCCGGGTGCGGCGCGAACTCCCGCGCGTGGAACTGCAGTTGCAGGAGAGTTTCAACGACGCCGAGATGTCGGCCGGTGTGCTGGACGGCCGCTTCGACCTGGCCGTCCAGCGGCTGCCGATGCGCGACGCCCGGCTGTCCACCCAGGTCTGGTGGCAGGAGCCGCTGACCCTCTTCCTGCCCGCCGGCCACCCGCTGGCGCAGTCCGCCGAACCCGCCCCGCTGGCAGCACTGGGCCAGATCCCCCTGGTCGTCTGGCCCCGGGACGTCTCCCCCCGCTCCTACGACGAGATCATCGCGCTGTGCCACAGCGCGGGCGTCGTGCCGCAGATCAGCGCGGAGGGCCGCAGCGTGCAGACGCTGCTGGCCCTGGTCGCCGCCAGGTTCGGTGCCGCCGTGCTCGCCGACTCGCACCGCGCGCTGCGCCGCGTCGGCGTGACCCCCCGCCCGCTGGCCGGCACCACGACCACCCTGCACCTGGCGTGGCGGACCGGCGACGCCAACCCGCTCACCGAACGCATCCGCACCGTCCTGACCGACGCGCTGAGCCCCGGGTAGGACCGCCCCAGGCGCACCACGCGGCCGGTTCATCCACACTTGTACGGAGAGCTCCGCGGATGTGGTGAGTCCTACCGGCAGGGGGCGAGGTGTCATGAGCGACAGCGGCGGTGTCCGCACCAGGCTGGAGTGGCTCGGCCTGCGGGACGATGACATGGACGATTCGGCCCTGCTGCTGCTCACCCTGGCGCAGGCGGTGGGCGCGCTGGGCGGTCTGGGCGGCCTGGCACATCTGGGCGGCCCGGAGGGCGGGCTGCGGCTGGCGGCGGTCAGCGGGGTGCCGACCGGGATCGCGCGCCTGTGGGACGAGCTGAGCAGCACCTCCTCGGTGGCGCCGGCTCGTGCCGTGGCACTGGGCGAGGTGGTCTGGTCGGATCACTGGCCCAGCACGGTCGAGGGGCGGCGCCCCGCCGGTGTGGTGTCCGCGCCGCTGACCTCTTCCGACGGGACGCCCATCGGAGCCCTGTCGATCCTGCTGGACGGCCCGCCGGAGGACGCGGCCCGGCAGGCGCTGCGCGCGTTCGCGGCGGCCGCCAGCGCCCGCCTGCCGAAGGTGCACCACTGGCGCAGCGGCGCCACCCCCTGGTGGCAGCAGCCGGGCGGGGCGTCCAGGCGCCGGATGATGCGGGAGGTCAGCGTCGGCTTGTGGCGCTGGGACCTGACGTCGGGGCTGCTGGACTTCGACGAGATCACCGAGGGCCTGATCCGGCTCGCCGGTCTGGACGCCGGAACCTGGGACCGGCACATCAGCGGCTGGATGGCCCGGATCCACCCGGACGACCGTCCGGGTGTCGAGGCCGCGATCCAGCGCAGCTTCGAGGACGGCCGGCCGTTCGCGGTGGTCTACCGGGTCCTCGACCGGCAGGGACAGGTGTCGTGGCTGGAGCTGCGGGCGGCCTTCGAGCGCACGGACGAGGGCCCCGCGCAGATGGTGGGCACCGCATGGAACGTCTCGGCCCAGCAGCAGCAGGACGCCTGGCTCGTCGGCCTGCTCGAACGGCACCCCGACCCGGTCTACGTGCACGCGGCCGACGACCGGGCCGAATGGTCGAACGCCGCCGCGAACCGGCTCGCCGCGCGCACCGGAGTCGAGATCACCGGGCGGGTCCCCTGGGAGGAGATCCCGCAACTGCGCGGCCAGGGCCTGCCCGAACTCCTCGACCGGGTCCGCTCGGTCCCGGACTCCGACAGCAGCACGACGGTGCGGGTGCAGTGGTCCGGTGACCGCACCTCCTGGTACGCGGTACGCGCGGTGGACGTCGGCGGCCTGGTCGCCACCCAGTGGTCGGACATCACGGCCCAGACCGAGGCGGAGCAGGCCGCCGCCCGGCGCAGCCGGCAGCTGGAGGCACTGAACGACGCGCTCATCAGGGCGGTGGACACCTCCGACGTCGTCGCCGCGGTCGAACACCACGTGCTGCCGATGGTGGGCGCAGACGGGCTGGTCGTCTACTCGCTGACCGGTCCGGCGCCACGGCTGGCCGGCATCACCGGCCATTCTGCGGGCTTCCTCGACGCGATGGAGGCTGTCGCCTGGCCCGAGCGGCTGGAGGCCACGGCGCTTGCCGCCGGGCCGCAGTTCATCTCCTCCGTGACGGAGCTGGGCCGCCAGTGGCCGCACCTGCTGCCGCTGGCGACCCTCGGCGGCCGGCAGGCCTGGGCGGTCACCCCGCTCATCGTGGGCGAGCAGACGGTCGGCTCGGCGGTCTACACCTGGCGCGAGCCACGGAACTTCACCCCGGACGACCGGGCGCTGCTGGGAACCGTCGGCGTGGTGATCGCACACGCGCTGCGCGCGGCCGCCGCCTACGAGGAGGCGCAGCGCCGGGCCGAGCACCTGCAGCAGGAACTCCTTCCCGGCCCGCTGCCGCACCTGCCAGGGCTGGCCTCGGCCGTCCGCTACCGCAGCGACGCCACCGGCGTGGGCGGCCACTGGTACGACGTCGTACCCCTGCCCGGCGGCCGGGTCCTGCTCGCGGTCGGCGACGTCACCGCCGGACCGGACGAGACGGTGGCCATGGGGATCCTGCGCCAGTCCGTGCTGACCATGGCCTCCCAGGACCTGCCGCCCGACGAACTCCTCGCCCACGTCGGGGACGTGGCGCAGCGGCTCGGCACCCGGCTCGGCGGCGCCGCCGTCACCGCGACCTGCCTGCTGGCGCACTACGACCCCACCCTCGGCGTCTGCACCCTCGCCTCGGCCGGTCACGCCCCACCCGTCCTGCTCTCGCCGGGCCGGCCCCCCGAACCGGTGCGGATGCCGGTGGGTGAGCCGCTGGGCGCCGCGCGGGTGCCCGCCGAGGCCACGACGCTGCCGCTGCCGCCCGGCACCCTGCTGCTCCTGCACACCTCCGGGCTGCTGCACGGTTCCGACGGAGCCGTGCAACCCCTGATCGACGCCGTTGCCCGCCATCAGGCGGCCTCGCCGCCCATCGAGGCCACCCGCGGCGACGCCCGCGCGCAATGGCTGGAGCGCCTGTGCGACACCGTCACCGACGACCTGCCGGGCGCCCTGCCGGAGATGGCGCTGCTCACCGTGGTCACCGACCGGCTGCCGCAGGGCCACGTCCGGCAGTGGACCCTGCCGCACGACCCGGAGTCCGCCGGGCAGGCCCGCGACCTGATCAGCGACGCCCTGGCCGACTGGGGTCTGCCCGACCTGGCGGACGCCACCACGCTGATCGTGTCCGAACTCGTCGGCAACACGGTGCGGCACGCCGGCGGACTGCCCGGCGACACCATCCAGGTCCGGCTGCTGAACATCGGTGACGGGGGCGGCGGCGAGGACGCTGACGACGCCGGTGGCGGGGCGGTGTGCGAGGTCTACGACGGCTCGAAGGCGACCCCGCAGGTCAGGCACCCTTCCTTCGAGGAGGAGTTCGGCCGCGGCCTGCTGCTGGTGGCGCTGAGCGCGCAGTCCTGGGGCACCCGCTACACCCACGCGGGGAAATGCATCTGGGCGACGGTCGCCTCCCCTGACGCATGACCGCGTCCGGCGCGGACAGCGGACCGGACGCCCCTGGCACACGGGCCGTCCCCGGCTGGGCACGGCGCCGGGCGAGGCGGTAGAACCTTGCCATGCCGAGCTTCGAGGTCACACCGATAGGCACCGTCCGGAACGACCGCACGGACGTCCAGAACACCGACAACTGGGGTGCCGTCCGCAGCACGATCACCGTCGACGAGCGCTTCGGCGAGGCGTGCCTCCTGGGCCTGGAGGGCTTCTCGCACGTGGAGGTCCTCTTCGTCTTCGACCAGTTCCCGGAACGCGACGAGTACCGCGAGCCCGCCCCCTACCGCGGCCGCCCCGACCTCCCGCCGGTGGGTGTCTTCGCCGGCCGCGGCCCCCGCCGTCCCAACCGCATCGGGGTCACCTGCTGCGCCGTCGAATCCGTGCACGGACGCGAACTGACGGTAGTGGGCCTCGACGCGGTCTCCGGCACCCCGGTCATCGACCTGAAGCCGGCGATGCGTGAGTTCAGCCCGGTGGACATCAGGCAGCCGGAATGGGTCACCGGCATGATGGCGGAATACTTCCAGCCGTAGGCCGCCCCCGGGCCCCGGGGAGCCCCTGGCCCCGTCGCCGGGGGGATTTGTGATGCCGTATCCCGGTAAAGCGGAGCACACTGGTGGTGAGGTTCCGGCGCTCGCCGACCGGAGGTCCGGTGCGGCGGCGGCCAGGGCCGGTGCACAGACCCCGGTTCATGAGTGAGGTGGTGAGCGGTCGTGCAGTCGAGATTCGCCCCCGACCGGCAGCTGACGGTCCGGATGCTGGCGGTGACGTTCTTGCTGGGCCTGGTGTTCGTCGCCTTCATCGCCGTACTGATCGTGCTGCTGAAATCCCTGGTGCTGGTGGCGGTGATCGCCGTCGGCCTGGTGGCGGCGCAGTTCTGGTTCTCCGACCGGATCGCGCTGTTCGCGATGCACGGGAAGGAAGTCACCCCCGCCGAGCAGCCCGCGCTGCACGGATCGGTCGACCGGCTCTGTGCCCTCGCCGACATGCCCAAGCCCAGGGTGGCCGTGTCCCAGATGGACCTGCCGAACGCGTTCGCCACCGGCCGCAACGCCGACCACGCGGTGGTGTGCGTGACCACCGGCCTGCTGCGACGCCTGGAGCCCGGGGAACTGGACGGAGTGCTCGCCCACGAGCTCTCGCACGTCGCGCACCGGGACGTCGCGGTCATCACCGTCGCCTCGTTCCTCGGCGTTCTCGCCGGACTGCTGGTGCGTTTCGCCTTCTACTCCGACCTCTTCGGCGGCGGCCGGCGCGACCAGAACACCGCCGCGCTGCTCGGGATCGTCCTGTCCGTGTCACTGCTGGTCTACGCGCTGAGCTTCCTGCTGGTCAGGGCGCTGTCCCGCTACCGCGAGCTGGCCGCCGACCGGAGCGCGGCCGAGCTGACCGGGCGTCCCGCGGAGCTTGCCTCGGCGCTGGTCAAGGTGAGCGGCACGATCTCCCGGATCCCCACCGAGGACCTGCGCACCGCGCGCTCCTTCAACGCCTTCTTCTTCAGCCCGGCGCTGAAGGAGGGGTCGGCTCTCGCGACCGTCTTCTCCACCCACCCGAGCCTGCAGCGCCGGCTGGACAACCTGGCCAAGCTCTCCACCGAGATGGGGCTGCAGGCCTGAGAAACCGCTGCTCGCCGCCTGTGCGGCGAGCAGCGCGCAAGTGCCGGAAAACCGCTCGTCCGGGCCTCGCCCTCTTGTTTGCGCGTCGCCCCCTCGGGCAGGCACGCCGAGAGGAAGGGAGCACTTATGTCCCGATCCCGTGTTGTCATCGTCGGAGCCGGATTCGCCGGATACGAGGCCGCCCGAGCTCTGACCCGCCACCGAGGTCTGCGCGAGGAGACCGAGGTCGTCCTGATCAACCCGACGGACTACTTCCTTTACCTGCCCCTGCTGCCCCAGGTGTCGTCCGGCGTGCTCGACCCCCGCCGGGTCGCGGTGTCGCTGCCGAGCACTCTGCCGCAGGCCCGGCTGGTGCTCGGCGAGGTCGACGGAGTGGACCTGGACCGGCGCACGGTGTCGTACACCGGCCCTGAAGGCGATCCGGGCACGATGTCGTACGACCGGCTGGTGCTCACCGTCGGCAGCGTCAACAAGCTGCTGCCGATCCCGGGCGTCGCCGAGCACGCGCACGGCTTCCGGGGCATCCCCGAGGCCCTCTATCTGCGCGACCACACCACCCGCCAGATCGAGCTGGCGGGCGGCACGGACGACCCGGCGGAGTGCGTCGCACGCTGCACCTTCGTGGTGGTCGGAGCCGGCTACACCGGCACGGAGGTCGCCGCCCTGGGCAAGCTGCACACCGACGCCCTGGTCAAGCGGCACCGGGTGCTGAAGCACCGGGACCCGCCGCGCTGGTTGCTGGTGGACATCGCCGACCGGGTGCTCCCCGAGCTCGACCCCCACCTGTCCCGTACCGCCGACCGGGTGCTGCGGCAACGCGGCGTCGAGGTGCGGACCGGCCAGTCGGTCAAGGAGGCCACGCGCGGGGGAGTACTGCTGAGTACCGGCGAGAGGATCGCCACCCGCAGCCTGATCTGGTGTGTCGGAGTCCGCCCCGACCCGCTGGTCGCCGTGATCGGCCTGTCCACGCAGAACGGCCGCCTGGTCGTCGGCGACGACCTCCAGGTCCCCGGCCTTCCCGACGTCTACGCGGCCGGTGACGCCGCCGCCGTGCCGGACCGGGCAAGGCCCGGCTCGTACACGCCGATGACCGCCCAGCACGCGGGAAGGCAGGGCAAGACCCTCGCGCGCAACATCGCGGCCTCCTTCGGCTACGGCAGCCCGCGCCCGTACAAGCACCACGACCTCGGCTTCGTCGTCGACCTCGGCGGTGTGAAAGCGGCCGCCAACCCGCTGGGCGTCCCGCTGTCCGGGATCGCGGCCGGTGCTGTCACCCGCGGTTACCACCTGTGGGCGATGCCCGGCAACCGCACCCGGGTCGCCGCGGACTGGCTGCTCGACGCGATCCTGCCGAAGCAGGCGGTCCAGCTCGGCCTGGTCCGCTCGTACGCGGTCCCGCTGGACACCGCGGCACCCCCCTCCTGAGAGGTCCGGTATGACCGCGTCAGGGAACGACCCTCCCGACCACCCCACCGGGACGCCGGCCTCCCCCCAGCTCACCGAGGCGCTCAAGGCCCGCCTCGTCGCCTACGGGGTGGTCCAGGACATCCGCGCCGGGGACGTCGTCTTCCGTCCCGGGGACCCGGCCTACGACCTGATCGTCATCGACACCGGAACGATCGACCTGCTGATCCCGCCGGCACAGGACCGGGACGAGGAACTGGTCACCACCTACGGCCCCGGCGGCTTCCTCGGCGAGCTCAACCTGCTGACCGGGCAGACGATGCATCTCCTGGCCCGGGTGGTGAGCCCGGGCCGCATCCATCGCATCTCCCCCGCGCAGCTCCGGCGCCTGATGGCCGACGAGCCGGAACTGTCCGACGTGCTGCTGCGGACCTTCCTCGCCCGGCGCGAGCGGCTGCGGACCGGAGCCGCGGCCCACCGCCTGGAGATCGTCGGCCTCGGCGTCTCCGCCGGCGCGCTGGCCCTGCGGACCTACGCCGCCCGCCAGCGGCTCCCGCACATCTGGCTGGACGCCGGCAGCGCCGCCGGGCGCGGCGTCATGGCCTCGACGCCGCTGTCGGCCTCCGACCTGCCGGCCGTCGTCATCCACGACCGCGTGCTGCGCAACGCCACACCGGGCCGGCTGGCCGAGGCCCTGGGCCTGTCCTACCGGTCCGAGAGCGGCGACCCGGTCGACCTCGCCGTCGTCGGAGCGGGACCGGCCGGCCTGGCCGCGGCCGTCTACGGTGCCTCCGAGGGCCTGGAGACCGTACTCCTCGACGCGGTGGGAACCGGCGGCCAGGCGGCCGCCAGCTCCCGGATCGAGAACTACCTCGGCTTCCCCTCCGGCATCAGCGGCGCGGACCTCGCCCAGAGCGCCGCCGTCCAGGCGCTGAAGTTCGGGGCCCGGCTGTCCAGCCCGTGCCGGGCCGTCGCGCTGGAGACCGGCGGCCACCACCTGCGCGTGCTCCTCGACGACGGGGCCGCCGTCGACGCCCGCACGGTCCTCGTCGCCACCGGCGCGCGCTACCGCAAACTCCCCCTGGAGCACTGGGAGCGGCTGGAAGGCGCCGGCATCTACTACGCCGCCACCCACCTGGAGGTGCAGATGTGCGCGGGGCAGCCCGTCACCGTCGTCGGTGGCGCCAACTCGGCAGGCCAGGCCGCCCTCTACCTCGCCTCCAACGGATGCCAGGTCACCCTCGCCATCCGCGGCGGCACCATGGAGGCCGACATGTCCTCCTACCTCGTCGACCGCCTCACCACCGATCCGCGGGTGACCGTGCGGACCTCGACGGAGGTCGCCGCGCTGTCGGGAGCCGATGTGCTGGAGGACGTCACGCTCCTCGACCGTGATTCCGGCGCCCGTACGCAGCAGCCGTGCCGCAGCCTGTTCTGCTTCATCGGCGCCGCCCCGGCCACCGCCTGGCTCGACGGCATCACCCTCGACGCCGGCGGCTTCATCCGCACCGACGTCCAGCTGGACGCCGCCGACCTAAGCCCGGTGTGGTCGGACCTGGGCCGGTCCCCCCTCCCGTTCGAAACGAGCGTGCCAGGCGTCTTCGCCGCCGGCGACGTACGCGCCGCATCCATGAAGCGCGTCGCCTCCGCCGTCGGAGAAGGAGCAAGCGCCGTCCGCTCCATCCACGCCGCCACCGGACTCCGCGTCTGACGGCCGTCGCTGTTCTCACACGCGGCGTGACGACAGGAGGGCGCCCTCCGGAGGTCCGGAGGGCGCCCTGTCAGTGGTGGTGCGGGTCAGCGGCCGTAGTGGTGGCGGTGGCCGGCGAAGCGGTGGTCGTGGCGGTGGTGGTTCCACCGGGCACTGTCGTGGTGGCGGTTGTGGTGGTGCGCGGAGCGGTGGTCGCTCCGGCTGTCACGGTGATGCGACGCGGACGCGGCGGCCACGGACGGCGCGGCCGCGGAGGCGACCGTCGCACCGCCCAGCACGGCGACGACTGCCACGCCGAGCGCGGCGGCAAAGCGGGAAACACGCATAGGGATCTCCTGTCGGAGCAGGCACCCGTTGGTGCCTGCAGGGGTCGAACAGGGCAACCGTCCCGCCCGGCGGCGGTCCCGACACCGAGGCACGCCCGTAATGACACTCATTGTGATGGGATGCGCGGATCTGTGGAACCGCGGCGTTAGGCGATCCGTGGACCGGACGCCGTGTTGCGGGCGGGCCTGGCGATCCAGGGCGCCCGCTGTGGGCCGGGGGCGGCGAAGCGCCGGCACGGTTGCGGCTCCCGGGTGACCGGTCCGTCTCTCGGATGCGCCGCGGGACCCTCGGTGGGTGCGGTGCGAAATGGTGGGGGCCATGGTCAAACCCGCCGGTTCGAAGCTCGGTCGTCGCTGGGGATGGAGCACGGCAGCCGCGCGGGTGTCGCCGCCGGGATGGCTGCTCGACGCGGTGCGGCCGCGGCCCGCGCGCGTTCCCTGGGCCGCCGTCGCACGAGCCGCTGTCGCGCTCGCGGCACCGCTGTCGGTGGGTCTGGCGGTCGGCCGCCCGGACTACGGCGCCCTGGTGGGCATCGGTGCCGTCTTCGCGGTGCTGTGCGACAGCGCGGACGCCTACCGGCTGCGGGTCCTGAACATCGCGGTGCCGCAGCCGTTCGGCGCGGCCGGCGTCGCGCTGGGCATCCTGGTCCACGGCCGGGGCTGGGTGGCGGTCGTGACGCTGACTGTCCTCGCCCTCGTCTCGGGCATGATCTCGTCGATCGGCTCGGTGGCCTCCTACTGCGGGCTGCTCCTGCTGCTCAACGCGGTCCTGGGAGCAGGTGTCACCTTTCCCGAGCCCCACTGGACGGCGCCGCTGCTCTTCCCCCTCGGCGGTGCCCTCGTCCTCGCGCTGACGCTTACCGGCTGGCCGTTCCGGCGCGGCGCCCCGGAGCGCAACGCGATCGCCGGGAGCTATCGCGCCGTGGCCGACCTGCTGGAGGCGGGCGACCCGGGCGACTACGACCTGCGGCGGCAGGCCGTCACGACGTCGATGAACGAGGCCTACGACGGCATCCTGTCGCGCCGCACCCGTGACATCGGCACCCGCAGCCCGCGGCTGCGCCTGCTGGCTCAGCTCAATGCGGTCACCCCGCTGGTGGAGGCATCGGCGGCCGCGCGCCTGCCCGACCACGTAGCGGCCCCGGAGATCCCCGGCATGGTGCGGGAGCTGGCGCAGGCCGTCGCCGAGGGCAGGACCGGCAGGCGCCCGCCGGAACCGCCGCCCGCCCGGACTCCCGCAGAACGTGCGCTCAACACCGCACTGCGCCACGCCGCCTCCGTGGTGAACGAGCGGGCGCCCGTCCTGGACAGCGTCGCCGACCTCCTCGGCAGACCCAACACCCTGCGGTTCCGGGCCCGCCGCGCCACCTTCGACGTCCTGCTCTCCACGGCCTCGTGGCGCTACGGGCTGCGCCTGGCCCTCTGCATCGGCATCGCCCAGGCCCTCGTGTCGGTCGCGGCGCTGCCCCGCTCGTACTGGATCGCCGTCACCGTCACCTACGTGCTCAAGCCCGACTTCGGTTCGGTCTTCTCCAGGGCCGTCACACGGGCGATCGGCACGGTGGTGGGCTTGGTGGTCGCCGCCGCGATCGTGCCGAACATCGCGGAGGGCTGGGTGGACGTCCCGGTGATCGCGGTCCTGGCGGGGATCATCCCCGCGGCGTCGGTGAAGGGGTACGGCTTCCAGACCGCGTCGATCACACCGGTGGTGCTGATGCTGACGGATCTGCTGAGCCACCAGGGCGTCCATCTGGTGCTCCCGCGCTTCGTCGACAGCTTGATCGGCTGCGCGATCGTCCTGGTCATGGGCTACCTGCTGTGGCCGGAGAGCTGGCACGCGCGTATCGGCGACCGGCTGGCCGACACCGTCGACGACGCGGCCGGCTACCTGGCGAGTGCCTTCGGGACCGCGGTGCTCAGCGACGAGGACGAGGCCGAACGGGCCAGGACGCGGCGGCGCGTCTACCGTGCCCTGTCCGTCGTCCGCTCCGAGTTCCAGCGGGCCCTGGCAGAACCGCCGCCGGCCGGCCCGCAGGCCGCCGCCTGGCTGCCGCTGGTCGTCGCCGTCGAGCGGATCGTCGATGCCACGACGGCGGCACGGATCCGGGTGAACTACGGAGCCGCGCCACCCGAGATGACGGAGGTGGCCGAGCTCCAGGAACGGCTTCGCCACCTCGCGCGCCGGGTGCGGACGCCACGCGCCGAGGAGGTGACGGCGATCGGGAAGGGCGGCGGCGGAGGCACCCTCGCAGGCCTGCGGGACGAGGTCGAGGCGGCGTGCGCGATTGCCTCCACCGGGCCGAGCCGCCCTGGCGGCTGAGGGACGACACGGTCCCTCCGCGTCCTCACGTGACGCCCGTCCTCACGTGGCGATGTGGTCCAGGGGGACTTCCGGGTCGGCGAGGACCGCCTCGTCGACGGCGGCGCCGGACTCGATGATCGAGCGGATCGGGTCCATCACGTCCCACACGTTGACGCCCATGCCCGCCAGCACACGATCGCGGGACATCCAGAAGGCGACGAACTTCCGTTCTGCCTTCTCGCCGCGGAAGACGACGCGGTCGTAGCCGCCAGGCTCCGTGTGGCCCGTGTACTCCATGCCGAGGTCGTACTGATCGGTGAAGAAGTACGGCAGCTTGTCGTAGACGGAGTCCTGACCGAGCATGCTCAGCGCCGCGGTGTGCGGCTGGTTGAGGGCGTTGGCCCAGTGCTCGACACGGATACGCCGGCCGAGGCGCGGGTGGTAGGCGTTGGCGACGTCGCCTGCGGCGTAGACGTCGGCGGCCGAGGTCTGCAGGTGCGCGTCGGTGACGATGCCGTTGTCGACCTCCAGGCCTGCCTGCTGGGCGAGTTCGACGTTGGGCGTGATGCCGACACCGACGACGACGGCGTCCGCGTCGAGCCGGGTGCCGTCGGCGAGCTCGACGCCGTCCACCCGGCCCTGCGTTCCGGTGACGCGCTCCACCTGGGCGGAGTGGTGGAAACGGACACCGTGATCGGCGTGGAGTCCGGCGAAGACCTCGGCGACCTCGCGTCCCAGCACCTTCACCAGCGGCAGCTCACCGTGGTCGATCAGGGTGACGTCCGCGCCGGCTGTCCTGGCCGCGGCGGCGGTCTCCAGACCGATCCACCCGCCGCCGACCACGACGATTCTGGCCCCTTCGACGAAGGCGGCCCTGAGGCGGTCGCTGTCGCCCACCCGGCGCAGATACAGCACGTTCTCGAGATCCGCTCCCGGGACCGGCAGCGGGCGCGGGGACGAGCCGGTGGCCAGCAGGAGTTTGGCGTACTGCAGGCGGCGGCCCCCGTCCAACTCCACCTCCCGGGCCTGCGGATCGACCACGCGCACCTGGGAGCCCAGCAGCAGGTCGACGTCGTGCTCCCGGTACCAGTCGTCGGGGTGGACGAAGATCGAATCACGCTCGTCCGTGCCCAGCAGGTATCCCTTGGACAGCGGCGGACGGATGTACGGCTTCTCCTCCTCGTCGCCGACAACGAGGATCGGGCCGCCATGCCCGTTCTCCCGCAGCGCCTCGGCGGCCTTGCCCGCGGCCAGGCCGCCTCCCACGATCACGAACGTCTGCACAGAAGACACGATGTTCCTCATCTCAGATGACTGGTGGGATCCACGTGCGGGGGAGTCGCCCGCCGGTCCGCGCGACCGCGACCGTCAGCAAGGGGGCAGGTGAGGGGGAGGAGCCGAGGACTCGCGGCTCCGGGCGGTCGGCCCGGTGGGCCACCTCTTTTCGAACGTAACCTCCCCCCGCGGCGGGTGCAAAACAAGGCAGAGGGTGCCCGGCCCTCCGGCGGCGCGCCACTTGCCGGCTCCTACGTGGTTCCGGCCGGTGAGCGGGTCCGATGACGTGCGTCACAACATGACCGGCGGGTCATGTTGCCTGTTGCGCTCAACCTGACCCGGTGGTCATCTTGTTGCGCCGGCCACTGCCGACCGGGGCCCGCCCGCCGGGCTCCCGGTCCACGACATCCTTGGCGGAAGACATGAGCGGCACCCTGGAAGGGAAGGTCGTCCTGGTCACCGGCGCGTCGTCGGGCATCGGGCGGGCGACCGCGGTCGCCCTGGCGGAGGCGGGCGCCGTCGTCGCCGTCGGCGCCCGCCGGGCGGACCGGCTGAAGTCTCTGGCCGAGGACCACCAGGACCGGATGCTGGTTCTTGAGCTGGACCTCACCGACCAGCAGTCGGTGCGCGACGCGGTCGCGGCGACCGTCGAGCACTTCGGAGCCCTCGACATCCTGGTGAACAACGCGGGCGTCATGCTCAGCGGCCCGATCCTGGGCGCCGACACGGCGCAGTGGACGCGCATGGTGGAGACCAACCTGCTCGGGTCGATGTACGCCGTCCACGCCGCCCTGCCCCATCTGCTGGACCGCAAGGGTGCCGTGGTGCAGATCTCGTCGACCTCCGGGCGTACCGCGTCGGCCGCCGGCGCCGTCTACGGGGCCACCAAGTTCGGCGTCACCGCCTTCGCGGAGGCGCTGCGGCGGGAGGTCGCCACGCAGGGCGTACGCGTCATCGTCATCGAACCCGGATTCGTCGCGACCGAGCTGGCGAGCCACATCACCGACCCCGCGATCCAGGCCATGGCCAAGAGCATGGCCGACTCGATGCGGACCCTGCAGCCCGAGGACATCGCCGGCGCCGTCCGCTACGCCGTCACGCAGCCCGATCATGTCGCCGTCGACGAGATCCTTGTCCGGCCGACCGACCAGACACGCTGAGCTCACGAGCCCAGCGACCTCCCTTTGACCCTGCGTCCCGGCGCCTCCGTAGCCAACCTGACCGATCGGTCAGGTTGGTGTTAGCCTGGCTCACCGGAAGCGGAGGAGCCAGGCATGACAGAAGCGGTCACTCCCGGCCCCAGGGCGGACATGGTGCGCAACCGGCGCCTCCTGCTCGAAGCGGCGACCGCGGCGTTCGCCGAGCACGGGGTGGATGTGCCGATCGGCGAGATCGCCCAGCGCGCAGGCCTCGCCAAGGGCACCGTCTTCCGGCATTTCGCCTCGAAGGAGGATCTGCTCGCGGCGATCACCCTCCGGATGCTCGACCAGCTCCTCGATACGGCCGACCGGCTTGTCACCGCGGATGACGCGGATGCGGCGCTGGAGGAGTTCATGGCCGACGGCGTCGAAGTGCTCGCCGCGGACCGTGCCTTCTGCGAGGTCATCGGGCGCCCGTCACTGCAACACGTCGAGGTTCGGGATGCCATCGACCGCCTCTGCGACGCCGCCGAGGCGCTCACCGCCAGGGCGCGCGAGTCGGGCGCCGTCCGCGCCGACGTCACCGGAACCGACATCGTGCTGCTGCTCGGCGGCATCCAGCAGACGGCAGCGCCCGTACTCGGCGCGGATCCGCAGGCGTGGCGGCGCTTCCTCCAGCTGGCCCTCGACGGCCTGCGCGTCGTCGGCGGCCGCGAACTGCCGCATCCGCTCCCCGGCCGCCTCGACCTCGACCCCGCCGGACCGGCCTGACCGGCGACGCAGCCCCGCGCCCGGCAGGTCAGGCCGGTGGCTCGTCCACGAAGAAACTGTCGTGGCGGACAAGGAAGTCCTTGAACTCCTCACCGCCGCGCTGCGCCATCTCGGCCACCTGCTCGAAGTATTCCTCGCGCGGGGCTCCGGGCGAGAAGAGCAGCAGCATCGACGCCGGCTCATCGGACTCATTGTGAAAGGCGTGCAGACCCCCGACCGGCACGTACAGGAAGTCGCCCGGCCCCGCGGCGATCCACTTCTCGCCGCCGAAGAGCTGCATCGTTCCCGACAGGATGAAGAAAGACTCCGAGATGGACCGGTGGAAATGGGTGCTCGGCCCCGGCGACCCGGGACCCATGTCGATCCGGTAAAGGCCGAACTCGCCTCCGGTCAAGGACTGGGTGGCGAGATAGTGCGTCTCGTTGCCGGACTCCGCCGTGAGCTCGGCGGGCGTGTCGGCGGACCTGAACTTGGCGTTGACCTCGCCGTCTTCCGCGAGATAACGCGGCGGTGGGTAGGACATGAGCCATCTCCTCGGTATCGGGTAGGCGCATTTTCCCCCAGCGCCATCGTAAAGCGCGGGTCGGTGCTCCGCATGCACGGCCGGGCAGCGAGGGCGCGGGCGGGCGAGCATCGTGCGCGCCGGGCACACGGCCTACGCATGTGCTGACTACCCTTGGGTGACAGGTGCCTCCGCGCCGGACGGCGCGCTCATATGAGGCCGCCCCGGGAGTGCTCGGAAATGACGCACATCGGAAATCACCGAACTCGACCGCCCGTGCCGCTGACCGACCGTGACCGGTCGGGGAGCTATGCGGTCAGCGCGGAATTCTACGACGTCCTGCAAGCCGACCAGGACGCGGAATGCGTGCGCCGCCTCTACGGCGAGGACGTGGAGGACGCCCGCCTCGGCGTGCTGGACGTCGGCGCAGGGACGGGACGGGTCACCCTGATGAGCCTGCTGGGGTCCCGGGTCTGCGTGCACGCCGTGGAGCCGGCCCGATCCATGCGCGCACCGCTGATGACCCGCCTGACATCCCTGCCGGCGGCCATGCGGGAGCGCGTCACCGTGCACCCGCGACCGCTCGACGAGACGGGACTGGACGAGGTCGCCGACGTGGCCATCTGCCACAACATGATCGCCTGCGTCCCGCCCGCCTCCCGTGACAGGCTGTGGCCGGCTGTCGCCGACGCCCTCGTACCCGGCGGCACGTTCCTGCTCCAACTCCCCCCGGCCGACCTGCCCGAGGGTGAGAGCACGCATGTCCTCACCAGCCAGCGGGTCGGCGAGCACGAGTACGGCGGGCGCGTGGTGACCTCGCCGGAGGCGGACCGGATCCGTACACGCTTCGACTACTGGGCGAGGGCCGAGGACGGTGTCCTCATCGAGAACAGCGAGACCTTCTGGATGTGGCCCACCCCCCGCGCCGAGATGGCCGACGACCTGCGCGAGCACGGGTTCGTACCGCTCGCTGAGCGCGCCGACCCCGCGGTGCTGGCCCTCAGGAACCGGTAGCGGCCCGGCCGCCCGGCCCCCTTAGGGTGCTGGCTGGGGTCGTGGAGCGATGATCGGGGTGGCGGAGTTGCGGGCTGTGGTCTTCGAGGAGTTCGGGCGGCCGGCCGAGGTGCGGGAGGTGGCCGATCCGGTGCCGCCGGACGGCGGGGTGGTCGTGCGGGTCGGGGCCACCGGCCTGTGCCGCAGCGACTGGCACGGCTGGATGGGCCACGACGACGGCATCGCGCTGCCCCACGTGCCCGGACACGAACTGGCCGGCGAGGTGGTGGCAGTGGCAGCCGGGGTCACCGGCTGGCGGGCGGGCGACCGGGTCACCGTCCCCTTCGTCTGCGCCTGCGGGCGCTGCCCCGCCTGCGCGCGCGGTGACCAGCAGGTGTGCGAGCGCCAGCAGCAGCCCGGGTTCACCCACTGGGGATCCTTCGCCGAATACGTGGCCCTGCACGCGGCCGACACCAACCTGGTCGCGGTGCCCGAGGACATGTCGTACGTGGCAGCGGCCTCGCTCGGCTGCCGGTTCGCCACCGCCTATCGCGCGGTCGTCGCGCAGGGCCGCGTCCGGGCCGGCGAATGGGTGGCGGTGCACGGCTGCGGGGGAGTGGGGCTGTCCGCGGTGATGGTGGCGGTCGCGTGCGGGGCGCGGGTCGTCGCGGTCGATACGGCGCCGGGCGCGCTGGAGTCGGCCCGGCGGTTCGGTGCGGCGGCGTGCGTGGACCCGCGTGCGGCCGGCGGCGACACGGCCGGTGCGGTCCGCGCGGCGACCGGCGGCGGCGCGCACGTCTCGCTCGACGCGCTGGGCTCCGCGGCCACCCTGGCGGCCTCGGTGGCCGGGCTGCGGTCCCGCGGCCGGCACGTGCAGGTGGGGCTGCTGCCGGCGGGCGGCGTTCCGGTGCCGATGGACCGGGTGGTCGCCCTGGAACTGGAACTCCTCGGCAGCCACGGCATGGCCGCCCACGCCTACCCCGAACTCATGCGCCAGCTCGCAGCGGGCACCCTGCGGCCCGATCTGCTGGTCGGCGACGTCATCGGTCTCGACGACGCACCGCACGCCCTGGCCGCGCTGAGCGACGGCTCGCCCGCCGGAGTCACGGTGATCGAACCCCGGCGACCGGCGGCCCGGCCCGCCTGACCCCACCGGCCCCGCGGGTTCGAGAGCGCCCGGTCACGGCATCCGAAAGTCGACCCGGCTCGCCGATCGGCCCGCACCGGTAGCGCAGGGCGTCGGAGGTAGGTTTCTGAAGGATCAGAGGTTCGGTCGACGGAGGAAGGCAGAAGACATTGGGACTCGACTCCTACCGCACCCTGGGCCCCTCCGGCCTGCGGGTCAGCCCGCTCGCCCTGGGGACGATGACGTTCGGCGACGCAAGCTGGGGCGCCGACGCCGACACCTCCCACCGCATCATCGACCGCTACGTGGAAGCGGGCGGGAACTTCCTCGACAGTGCCAACGGATACAACGACGGCAAGTCCGAGGAGACGATCGCCGGTTACCTCGCCAAGCACCCCGGCGTGCGGGACCGCCTGGTCCTGGCCACGAAGTTCGGCGGGAACATGTTCCCCGGCGACCCGAACGGCGGCGGCGCCGGCCGCAAGGCGATCATGCAGCAGGTCGAGGCGTCCCTGCGCCGTCTCGGCACCGACTACATCGACCTCTACTGGCAGCACAACTTCGACCGCCACACCGCGATCCAGGAGACCATGGCGACCCTGGACGACCTGGTGCGCGCGGGCAAGATCCGCTACATCGGGCTCTCCGACACCCACGCCTGGGAAGTCGCCCGGGCCGGCACCATCGCCGAATTCCGCGGCTGGTCACCCGTGGCCGCGATCCAGGTCGAATACTCCCTGCTCCAGCGCACCGTCGAAGGCGAGCTCTTCGGCGTCGCCCGCGAACTCGGCCTCGGCGTCACCCCCTGGAGCCCGCTGGCCAGCGGAGTGCTCTCCGGCAAGTACTCACGCGACAATCCCGCGCCTGAGGGGTCCGGCCGGGCCAATTGGACCGCCGGCCGCCTCAACGAGTCGACCTTCGCGCTGCTGGACGTCCTGCAGCGCATCGCCTCCGACCTGAACGCCTCCGTCGCCGCGGTGGCGCTGGCCTGGGTACGGGCCCGGCCGGAGGTCACCTCCACCATCATCGGCGCCCGCACGGTGCAGCAACTCGACGCCAACCTCGCGTCCCTGGACGTCAGCGTTCCGGACGAGCAGCTCGCCGAGCTGTCCGCACTCACCGCGCCGAAGCTCGACTTCCCGGCCGACTTCGTCAACGACGTCGCGATCCCCTGGCAGCAGGGCGGCACCACCATCGACGACGTGCCGTCCGAGCCGTACAGCAGGGGCTGACCGGCGCCCCGGGCGCGCGAAATCGCCTTCAGGCGGCGGGCGCAGCCGGCGTCCGGCCGCGCCCGGTGT
This sequence comes from Streptomyces sp. NBC_01198, assembly GCF_036010485.1. Lineage (NCBI taxonomy): Bacteria > Bacillati > Actinomycetota > Actinomycetes > Kitasatosporales > Streptomycetaceae > Streptomyces > Streptomyces sp. NBC_01198. The sequence goes on from NZ_CP108568.1 coordinate 7,607,614, forward strand.
CCCACGTCCGGGCCGTCGCCCCCGCACGGCACCCGGCGGGGGCCCGGCCCTCCGCCGCCCACGAAGGGGTGTTGTGCACCCTTTTTCCGCCCGCCCGGTGTCCTCCTGGTCGGCTCAGTTGCGCCGCGGCGAGTGGGTTCCGAATCCCTGCCTCAATTTTTGGTAAATAATATCGAGTCAAGCGGAATTCCTACTTCTTGTTGTGATCGCGAAATCCGTCTTCCCTATGCTTTGGGTCGATTTCTGCTGGATGTGCGGGTGGAGATCGGACCTGGCTGCGGCTACTGTTTTGAAGCAGAGGGGGGAATAGTGGTACGGATCTCGGATCGTTTGACGGATTCAGGTCAATCGATTTCAAGGATTAGGTGTCCGCTGTTTTCCCGCTCGTTTTCGATTGTCCGAATTCTGAGAGGGTGTACTCCATGAACATGATCACGAAGCGCGCGTCCGGTGCCCTGGCCGCCGGCGCGGTCGCCGCGCTCATCGGGCTGACGGGGGCGCCGTCCGCCCACGCGGCAGCAGGTCCGAACGTCGTCGCGCGGCCGTTCAGCTCCAGCCACTGCGGTGCGAAGTGGTGTGTCAGCGTCGTCGGCTCGGGGCTGCACGTGGACTACGAGACGGTGTCCGAGATAAACAACGGCGCCATGGTCGGTTACGTGACGGCGCAGGACGACGACGACAGCTGGCACAAGGCATCGGCCTGGGTCGCCGCAAGCAGCGGCTCGGAGAAGCTCACCGTGAATCGCAGCTTCTCCAACAACAGCAGTTTCTGCGGCGGTATCAGTTCCAGCAGTTCGTGGACGGACTACAAGGACATGGTCTGTTTCACCATTCACAGCTGATGTAGGGGCGACAAGGGGCGGCCGGAAACGGCCGCCTCTTGTCGGTCTGCCGGAATGGATCGAGTGGCTGCTCGGCGGGCGGTTATCGGCGTGACCCGGCCCACCGGCTCGGCGTCCATGCGAGGCGTCTGCCGGGCGGGCGCCGCCCGGCTCAGCGCTGGGGGTCCTGGACGTCCGGGCGGGCCAGGACATAGGAGAAGCGGCGGATTCTGGGAGCCCAGAGGCGGAAACTCTTCAGGTCGGGCAGCGTCACCTCGGCCGACGCGCGCAGCACCCCGGCGTGCAGGCGGGCCCACGCGGCGGCATTTCGCAGGCCGACGTCACCGGCGACGCCGTTGGCGAAGTCACGGACCTCCAGGCTCGCGACGAAATCGGGCCAGGAGGTGTCGGGGAGACGGTGCATCAGGCCGCCCGGGACGGACCCGGTGGGATCGGGCGGGGTGTCCAGGAGTTGCGGCAGCAGCCCGGGCTCGGCGATGACGAGCCCCAGCAGAACCGCCACCGCCTGGTATTCGCCGGGTGACCCGTCCTCGCCGAGGAAGCGGGAGGCGCTGGAGAGGTCACGGGTCGCCCTGAGCATGCGGTAGAGGTTGAGCAGCCTCTTCGCCTTGCGCGGTGTGTCGATCAGCAGGTCGAGGCCGGACAGGACGGCGAGTTCCGGTTCGGTCAGCGGCCGGGGCGGGAGCGGGAAGGGTGTGCTCCTCGTCGCGCCCGGCGCCCTGTCGGCTTCCGAGCCCGCCTCGATCGTCATCGAGAAGTCGGCCGATCCGCCAGGGCCGCCGTACGCGGGCCCGGCGGCAGGCGCGGCCCGGTCCCCGACGTCGGCCAGCGACGACAGGAGGGAGCGCAGCCCCCGCGCCGGCATGCCGGGCAGCAGGACCGGGATGTTGATGATCTTATCCAGGTAGTCCTCCGGTGTCACCGGCCGGCGGTCGGGCTCGTCGGGCGCGGGCGGCACGCCGGTGTCCAGCAGCTCGCCGTAGTGGCTGGACAGCGAGCGCACCAGCCAGCGGGGGTCCACGCCGATGACGACCACGAACAGGTCGAGCGCCAGCAGCAGGTGGACGGCCTGCAGCACCTCGACCACCTGCCGGGAACTGCACCGGTCCAGATCGTCGATGTAGAGGACGATGCGGTCGATCGGGCGGTGCCCCGCGCGTTCCTGCTCCGGATGGGCACGCCAGTCCGCCATCAGCTCCACCAGCTGCTCAAGGTCCTTGCGCAGCACGGAGATCAGGCCGAGGTTCCCCGTGTAGGAGTCGCCGCCGGCCCGCTCGCTCAGGAAGCTGTAGAGCCGCCGTCCCGGGCTCAGCTCGGTCAGCCGGCGGCCGAGGCCGCCGATGTGCGCCATGACGTCGTCCAGTTGCGCCTCGGCGACCCGCCGGTCCGCTTCTGCCTGCCGCAGGGCGTGCAGCGCGTCGGCGACCGCGGGCTCGGCGTCGCCCGTCGCGGATCGGTCGAGGCCTGCGCGAAGGTCGTCCGAGAGCGAGCGCAGCGCCCGTATGCCGGAGCGGGCGCGCGTCAGCATCGTCAGCCCGAGCCCGGCGGCAGCGGCGAGTACGCCCCCGCCGGGTGCCAGCCAGGCCCTGACCCCGGGCGCGAAGGCCCCGACGACCAGCAGGAGGAGCAGCGCCAGCGCGGCTGCCGCGACCGCAGCCCGGCCCGCCCGGTCCCGCGGGGCCCGCCTGAGCGCTTCGGCCTCCGAGAGGGTGCCCTGCAACTCGTCGGCCAGCAGCCTGGCCTGCTCCACGTCGCTCGTGACGCCCAGCTTGCGCCACAGGCTCTGCACCTGCTGGGCGAACGCCGGCGACCCCTTCAGCGCGTCGACGAGGGCGCGGACCCGGAACTGCCGGTCCGCGGCGGCCGCGTCCACGTCGGCCTGCAACTCGGCGGCGGCCGACCGGGCCTGCCGCCTGACCGCGTCGTACTCCCTGCGCTGATGCATCCGTTGGGCGAGCTCGGTCCGCAACTGCCTGCGGAGGTCCTCCGTGCTCGGCCCGGGCCCGGCGAGCTGCCGGAAGATCTCGTCGCCCAGGCTCGCCCAGATGTTGGTGTCGGCATAGTGCCACGCGTTGAAGCCGATCTGCGTGACCTCCTGGCAGTACCCGGGATTCCCCGACGCGGCCAGTTCCGCCACGCGGCTGCGCAGCAACCCCATGAAGTAGCTCTTGCCCGAGCCCCATTCGCCGAAGATCCCCACGGACAGCGGGGTGGGTGTCTTCCGGTCGCTGATGACGGCGGCAAGCATCGACACGTACGGTGCCGCGCCGAGCCGGTCCTCGGTGAGAGGGATCCCGGTGTTCGGATCCACCCGGTCGGTGGACATCCCGCCCACCAGAGCGGCCTGCGCCGGCCGGCGCCCGTCGAGCCACGGAGTCCGGGGGGCGGGCAGCTCACCCACCTGAGCCGCCCGCAGGATCGGCACGTCCGCCTCGTCGTTCGTCAGAAGGACGAGGTGCTGGAGCGGCAGCCCGGCGGCCATGTCCGTCGCGGCAGGGACCAGCACCGCCGCGACCACGCTCTTCTCCAGCCCCAGCGCACCGGTGGCCAGCAGCGGAAGGGCCACTGCCAGGGCGCCCATGTCGGCGGCCGCCCGGAGCGCTGCCCTGGTGGCCGTGGTGAGCGAGTCGACGTTCAGCGAGCCGTTCTGCTCGTCATGCGGGGTGGCGAGGACCGCCAGCCATGGCCCGCGACCCCGGGTCCCCGGCTCGCGCAGCCTGACCAGGCCCGGCCGGCTCGGCGTCAGCTCCGTGAGATCCACCGAGCCGAACGGAGCCTCGGGGTAGTAGCCGGCCACGACCGCGGCCAGTTGCCCGAAGCCGCCCCCCACGGACACCACGATCGCGTCGACATCCAGTCCCCACGGCTCCTCCGTCACTGCGACCGACACGCGTACCCGCCCCCGGCCGCCCCGGCTGTCCGCCGCCGCCTCGCTCATCCCAGGCTCCACCCCGCCACGCTATCGGCGGAACCGGGGTCACACATGGCTATTCCGGCCGTGGGTGCCGCGGGCACAGTTGTTGTGGCTCGTGCCGCTGAGGCAGCCCGTCGTGGCTGACGCCGAGGACGGCAGCGCCACCCGCCCGGGTGATGCGGCCAAAGGCACCAGAAAAACCGAGAGCTTCTTTTTCACGGCTGATCCTCCTCTCTCCTGGCGCCCTCACCCTCCCGGTGCCGCAACGGCACTGGTCAGGCCGCTGTCCGGAAAGGGCCCCGCACCGGCGGGGCGTGGCGGAATCTGCCGTTGTCCCGTGCCTAACAGCCACGGCAGGATTGCGGTTCGTGGAGTACCAGGAGGAACTGTCGCCGCACAGCGCCCGGGACGCAGCCGGCTTTGTCGAGTCGATGCAGAAACTCAAGGAGCGTTCAGGACTGACATACCGCGACCTGGAGGAACGGGCCGCCAGAAACGGAGATGTGCTGGCCCGCAGCACCCTGGCTGACATCCTCAAGAGGACCAGCCTGCCGCGCCCTGACCTGCTGGTCGCGTTCGTCCGCGCCTGCGGGGACGAGCCGCGGGTCGGCGCCTGGCTGGAGGCCAGGTCTCGGATCGCCGCCGCGGACCCCGCTGCCGGGCCTGCCGCGGTGCCGGGTCCCGCCGCCGACGGCGAAGCCACGGCCCGACCATCAGGTGCAGACCCCGCAACCCCGAGGAAGCGGCTGACCAAGCGCCGCAAAGTGGCGGGCGCGACCTCGCTGGTGGTCCTGGGGCTCGCGTTGGCCGCCTGGGCGCTCCTCCCCGACAGCCCGGGCACCTCCTCCCGGCTTCCCGCCGACGGCTGGGTCACCATCCGTCCCGCCCGTACGCCCGACCTCTGCCTGACCGACGGACGGGACCGCAAAGGGGCCTACGACAACGCCGTCGCCGTGCAACTCCCCTGCGCCCAGGCCGCCGTGCCGCGCACCTATCTCGAACCGGTCGGAGAGGGCCTCTACCGCATCCAATGGCTCCACCCCGTGGAAGGGAAGGGGTGCCTGGCGGTCATGAGTACCGGTCCGGTCAAGGGCATGCTCCAACCCCTGAACGACTGCGCCAAGGCCACGCTGTTCCGCCTGGAGCCCGCCGGCAGCGCCGGCGCCGAGGACTTCCGCTTTCGCCCGGTCAACAGCAGCCGGTGCATCGGCATCGCCGGGGACGACACCTCCGAGGGGGCCGAGGCGACCGAGGAACAATGTACGCACGCAGCCGACCAGAGATTCCTCATCCGAGCGGACTGAGCGCTTTGCGGGCCTCGTGGAAAGTCCGTCCCGGCATCCGTGCGCAGGCGGCGTGATCCCGGCCCGGCGCCATCGGCCCCTCGTGCGGCGGTGGTTCAGCACCCCGCTTCCCGCTATGGCCCGAGCGCCCGGCCGCTGGCATCCTGATGAGATGACCGGGTTCAACGTTCATCCGCCGACCTTGCACAAGGCTGGGACGGGTGCAGGAAAGATCAATGACGACGTCACCACGTCGAAGGCGATTTTGAAGGGCACGACTCCGACTGCGGTTTCGGCCCACGGAGGCTGGGCGGCCAGCAGCGCTCTGCAGGAATGCCTCACCACTTGGGAAGACCGCCTCTCCGCAATCAGCGGCGAGATAGAGCGGTTGGGCACCGGTCTGCACAACTCCGCGGACGACTACCAGCAGACCGACGAAAAGGTCGCCAGGTTGTTCCGCCAGTTGGCCCGCGAGCTCGACTGAGAGAGGAACTGATGGTCACTTTCGGTCAGTTGGCCTCGGCCAAGCCCGGTCTGTGGTCGAGCGCCGCGGAGGACTGGACGGTGCTGAGCCGGAACCTGACCACCGCGGCCGACGATCTGGCCACCGAGGTCCAGCACATGACCGCGGGCACCTGGGGCGGCGCGGCCGCGCAGGCCGCGAACCGGCAGATCCAGGTCGCGTACTACACCCTCCTGGCAGGTGGAGTCGTCACCTCCGCGGTCGCCGAGATCGTCCGGGGACTCTTCCACGCGGTGACTCTGGCGCAAGAGACCCTCCAGGAAGCCAGGGAACTGGCCGGGCGGAACAACATCCTGATCGGTGCGGACGGTTCCGTCCGGCTCGACTCCTTACCGCCGTTGGCCCGTGGGGCACAGCCGTCGCCCCCGCTGGGGGTGTTGCCCGATCCGAAGGTCCAGCAGGTCACCCAGCTCATCGCGGAGGCTCTTCGCGAGGCCACCCAGGCTGACCGGACGGCGCAGGCCGCACTGGAACGGCTCGCCGCTGACAGCCGCAACGTGGATTGCAAGATCGCAGCCCGCGCGAAGGACGCGAAGGAACTCAAGGAATATCTGGGCGGCTTCAAGGACATCGACGTCAACGACGCTTCGCGCCTGGAACTGCAGATGATCCTGGGCTCGATTCCCAAGGGCCCGCCCGCGCTGGTCAACCAATGGTGGGCCGGTCTCAGCCCCGAGGAACAGGACAGGCTCAAGCTCGCCGCCCCCGGCGTCCTCGGCACGCTGAACGGCATTCCGTCCGGCGTGCAGGCGGAATTGCGTGGCAGTGACGGGATCGACAGGGTGAAACTTGTCAACTACGCCCTCGGCAACTGGGGCAATTCCGGCATCGATGTCAAGGGGCAGGACAACTGTACGAACTTCGTGTCCCATGCGCTTCTCGCGGCCGGACTGCACGAGAAGGGGCACGAGACAGAGTTCTGGGGAAGGTCGGACAGCGACCACAAATGGTACCAAGGCAGCACCAACAACAGTTACTCGTGGGCCGGGTCCAGGGAATTGAACGACTTCCTGACGAGCAACAACAGTCAGCCCGTTCCCGATCCGGCTGATGCGAAGCCCGGAGACATCATCTTCTGGGGACGCGGGGACGGCTCTCCGTCGACCATCCACCACGCGGCCGTCGTCACTGCCGTGGTCGACGGGCACGTCTACTACACCCAGCACAGCGGCTCCGCGCAGAACGCTGACCTCGACCTCCGGCAGCCGACCATCGAGAGAACCGACGGACCGAGCCCACCGATCATCGTTCGCCCGCACCAGGACTGACCCCGTATCGCCGCCTGAACTGCCCGCCGCCCGCGCCGTCGGCCAGGGTGAACGGGCCCGGCCGCACGAGTCGCTGACGTGAGCGGCGCACGTATGCCGCCAGCCGGAAGCCGGGCGGTCGGCCACCGCGACGGCAGCACCGCCCACGGTAACCGGTGTGGCAGATGGGCCTGTCGGGACATTGTCATGCTCGGCCCCTTGGGACGATCATGTACGGCAGGTGAACATCCATCGACGGCACGCCGAAGAGCACCACACTGCGGAGGCTGACCAGGTATGAGCGAGACGAGCGGTACGACCAGAAAAACGGGGGGCTCCCGGCCACGAGTGGCACGCTGGGCGGCATTGGCGGGGTCGGCGGCGCTCGTACTGCTGGGCGGCGCCGCGCCGGCCGGGGCCGACACCGCGCACCACGGGGGAGGGGGCGCGACCGCCACCCCGATCAAGCACGTGGTCGTCATCTACGACGAGAACGAGTCGTTCGACCACTACTTCGGCTCGTATCCCGTGGCGGCGAACACCGACGGCACCCGGTTCACGGCCGACCGGCACACGCCCAGGGACATCGACACCGCCCGCCACGCCGGTCTGCTGACGAAGAACCCGAACCAGTACCCGCCGACCCGGCTGAGCCCGTCCCAGGCCGTCACCTGCGACCAGAACCACTCGTACGGTCCTGAGCAGTACGCGGCCAACGGCGGCGAGTCCGACGCGTACGTGGAGAACACCGAGACCAGCAGGTGCTCGGGCAACCTCTTCGGTGAACCCGGCCTCGTGATGGACTACTACGACGGCAACACCGTCACCGCGCTGTGGAACTACGCCCAGCACTACACGCTCGGCGACAACTCCTTCAGCTCGGCGTACGGCCCGTCCACCCCAGGTGCGATCGAGCTCGTCTCCGGCCAGACGCACGGCGTGATCTCGATGGACCCGTCGACCGGCACCGAGAACCCCGAGCAGACCGCCACCCCAGACCCGTACGCGGTCGTCTCGCCGGACGCCAAGGGCGTCGGCACGATGATCAACGACCCGGACCCGGCCTACGACGACTGCGCCGACAACAGTCACACCAGCACCAACGCGCTGGCGGCGCTGACCGGCAAGAACATCGGCGACCTGCTCAACGCCAAGGGCGTGTCCTGGGGCTGGTTCCAGGGCGGCTTCCGCCCCTCCACCCCGTGGGACGGCAAGCAGGGCGACTACGCCGACTGCCAGGGCGCCACGCACCCCAACGTCGGCGGCGCGGCCTCCGTCGACTACAGCTCGCACCACGCCCCGTTCCAGTACTACAAGTCGACGGCGAACCCGCACCACCTGCCGCCGAAGAACACCGCCGAGATCGGCCACAACGGCCAGGCGAACCACAACTACGACCTCACCGACTTCTCGGCCGCCCTCGCGGCGGGCCGGCTGCCTGCCGTGAGCTTCCTGAAGGCCGCCTCCTACCAGGACGGCCACGCGGGCTACTCGGACCCGATCGACGAGCAGCACTTCCTGGTCAGTGAGATCAACGCCATCCAGTCCTCCCCGCAGTGGCAGGACACCGCCGTCGTCATCGCGTACGACGACTCCGACGGCTGGTACGACCACGCCTACGCCAAGGTGGCCAACGGCTCAAGGGACACCACGCTCGGCTCCAACGGCAAGTCCGTCGACAGCCCGGCATGCCAGGCGGGCCCGGCCCCCGTGGGCGGCTACGCCGACCGCTGCGGCCCTGGTACCCGCCAGCCGCTGCTGGTCATCTCGCCCTACAGCAGGGTCAACTCGGTCGACCACACCCGCACCGAGCAGGCCTCGATCACCCGCTTCATCGAGAACAACTGGAAGACCGGCCGGATCGGCGACGGATCCTTCGACACCCGTGCGGGCAGCCTGGACGGCGCCTTCGACTTCCGGCACCCGAACGACCGTCAGGTGCTGCTCAAAACCGACGGCTCGGTGAAGTCCGTCCGGCCCGTCCACCGCTCGGCCGCCGTGGAGGCCGCCGCGAACGCCGCGCCGGCCGTATCCACTGGCGGCGGCGGCCCGGCCGCCGCCCAGGACTTCGCGGAGTCCGGGAGCAGTTCGGCGGCCCTGGCGCTCGGCGTCACCGGCGGCGTGCTGCTGGTCGGCGGCGGCGCGCTGTACCTCGCCCGGCGCCACCGCCACGGGGGCCCCGCTTCCTGACCCGGGACACCGTCCCCCGGGGGCCGCCCCGGCACGGCGCCCGGGGCGGCCCCTCCGCGTCGCTCCTGACGTCCGCGACGACCGTCACTTCACCGCCAGCACATCCACCTGCTGGATCCGGGGTGGGTGCGCCAGCAAGGTCTCGGTGACGTCGGCGAGCGCCGAGGCGATCGGGCCGGACAGATGGGCCCGACGGCCGTCCTCCGACTCGAAGGTGTCGAAGATCCCGAACCGGCTCTCGTCGGTGCGGAAGGCGTACCACGTCACCGTGCCGGGCTCGGCGACCGCCATTTCCCGCCCCTGCTCCAGGAACGCGGCAAGCTCAGCCTCCTTCCCCTTCTGCGCCTCAAGCAACACGAGCAGCCCGTACTTGACCGCCATCAGCATGTCCTCTCGCTCGGCCGCCTCGCGGCCCTCCGGCACGGGCAGAAAGGATCGCCTCCCTCCTCGGTGACGCGCGGCAGCCGAGTGCCCGGACGTGTCGATTCCCCTCCAATGCCGCACCTGAGCGACCCGTTCGGCGGCACGAAGGAGACACCCGGTCTTTTACGGCGGAGGGCCGCACCTGCCGTCGCGACCTCCTGCCGAAGTGGCAGCCGGGCACATGACGCTCACCAGGCCAACCCTTGATCATCGGTGATGAAGAAATATGGTTGGCGTACTAACATCCTCGCGTGGCACGGCGCAAAGCCGTGACCGGCTGCGGACTGCTGCGGGCCGCCGCGGGTTCGCGACGAGCCGGTGGGAGACCGCTCCGCTCCGGCGGGCATCTCGGGCCCCGGCAGGACCGAACAAGAGGGAGTCAGATGAGAACTACCCGACAGGACAGGCGCAGATCACGGCGCCGCGGGGCCCTGGTGATCGCCCCGATCGCCGCCATGCTGGCGCTGGGGTCGGCCGCGATCGCGGCCGGCCAGACACCGGCCGGCGTCCCGGCCACCACGGTTTTCGCGGCGCCGCCGGCCGGCAGCCCGGGGCACCTGGTCGGCATAGCGGCCGACCGCGGGTCCGTCTACGTGGGGACCCACCAGGCCGCCGACGGCAGCCCCAACCTGCCCAGCCACGTCTACCGGTACAGCGCCCAGTCCGGGCAGCTGCTCCGGGACTACTCCATCACCGGCCAGGCGACGACCGGGCAGGGCCTGACCAACATGGCCACCGGCCGCAACGGCCTGCTCTACATCCTGGACCGCCATCCCGCCCGCATGATCACGCTGGACCCGGTCACCGGCGCCCAGCGGACCTACGCCACCTTCGGCGACGTCCCGTCCTGCACGGCGCCTGGCGCTCAGCCCGGCAACTGCTCGGACACCCAGGCCGACGCGCCCGCCTACCCCGACGACATCGCGTTCGGCCCGGACGGATCAGCGTATGTCACCGACATCAGCCAGGCGCTGGTGTGGAGGGTCCCGCCCGGCGGCGGGCCGGCCCGCGTCTGGCTGACCGACCAGCGGTTGGAGAGCCTCTTCGGTCCGTGCGGGATCCGTCTCGCCGACCCGCGCACCATCGTGCTGGCCCAGTGCACCTACGGGCTGACCGACCCCGCGCAGATCGCCACCGGCACCGGCCGCATCTACACCCTCCCCATCAACCACGACGGAACCGCCGGTGCCCTGCACCAGATCTGGCAGGGCGAGCCCGGCGAGGCCTCGGACGGAATCGCCATCGGCCAGAGCGGCCGCATCTACGTCGCCCTCGCCCTCGGCAACGCGCTGCTGACACTCGACTCCACCGGCAAGGAGATCACCCGCACCCCCGCGACGCCGACCGAGGCAGGCGCGCTGCCCGTTCCCTATGACAATCCGGCGAGCGTTGCCATTCTCGCCGACGGCCGTGCCGTGATCACGAATCAGGCATTTCTCGGCGGTCCCACCAGCGACCAGGTCGTGCTGCAAACCCGAGTCCCAGACCGCGCGGAGCGGCTCTACCACCCGTAATGCTGTCGTTTCCCGCCGGCCGGCCGGACCGCCGGCGGGAAACGGCACCACAGGCAACCGGGCGGACGTGCTCTCACTCCTGCGGTGGCCATGGTGTGGGCGGTCTCGCCCATCAGGCAGCCGGCGAAGGTGCGTTTCGAGCAAACGGGTGAAGGGCTGATCGGGCTTGGCCGCGTTCGGGCGCCCGGCCATGCCGCCGCTCACCTCGCACACGCAGATGACGTTGCGGGAGGCGCTGCAGGGTTGCCGGATGAGATCCGTCCATCTGCGGTGCACCTGGCGTATAGTCTGCGCTCATTTGTGGGTGGATAGACGGTTAAGACCGTTATTCTCTTCGTGCGCAGCTGCCTGAGCTGCCGCGCAGCCTGACGAAGCGAGGATCCCCATGAGTGCACACTTTCGAGCCGTCCAGGTCTCGGAGCCCGGTGGAGACCTCGTACTCACCCAGATCGACGCCCCTGAGCCAGGAGCCGGGCAGGTGCGAGTCGCCGTCGAGGCGTGCGGGATCTGTCACTCGGACGTCCCGATCATCGCCGGCTACCTTCCAGGAACGACCTTTCCGATGACGCCCGGCCACGAGATCGCCGACCGCGTGGACGCGGTCGGCGCCGGGGTGGAGGAGTGGCAGGAGGGAGACCGTGTGGCACTGGGCTACATCGCCGGTACCTGCGGACATTGCGACGCCTGCCGCGACGGTGACAGCATCAACTGCCCCGAAGCCAAGACGCCCGGCGTCTCGTATCCCGGAGGTTTCGCCGACACCGTCGTGGTGCCGGCGAACGGGCTCTCCCGCATTCCAGAGGGGCTGGCGGCTCCCGACGCGGCGGCGCTGGCATGCGCGGGGCTCACCGCCTTCAACGCGTTCCGCAACAGCGCCGCGAGACCAGGGGATCTCGTCGCGGTTCTCGGCCTGGGCGGCGTGGGACACCTGGGCGTCCAGACGGCTGCCGCGATGGGCTTCGTCACGGTGGCGATCGCCCGTGGCCCCCAGAAGGCAGGCCCTGCCCGCGACGTCGGCGCGGACCACTACATCGACAGCGAGACGCAGGATGTCGCGCAGTCCCTGCGGGAACTCGGCGGCGCGAAGGTCATCCTGGCCACCGCGACCAGTGCGGAGGCGATCTCATCCGCGGTCGGGGGCCTGGGCCGCCGCGGTGAGCTCATCATCGTGGGCCTCCCGCAGGACAATCTGACGTTCGGCGCACTGGACCTCATCTTCGGCACCAAGCGCGTCTACGGCATCATCTCGGGCACCCCTCTCGACCGCGAGGAGGCCTTCCGATTCGCCGTCAGCTCAGGGATTCGTCCCTGGAGCGAAGAGGTCCCCCTGGAGGACGCGGCCACGGCCTACGCCAGGATGCTGGCCGGAGAAGCACCATTCAGGATGGTCCTCACCGCCGGAAGGTAGTCGAGCCGCCGACGGGTACGCAGACGCGCCTGGAGAAGTGGTCGCCCTCTTGGTGAACGTGCCAAGGGCCTTACTCCGGCGGCCACCACAACTATGAAACCCATACTGAATGGGTCAAAAAAGCCCACCTGTGAGCCGAATTTCCCTTCCGGCTCCGAGTACGCTCAGCGGCTATTACCTCACGGTAAGTCAAATGGTAGACAGCCATGTCCATGACGCCTTAAAGTCCCGACGGTATCAACATTCGTTCCCAGTAGGTGGCCACCGCAACGGCGTTGGTGCCGCGGGGTGATAAGTCGGAGGAAACATGCGCACGTCGGCCAGAGTCACCGCCCTTCTCGTGTCCGCCGCAGCGCTGTTCGGCACCGCACTCTCCGGAGCCGACACCGCGTCAGCTGCGAGCACCATCTACCTGATCAAGAACGACAAGCTCGGCATGTGCGCCACGCCCAAGGGTGGCAGCGGGGCCCGGAACACGCAGGTGACCCAGTGGACCTGCAACGGCGACCCCTCCCAGAAGTGGTTCGCGGTGCTCTCGAGCACCGGCTACGAGCTCATGAACTACGAGAGCGGAATGTGTCTGATCCCGTACGGCGGCAGCTCCAGCCAGGGCGCCAACCTCGTCCTGTGGGACTGCAATCTCACCGCCAACGAGAAGTGGTTCGGCGTGGGAACCCAGACCCTCATGAACGCCGTCTCGGGCCGCATCATCTCCACGGCCGGCAACAGCAAGTCCAACGGTGCCTACCTCACCCAGCAGTCGGACGTGAACGCGAGCCCCGGCCAGCAGTGGTTCGCCGAGCACTGAGCCGCCCGGCTCCGCCCCCCGCTGTCCGGAAGAACCGCGTCCAGTAGCGCTGTCGGCGGCGAGATGCCGAGCCCGGAGCGGACCTGCGCTTCCAGCCCCTCGGAGCGTTCGGGCGGCCAGGTTCCGGAACAGCGGGGCGGAGGCGGGCCAAGCACCATCAGACGTGGGGTGAGGGCGATGGCCTGCTCCCGCCACCGCTGTCCAGATCACCGCTGCCGGATCACGGCGGACTACCCCCCCCGCCCGCGCGGGGAGAACTGACCAGGGGAAGTAACGCCCGGCTGACCACACCTGCGGCGCAACTTCTGCTGTCAGGGTTCGGTCCTCTTTCCGTGCACACGTTCGCAGGGAGTGGTGAGTCTGCAATGGATGCAGAGCATGTGACCATAGCTGCAGGTGGGGGGCTTTACTCCAGAACAGTGAACAGTGGGCAGTCGGCGCTGGTGTTCACCGTGCTTTTCTTTGTGATCGTTGCTGCTCTCTATCTCATTCTTCGCCGCAGGCGGTGAGGCCGGGCCGCGGTCGACGGCTCCCACATCCGGGCGTTAAGGGGGGCCCCAAGGCAGGACGAAGCCCTGTCGATAGCGGCAGAACCGGCAGCAAGCACCACCTGACCACCGACGCCACCGGTATGGTCACCCAGCTCGTCCCGCTGCTTCAACGCTGGGTCGTGGAGCGTGCGTTCGCCCATCTGCACTGGTTTCGTCGGCTGCGGATCCGGTGGGAGATCCGCGACGACATCCACGAAGCCTTGCTGGCCCTCGGCTGTGCGCTCATCTGCTGGCGGCGGCTTGTCTCCCTACCCTGACAGCAACGGCACCCAGTAGCTCATCACCTGGTGCAGCCGCTGCCGGTGGTCGGCAATCCAGTCGTCCGGCGGGACGAGGGGGACGCGCACGGTGACCATCGACCCCGACTCGTCGTCAACGACCACCTCCGGGCAGTCACGCTCACCGGTGAGCTGGATGAAGATGGACGGCCCCCTGCTCATCTTCATCCAGGCGACGTCTTCGCCGGCGTCGAGTCGGCCCAGTGCGTCGGCCCAGCTTTCCAGCTTGGAAACGGACAACGCCAGATCGATGCGGCCGGACACGAAGGGCGTCCTGACGACGATCTCGGCATCGAGTCCTGCGGTCCACCTGGTATCACGTCCCAGGACGTTGACCGTGACGCTGTTCCCCTCGTCATCTGAGAGGGATATGAGCTCCCTCGGAGAACTGTCGTCCATAGTTGCCCTTTCATCGCCGAGTACTGAGCGATCCTCGCCTGGACGGAGCCCATCCTTCATCTCTTTTTGTGAGAAGTTCCAAGAGCTCGCCACGATCATGTGCCCGTGGAGTGGACAGGCCGGTCGGGGTGTGGACTGGCATCCTCATGCGGATGAGCGAGAGACGGTTGGCGTTGCTGTCGTAGCCCTTGTCGCCGAGCAGGGCGTCGGGCTGCTTGCGCGGGTGCCCGACCCGGCCGTCGACCAGGGCGATGAGGGCCGCACTCCACGCTGGGGTGCGGCCCTTGGTGCGTGGGGTTACGAGGTCCAGCCGCCGTACGGCACGGTGATGAGTTCCATGGCGTGGCCCGCCGGGTCCATGAAGTACACGCCGCGGCCACCATCGTTGTGGTTGATCATGCCGGGCTGCTTCCGGTAGGGGTCGGCGTAGTGCTCGATGCCGTGCTGCCTGATCTGCGCGTACGCCGCGTCGAACTCCTCCTCGGAGATCAAGAAGGCGTAGTGCTGGGAGGTGATGCCGTCCGCAGGGATCGTGGCGAAGTCCAGCGTGACGCCGTTGCTCAGGCCGACCGCGATGAACGGGCCCCACTCGGCGGTGATCTCAAGGCTGAGCAGCTTCGCGAAGAATTCCGCGGACTCCCGGTTGTCCCGGGCGTGGACGATCGTATGGTTCAACTCGACTGACAAGGAATGCTCCGAAGGCATGTCCCGACACCTCCATGCCTCACCCAGCCGGTGACCGACACGCGATGTCGCCGTAACCCTAGTCGCTGTCGTCTACCTAGTGGGTCGGGGGTAGTTGATGAGGGCGGCGGCGGCCGGGGCGCGGGTCACGGCTGGACGCTGGGGCCTCCGGGCCGCGAGCGCCACCGCCTTGGGGGGATCAGTAGGTGAAGTCGATGCGCAGCCGCGTCTGCTTCAGTTCTGCGATGTACCAGGTGCCGGCGATCTTCACGAAGCGCCCGTGGTAGTGGCCGAATCCGTGCATGCCCATGGGAACAGGCGCGCCGTCGGGGCCCACCGCCTTCTCCTCGCGCTCGACCCGGTTGACGATGTCCTCCATCGCCCAGGTGCCGCGTGCGGTGTTCTCCGACTCCACGTCGATCTCGTCGGAGAAGAGGTGGTGGATGAGCACATCACCGGGGATGTTACGGCTGCCGATGGATGTGGCGATCCCTTCGCGCCCCTCCATGCGCATCCACATGGAGCCGTCGGGCTTGTAGGGGGTGAACGTGCCGTCCGGAGTGAAGAGGCCGGCCAGGTCCTCGAAGCGATGGTGATCGGCGTTGTAGACGTAGCGTGCCATCACACGTCTGATGTCTTCGATGGCGATCAGCCGGTCGGTGTCGTTCATGAGGTTCTCCTCTTGCGTCTGGTCGGGCATGTCGGCCCGGAAGGGGCCGAGTGGGACCGTTGCGGCGGATCCCGCACACCTCGGGGAGGGCGTTCAGCGCAGCTTCCGGTAGGAATCGCGCAGGTCGTCGACCCAGAACTCGGGGTTCTCGTAGGGGCCGAAGTGGCCGCCCTCCTTGTGGACGTAGAAGTCGCGGACATCCCCGTAGAACCTGCCACCGCCGGCCTTGAAGATCGCGATGCGCTCCTCGGCGCTGTCCACACCGGGGAAAGCGTCGCCCAGCTGCATCGTGAAGCTCGCCGGTGCCTGGACGTACGGCTCCCGCTTGTTCGCGGGTTGCGGCGGGTAGAGGCTCGCGTTCTTGTACGCCCGGATCGAGGTACCGATGGACTCCGTGACCCAGTAGATGGTGGCGAAGGTCAGGATGTCGTCGACGGGCCAGGTCGCTTCGAAGTCGCCGTCGCGGTCACTCCACTTCTTCCACCGCCGCAGTATCCAGGCGAGCATGCCGGCAGGGGAGTCGTTCAGACCGTGGGTGAGGGTCTGTCCGTCCAGCAAGTGGGCGGCGACGTGGGAGACGTAGGTGTCATGGAACTTCAGGGTCCGGGCCCGTGAGTCCTCGGGGAGGTCCTCGGTCCGCTGTCCGTTCGTGAGGTCCCAGTAGCGGTCGCCCTGGAACATCGCAGGTGGCATGTCTTTGGCAAGGTGGATGCCGTAGAGCGAGTCGGCGTACTTGTGGCCGAGCCTGGCGCCGACGAGCGCGCCGTAGTCGGCGGCGCCCACGCCGTACTTCTCGTAACCGAGCACCCTGGTCATCAGGGTGTGAAACCGCTCCGCCATGCTCGCGTAGTTCTCGCGCGGATTGGTCAGCGGGGTGGAAAAGCCGAAGCCGGGCAGGGACGGCACGATCACGTCGAAGGCGTCGGCCGGGTCGCCGCCATGGGCGGCGGGGTCGGTCAGGGGGCCGATGACCTTGTTCCAGTGCCAGTAGGTCCACGGCCAGCCGTGCATCAGGATCAGCGGGACCGGGGCCGGGCCCTTGCCGCGCTCGTGGATGAAGTGCACCGGGGTGCCGTCCACGTCCAGGCGGTGCTGGTTGAAGGAGTTCAGCTTCGCCTCGACGGCACGCCAGTCGAAGCCGTCGGCCCAGAACTCCACGAGAGGCCTGAGGTAGGCGGTGCTCAGCCCGTAGACCTCGTCCTCGTTCTCCGGGTCGGAGGCGAAACGGGTGGTCCTGAGGCGGGAGCGCAAATCGTCCAGGACGTTCTGCTCGATGTGGACGGCGTACGGCTCCAGGGGGCGGCCGAGGCCGGAATCGGTGGTCATGACGGCGTGTTCCTTCTGATGAGGAGATGCGCGCTGCGGGGCCGCGACAGGGGCCATTGCGCGGAATGCCACACACTATGTACCGTTCAGTACATTCGGCGGTCAGCACCCAGCATCCACCGCGCAGATTGGACCGTCAAGTACAGAAATATGTGCGCATCCCCACACCGGGCCGAGCGGCGACGACTTCGCGGGAGGGTCGGCCTCTGGACGCCGGCTACGCCCCCACCCTCCTGAGCTGAACCGGTCCATCCGCATCGACCGCAACACTGTGCGCTACGCGTGGACCGTCGCACGACCGTGCGCCACTCGTCGAGGCGCCGGCCG